>JAYSYA010000318.1:0-21862 GCA_043716765.1 Akkermansiaceae bacterium
ATCGACACGCTCGAAAGCGTGGCCTATCAGATCGACGGCCGCACGATCTGCGCCTTCGGGGAAGCGTCGTCGTGGCCGGTGGAAGCGATCATCGGGAAATTCCGCGATGAGCTGCTGGCCGACACCAAGTCCACCAACGAAGCACTGCCGCACAATCCCGAGGAGGAAGCGCAGCGGCGGTTTCTCCAGCCCGCGTAGCGGCGATCACCGGTCGCCGCGAAGCTCTTCATCTTCATGAACGCCCCAGCTCTCATTGCCCGCGTCTTGTTAGGCACGTGGTTTCTCTACAGCGGCGGCATGAAAATTTTCGGCACCGGCCTCGACCGCTTCACGCGCGACGTCGCGAACTATCAGCTCATCAAGCCACCGTGGGACGCGGTGGCGGCTTACTCGGTGCCGTGGCTGGAAGTCATCGCCGGGCTTTGCCTGCTGCTCGGAATTCTTAGGCGCGGCGCGATCCTCACCCTCGCCGGGCTGGTGGTGGTGTTTTCGTTTTCGGTCGGCTGGGCGTGGTCGAAAGGCCTCGATATTTCCTGTGGCTGCCACGGTGGCGACGCGCCGATTCATTACTGGGCCAAGGCCTTCGAGTTCGCCGGTTATTTCATCCTGCTGGGTTGGCTGTGGTGGATGGAGCGCGGGGGAACATCGAACATTGAACATCGAACATTGAAGTGAAGACTTTCCCGACGGACCGTGGAATTTATCCCGGCTCTCATTCATTCATTCTCTCCCCTTCGACGTTCGATGTTTAGCGTTCGATGTTCAATGTTCAAGGATGTTCAATTGACGGCGACCGGTGATCGCCGCTACTTCGAGCCATGCGCTACGCCGATCGTCTCCAGCAACGGATTGATAAAACCGGATCCCGGCTCTGTGTCGGGCTCGATCCTCGACCGGGGGACGGCGGGGCTGCGGCGGCGCGGGAATTTCTCAAACAAGTCGTCGAGGAAACGGCGGAATACGCGGCGGCTTATAAGCCGAACATGGCGTATTTTGAAGCGATGGGCATCGAGGGCATCCGCTTGCTGGAAGACTTGCTCGGCGGAATGCCGGAGGACGTGCCGGTGATTTTGGATGCGAAACGCAGCGACATCGGCGAGACGCAGAAATATTACGCGCAGGGCTACTTCGGGCGTTGGAAGGTGGATGCGGTGACGCTCAATCCGTTCCTCGGCTATGACTCGATCGAGCCGTTTCTCGATTGGGCGGGGAAGGGGATCTATCTGCTCGCGGTGACTTCGAATCCCGGCTCGAGCGATTTCCAACGGCAGAAGCTTGCAGATGGCCGTTCGGTTTTCGAACTCGTCACCGCGCTCGGCGAGCGGGCGAAGGAAGAAGGCCGCGCCACGGATGTCGGCTACGTCGTCGGACTCACAAACGCGGCGGATGTCTTGGCGAAAATGCCGGACGCGCCGCTGCTGGTCCCCGGACTCGGAGCGCAGGGCGGTGATCTTGCCTCGCTGGCCGCCGCCGCCCGCCGCGCGCCGGACGTGATCAATGTGTCCCGCGGCATTCTCTACGCGGGCGACGACCGCAGCTTCGCTGAAAGGGCGCGGGACTGGGCGGGAAGAATCGCGGACGCTTATGGAAAATCAGAATAAGGTTTTCCATGCGCTCGCGCGTTTTGTCCGCTAATCTTAAAACAACAGTGAACGACAACGAGCCCCCAATGGAGCCGATGCCCGCGAGGTATTCCGGCCTGATGCCGCAGAAGGGCTGGCCGTCGAGGAATCTAAAATTTCTCCGCCACCGGATCGTCCCGGGAATGTTCCAGCGGAGTAATGGCGACGTGCTGGAACCGGTGCTCGCGCCGCCGGAAAGGGACAAGGTGCGGATCACTTGGATCGGGCACGCGTCGTTTTTCCTGCAGTTTGCCGGCCACTCGGTGATCGTCGATCCGAACTGGGCGAAATGGCACGGCCCGGTGAAACGCTCGCGCCGGCCGGGACTGAACCTGCACGGCGTGCCGGAGGTGGATCTGGTGTTAGTCACTCACGCGCACTTCGACCACCTGCACAAGCCGAGCTTGAAAATCCTCCAGGCGCGCAAGGGAATTGTCGTGCCGATGGGCAGCGGCTCGCTCGTGAAGCGTCTCGGATTTCCCGCGACTCATGAGATGAAAGTTTGGGATGCGTTGAGTTTCGACGAGCTCGAAATCATCCACACGCCGTCCCATCACTGGGGCGCGCGCTTCATCCATGACGTCCACCGCGACTACGGCGGCTACATCGTTCGCGCCGGCGGCAAGAGCGTATTCCATTGCGGCGATAGCGCTTATTTCGCGGGCTTTAAGGAAATCGGCAAGCGTTACGACATCGACGTCGCACTCATGCCCATCGGTGCCTATGAGTCGCCGAGCGGCCGCGATGTGCACATGAATCCGGAGGAGGCAGTCCGCGCGTTCGCGGATCTCGGGGCGAAGGCGCTGATCCCGATGCACTACGGGACGTTTCCGCTAGGCAACGAGCCGCACCATGAGCCTGTCGAGCGGCTGCTGATGGAGGCGGACCGGCTTGGCATCAGCGAGCAGGTGCTCATTCCGGAAGAAGGCGTGGGCATCGAATGGTGACGAAATTTTCCGGGAAGAATTATTATTTTCACGTATCTTACGCGCATGAACCGCCGACTCGCCCTTTCGTTGCTGCTTCTCATTCCCACGCTTGCTTCCTGCGAACCCGAAAAAGCCATGACCGCCACTGACCAACAAGCCGCCAAGATGCCCGAAGTCCCCGCAGGTGCGGAAACCGCCACGCTCGGCGCGGGTTGTTTTTGGTGCATCGATGCCGCCTATCGCCAGCTCGACGGGGTTTACTCCGCCACCTCCGGCTACATGGGCGGCTCGGTGAAAAACCCGACTTACGAGCAAATCTGCGACGGTGACTCCGGCCATGCGGAGGTGGTGCAGGTGGTCTTCGATCCCAAGAAAATTTCCTACGAGAAGGTGCTTTCCTGGTTCTGGGATCTCCACGATCCGACGACGCTCAACCGCCAGGGCAATGACTCGGGGACCCAGTACCGCTCGGCGATTTTCTATCACTCGGAGGAACAGAAGAAAGTCGCGGAAGCCTCGAAGTTAGCCGCCAAGGTGAATTTCAAAGATCCGATCGTGACTGAAATCACCAAGGCAGCGGAGTTCTATCCGGCCGAAAACTATCACCAGAATTACTACAACGAGAACAAATCGAAAAACCCGTATTGCCGGTTTGTGATCGAGCCCAAGCTGAAGAAGCTCAAGCTCGACCACTGAAGCGCGGAGCGGGACTCACAGTTGGAAGCGGTCTTCCGCCGGACTCGCGCCGATGGCGACTTGGGCTTCGCCGTTCGCCGAAAGGTGGGTGAGGCAGTGATAGACGTCCTCGGGATCAGCATCGATTTCGGCGGCGATATCCGCGGCGGTCTTGGCATAGGCGGTGAGGCGGTTGCGGACTTGGGTGAGGGTTTCCAGGAAGGCGCCGGCGGCTTTTTTTCCCGCTTCGACGCCGGGCTGGTGATAGGCGTTGATGTTGACGAGGGAGGCGTAGAACGAAACGGTGCGCTCGAAGAGGGCGATGAGCAGGCCGAGCTGGAACGGTGTCACTTCGGGGATGGAAATGGTGAGTGACTTGCGGCCGGAGTCGTGCAGCGCCTTGCGGGTGCCGCGGAAAAAGCCTTGCAGGTAGTCCGCAGTGCTGGTGCCGGGATCGACCTCGATGCTGGGGCCGGAGCGGCCTTTTCTAACTTCGATGAAGGTGGCGAAGAAGTTGTTCACGCCGTCGCGGAGTTGTTGGACGTAAGCGTGCTGGTCGGTGGACCCTTTGTTGCCGTAAACGGCGATGCCTTGGTGGACGACTTTGCCGTCGAGGTCGTGCTCCTTGCCGAGCGACTCCATGACGAGTTGTTGGAGGTATTTGGAAAAAAGGACGAGCGAGTCCTTGTAGGGCAGGACGACCATGTCTTTCTCGCCCTTGCCGTTAGTGGCGCTGTGCCAGGCGATAGCGAGCTGCATGGCGGCGTTTTTCGACGCGTCCTGGTTGCGGGTTTCCGCATCCATCGCGGCGGCCCCGGCGAGGAGGGCGTCGATGTCTAACCCTTGCAACGCGGCGGGGACGAGGCCGACGGTGGAGAGCACCGAAGTGCGGCCGCCGATCCAGTCTTCCATCGGGAAGCGGGCGATGAAATGCTGCGCGACGGCGTATTGGTCGAGCTTGGAACCGGTGCCGGTGACAGCGGCGGCGTGGCGTCCGAAGTCGAGGCCGGCGGCTTCATAGGCGGCCTTCGCTTCGAGCATGCCGTTGCGCGTTTCGGCGGTGCCGCCGGATTTGGAGATGACGAGGACGAGGGTTTTATCGAGGCCGTTTTTCGCGAGTTTGGCGATGATGGCGTCCATGCCTGCGGGGTCGGTGTTGTCGAAGAAGTAGAGCGGCAGCCGCGCGTTTTGGCCGATGGCCTCGGAGACGAGCTGCGGGCCGAGCGCGGAGCCTCCGATGCCGATGAGCAGGACCTGTTTGAAATTTCCGCCGGATGGCGGGGTGATGCTGCCGGTGTGGACTTGTTTCGCGAAATGCTTGAGCGCGGCGATCGGCTCGGTGATGGCTTTTCTTAACTGCTCGGTCGGTGCGAGATCGGCGTTGCGCAGCCAGTAGTGGCCGACCATGCGGCCCTCGTCGGGGTTGGCGACGGCGCCGGACTCGACGGCTTCCATGTCGGCGAAAGCTTTGGCGATTCGCGGTTGCAGTGCGGCCACGTCGCCCGGCTCGATGTCCATCAGGGAGAGATCGAGGGAGAAACCGTGTTGCGGATAGCGGAGGAGGGATTGGTTGTAGGATTGCCAGGACATGGGGTGTACGATTTAAGAGTTAGGAGGGCGAGGATGAAGCGGTCGGGGGAAAGGATCAACCTTTGATAGGTGATGAGCGATAAAACGCGAACGCAGTAGGGATTTGGGGCGGCTAATAGGTAAGGATGGCGTGGACGGGGTGGGGCGCGAGTTTGGTGCGGCCGGCGAGGAAACCGAGCTCGATGAGGACGGAGATGCCGACAATGTTAGCACCGAGCTCGGTGAGGAGTTGGACGGCGGCGGCTGCGGTGCCGCCGGTGGCTAGCAGGTCATCGACGAGCAGGATGGCTTCGCCGGGAAGGATTGCGTCCTCGTGGAGCTCGACGATGGATTCGCCATATTCGAGCGAGTAGGCGGTCTGGCGGGTTTTCCACGGGAGCTTGCCTTTTTTCCGGACCGGGACGAAACCCGCGCCGAGGCGGTCGGCGACGGCAGCGGCGAAGATGAAGCCGCGCGCGTCGATGCCGACCACCTTGTCAATTTTCACGCCGCCCGCGGTTTCGCAGAGCAGAGAGATGGACTCACGGAAGAGTTTTCCATCTGCGAGAACGGGGGTGATGTCTTTGAAAATGATCCCGGGCTTCGGAAAATCGACGACGTCACGGATGGCGGCGCGGAGGGAGTCGGTCTTCATTTGGGCGGCAGGCTAGGCAACGCGTGCGGGGATGGGAAACGTTAAAAGGGTGAGTTGAGGAGTTTCCGGGGCGGCGGAGGGGCTGAGCTGGCGTCACGCCGCCAATGATTGCGGTTTTCCACCCGCTTCCTGCCACCCCGCTTTGGCCGGTTTCTCGCGGGCGTCGATTTAGAGCGGAAAAGCGAGAGCGCTTGGGTTTGACCCTGCCCCCAACCCGCTGGGTTTTGTCTTGATTCGTTCAGGTTTTTTTGAACAGTCCGGTTCTTTCGAACTCATTGAATCACCTCATGAAATTATTTGGAACCGACGGCATCCGAGGCCGGGTCAACGAATTCCCGATTACTGCCGAAGTCGCCCTGCGGATGGGTAAGGCGGTGGCCAACGTGCTACGTTCCTCCGGTCCAAGACGCAATCGCGTGCTCATCGGCAAGGACACCCGGATTTCCGGCTACATGCTGGAAACCGCCCTCACCAGCGGCCTCGTTTCGATGGGAATGGACGTTTACTTGGTCGGCCCGATGCCCACGCCGGCGGTCGCGCATTTGACGAAATCGATGGGAGCCGCCGCCGGGATCATGATCACCGCCTCGCACAACCCTTATGAGGACAACGGGATGAAAATCTTCGGGCCGGACGGTTACAAGCTTTCTGACGACATCGAGAGCCTCATCGAGCGCCACATCATGGGCGATGAACCCGAGGCCGCGCCTTTGCCACCCGCGCAAATCGGCAAGGCCCACCGCATCGACGACGCCCGTGGCCGCTACATCGAATTTGCGAAACACACGGCCGACAACATCTCGCTGCACGGGCTGAAAATCGTCGTCGATTGCGGCAATGGCGCCGCCTACTTCATCGGCCCGCTCATTTTCAAAGAGCTCGGTGCGGAAGTGATCACCGTCTGCAACGAACCGGACGGCCTTAACATCAACGAAGGCTGTGGCGCGC
The DNA here is from genome assembly GCA_043716765.1 of Akkermansiaceae bacterium. Classification (GTDB taxonomy): domain Bacteria; phylum Verrucomicrobiota; class Verrucomicrobiia; order Verrucomicrobiales; family Akkermansiaceae; genus Luteolibacter. The sequence goes on from JAYSYA010000318.1 coordinate 6,399, forward strand.
TTCATCCCGAAGCCGCCGGCGAACTCGTCCGCAAGCACAACGCCGATATTGGTATTTCCTTTGACGGCGATGCCGACCGCGTCATTTTCACCGATGCAACCGGCCAAGTCGTCAGCGGCGACCGCATTCTCGGGCTTTGCGCGATAGGCCTCAAGGAGCAGGGGAAACTCAAACGCGACACCCTCGTCGCCACCGTCATGAGTAATCTCGGTCTGATCGAGGCCATGAAACAGCAGGGCATCCGCGTGGAAACTACCGCCGTTGGCGACCGCAGCGTCATCGAGTGCATGCGGAAAAACGGCTACTCCTTCGGTGGCGAAAATTCCGGCCACCTCATTTTTGGCGACCACGTCACCACCGGCGACGGCATTCTCAGCGCGCTCCAAGTGCTGCGCATGATGATCGAGCGCAAAGCCACGCTCGCCCAACTCGCCAACGTGATGCACGAGTATCCGACGCAGCTCGCGAACATGTCGGTGCCGTCCAAGCCGCCGCTGGATTCCCTGCCCAAGTTGCAAAAACTCATGAATGAGGCCACGGCCGAGTTCGGTGAGAATGGCCGCCATTTGATCCGTTACTCCGGCACGGAAAACAAAATTCGCGTTCTCGTGGAACACCGCGAGCTTGCCGAAGTCACCTCGTGGGTCAGCCGATTCTCGACCGCCATCCACGAGGAGATCGGATAAACGATGTCTGCCGAACCGACCTATCCCTGCTCGCTCTCCCTCACCCGGAAAATCGAGGATTTTCCGATCGGAAATATTCCGCTCTCGCAGCACCCAAGGGGAGGGAACGTTCCCATTTGCTACCCGTGGGACCTTCTCCGCGCTAACGAACTTTTCGTTTCCTCTCTTAACGAAAACTCCATCCAAGGCGAAGTCCACCCATCCGCCGTGATCGAAGGCATCGTCCACATCGGCCCGGGCACCCGCATCCTGCCCGGCGTCTTCATCGAGGGAAATGTCGTCATTGGCGCGAATTGCAAGATTGGTCCTAACTGCTACATCCGCGGCAACACCAGCATTGGCGACCACTGCCACATCGGCCAGTCCGTCGAGATCAAGAACTGCCTCATCCTTTCCCACACCAACGTCGGCCACCTCTCCTACATCGGCGACTCGGTGCTCGGCGAGAACGTCAACCTCGGGGCTGGCACCACCACCTCCAACCTTCGCCACGACGGGAAAAACCACCGCTCGATGGTCGGCGGCGCGCTCGTCGATACCGGCCGCCGCAAGTTCGGCACCATCATCGGCGACGGCGTCCACACCGGCATCAACACCTCCATCTATCCGGGCCGCAAACTCTGGCCCCACACCACCACGCGCCCTGGCGAAATCGTCCAACACGACGTGCAATCTCAAATTTCAACTCTCTAATCTCAAATCGAATATGTGCGGAATTGTCGGATACATCGGAAAAGCAGATGCAGCCTCTGTGCTCATCAACGGCCTGCGCCGCCTCGAATACCGGGGCTACGACTCGGCGGGCGTCGCCATTTTGGATGACGAGCGCATCGTCATCGCCAAGGCTCCCGGAAAGGTCGCCAAGCTCAACGACCGCGCCCACACCGAGTGGTCGCCCGAGCTTTTTCAGCGCGCCACCACCGGCATCGCCCACACCCGCTGGGCCACCCATGGCCCGCCGACCGAGGTCAACGCCCACCCGCATCTCGACCAATCCGGCGACATCGCGCTCGTCCATAACGGCATCATCGAAAATTATCGCTCACTCCGCGCCCGCCTCGAAGGAAAAGGCCACCACTTCTACTCCGAGACCGACACCGAAGTTCTCTCACATCTGATAGGTGATTGCGACAAGGGCGACCTCTTTCAAGCCGTCTGCGACGCGCTCCATCAGGTCGAAGGCACCTTCGGCATCGCCGTGCTTTCCTCCCGCGAGCCGGACAAAATCATCACCGCCCGCCGCGGCAGCCCCATCGTCATCGGCATCGGCGAAGGCGAAACCATCATCGCGTCGGATGCGTCCGCCATCGTCGCTTACACCCAGCGCGTGATCTATCTGGACGACAATGACATCGCCATCGTCACCGCCGATTCCGTCGATATCCGAGACCTTCACAACATCCCGGTCACCCGCGAAATCGCCCAGCTCGCCTTCGATGCCGCCGCCGCGGAAAAGGGCGGCTTCGACCACTTCATGCTCAAGGAAATCCACGAGCAGCCCGACTCGCTCGGCAACGCCATTCGCGGCCGCCTTGACTTCAATCTCGGCTCGTCCGTGCTCGCCGGCATGGGCACCTCGCCGCGCGATCTGGCGGAGCTCGACCGCGTCGTCCTCATCGGCTGCGGCACCTCACTCCACGCCGGACTTGTCGGCGAATACGCTTTCGAGGATCTGGCAGACATTCACGCCGAGGTCCAACAAGCCGCCGAATTTCGCTATCGAAATCCCATCCTCGGCAGCCGCGATCTCGTCGTCGCCATCTCCCAGTCCGGTGAAACCGCCGACACGTTAGCCGCCGTCCGCGAGGCGAATCAGAAGGGCGCGTTCGTGATGAGCCTTTGCAATGTCGTCGGCTCCACCATCGCCCGCGAGACGGGCAGGGGAGTCTATCTGCACGCCGGCCCCGAGATTTCCGTGGCCTCCACCAAAGCCTTCACCTGCCAGGTCGCGGTGCTTCTAATGATGGCGCTCAAGCTCGGCCGCGGCCGCCGTTTCTCGCGCGAGGAAGGCATCAAGCTCGCCCGCGAAATCGAGTCCATCCCCGCGCTCGTCGCCAAGGTGATTTTGCAAAACGACAAGATTGCCAAAATCGCCGCCGACTATACCAAGAACGAACACGCCTTCTTCATCGGCCGCGGACCGATGTATCCCGTCGCCCTCGAAGGCGCGCTCAAGCTCAAGGAGATTTCCTACGTCCACGCGGAAGGCTATCACGCCGCCGAGCTCAAGCACGGGCCGATCGCCCTGTTGGAAAAAGGCACACCCATCATCGCCCTCGCCGTGGACATTCCCGGTAAGGACAAGACGCTCGGCAACATCGAGGAATGCCGCGCCCGCGGAGCCCGCATCCTCGGCATCGTCACCGAGGGCGACCACGAGACGGCCGAGTGCATGGACGACTTCATCACCATCCCTGCCTGCCACCCGTTAGTCGCCACCATCCCGGCCGCCGTCGCGCTCCAGCTCTTCGCCTATCACGTCGCCCGCCTCCGCGGCTGCGAGATCGACCAGCCGCGGAATCTGGCGAAAAGCGTCACCGTTGAATAGGGGCTCTGGTAAATAGAGGCTCTTCAGAATCCGAAGCAGCGCCGCGCGTTCCGGCGGGTGTTTTCCGCAAGCGTGACCGCGGGCATGCCGAGCGCGGCGGCGAGGGCGTGGCCGATGGCGGGCAGATTGGCCGGGTGGTTGTGAGTTTCTGGCAGGGGATGGGTGATGAAGTTCACGGGCGGGAGCATGTCCGGGGCGTCGGTTTCTAGCAGGATTCGGTCTGACGGAAGCTGGCGGAAGACGTCGAGCACGGCGGATTTGCGGGGGTGCAGGAAGTGTCCGGAAAAAGAAAAGAACGCGCCCAGCGGGACTAACCGGCGGGCGGTCTCGATGGAGCCGCCGAACGAATGCATGAGAAATCTCGCAGGTGGCGGTGCCTCGGCAAAGGCATCAAACAACGCGCCCCAAGCCTTGAGGCAATGGATGGTGAGCGGGCGGTCTAACTCGCGGGCCAGGCGGAGTTGGTCGATGAAAACAGGGCGCTGGATTTCCATCGGCGGCTCGGAAATCCATGAGTCGAGCCCGCACTCACCGATGGACGCGTGCGGGTGATTTTCCAACAAACAGGCGAGCCTGTTCTGCCAGCCCGCTTCGGCGGTGTGCGCCTGCCACGGATGGATGCCGAAGGCGGGCAGTACGAAACCGGGCTCGACATCCGATAGTTTTGCCACTGCCTGCCAGTCGGCCTCGCGGGTGGCGTTGACCACGCAGCGGCTGACGCCGGCCAGCTTCATCGCGGTGATGAGCGGGCAGGGATCTCCCAGCCGTGGGTCTTGGAGATGGCTGTGAGAGTCGGTCCAGTGGAGCATGGTTCGGGGTGCAGTTTCGCAGCGGGACGTTTCGGATCAATCCTTCGTTTGAGCGGAATTTATCGAACAGGTCGCGCTGGACGCCGGCGCCCGGTGGAGTTTTCAAGGCCGACGTGGAGTTTGGAAATGTGCGCAAGGCAGATCGATTAGAAGCGGAAATCCTCGGCTGGTGACAAAACTATCAGGTCTGCGGTTGTGGACGGCGGCTCTGCCGATTTGTTCGGGTGCGAGTCGAGCACACCGGGTGTTGGGGTCGGTAAGCGGAATGAGATGGCTCGGCGATCACACCCGGTGCATCAAGTCCCCGGCAAGTTTAGCTTTTCCAACTCCAGCTCGATGATTTGCTCGCACTGCTCGATCTGGAGCTGCCGTCGACCGCGCGCTTCATCGGCCAGTTGCTCCAGCGTGTCGATGTCGTAAAGATAGACTTCTTCGATTTCGCCCACCGCCGGGTCGATGTCGCGCGGGACGGCGATATCGATGAAGAACAGCGGCCGGTATTTGCGGGCGCGGCGGGCTTTTTCCACATCGGCCCGCAGGATGATGGCGTGAGGCGCGCCGGTTGAGGAAATGACGACATCCACGCGTTCGAGGACTTTTTGCCAATCGTCGAAACGTACCGCGCTGCCGCCCATTTCAAGGGCCAGTTCCTGGGCGCGGTCGAACGAGCGGTTCGCCACGAAAATTGATTTAGCCCCGCGGGAAACCAGACTTTGCGCCGTGATCCGGCTCATTTCGCCCGCGCCGAGGATCATCACCTCGCTGTCTTTGAGGTGGCCGAAAATCTTCTCCGCCAAGTCCACCGCGACGTTTCCAACGGACGTTGAACCTTCCTGGATGGAGGTTTCGGTCCTTACCTTTTTGCCGACGCCAAACGCCCGTTGGAAAACTTTGTTTAAAATCGTCCCCGTCGCTCCTGCTTCATGCGCTGAGCGATAAGCCTGCTTGACTTGGCCGAATATTTCCGTTTCTCCGAGCATCATGGAATCGAGTCCGCTGACCACCCGACAGAGGTGACGGGCCGCATCACCTTTCTCTTTCCGGTAGAAATGTGCAGCCACGCTCGAGTCCAGATGGATTTTTTCTGCCAGTCGGACTTCGATCCGTTCGAAGGCGGCGCGTGCGCCATCTGCGGCGAGGTAGAATTCGGTGCGGTTGCAGGTGGAAATGACCACGGCTTCAGTGGCTTCGGCGAGCCGTATCAGGTCGTTGGAAGCTTCCCCGAGTTTCGTATTGCCGACGGCGAAGCGCTCCCGCACATCTACGGGGGCGGTGCGGTGATTGAGGCCGAGGCAAAGAAGGTCCATCAGACGAAAGCGAAAACCGCGAGGGACAATAGGAATAACACCACCGCCGACAGCGAGAGCCGCCGACCCGTCAATCCCCGCACTTGCTTGACCGTGAGTAGGACGATGTAGCCCGCCCAGACCGCGACCGCTGCGATCAGGTGGCCCCAAGCCGACGAGGTGTGCGGCATGAGAAATCCCGCCACGATCCCGACGGTCAGCAAGCCGGCACCTAGCCACAGCAGGCGCTCCAGCGAGACGAGCAATTCGCGGACGGGTGGCAGGTTCCGGAAAAGTCCGCTTTTTAAATCCTGTTCTTTAAGTTGGCGGTCGAGCACTAGAAACATCACGCCGGCCACGGCGGCGAGGGCGAGTGCGCCGTAAGCCAGCACGGACATGGCCGAGTGGGTTTCGTGCCACGGATTTCCCCCCGCGATTTCTGTGGGATTGGCCGTCAGCGTGCCGGGAATCAGCGCCACTGCCTGGAAAATGACCACCACCGGCGCGGTGAATACCCCGAGCAGCGAAAGCCGGTAGGCCGGGCCGACCAGCAGGTAAAACATCGTCAGCGACCAAGCGAGGAAAGCGAGGATTTCCCCGTGGTCGGTCAGCGGGCAGGCGGCGCGCAAATCGCCTCGCACTGAGAGAAATCCCATTTGGCAGATGAACGCCCCGACCATCCACGCCACCGTCCAGTGATTGCGATGGCCGCGGTGGACCGAAATCATGCCCAAAACCCCGCCCCCGGCAGCGAGCAGGGTGGCGGCGATCAAAAACCAGCGATCCATGGCCCATCCTTGCCGTCGCGCAGTCGGCCGCGCAAGTCAAAGCTGCTCATCCACTTCGCGTGTTTTCTGAGACGAAGCGGGCGCAGTGGCGGTTCAGGCGAAGGGATTGATGTCAAATCCGGGGGCGACTGAGGTGGGCGGTTTGCCACTCACGGGGCCTCGGGGATGGTGATCCAAGCGAGAAACTCTTGGTTTCCGTCCATGCCGGTGATGGAGGAGGGAACGAGGCCGCGCCATTCGCAGGCGAATTCGCTGGTGACGAAGTGGCGGATTTTCTCGATGGCCCGCTGGTGGAGCGCGGGGTCCCGGACGATGCCGCCCTTGGCGATGTCCTCGCGGCGGAGTTCGAACTGCGGTTTGATGAGGCAGACGACTGAACCGCCGCCTTCGAGCACGGAAAAAACGGCGGGAAGGACTTTGGTGAGTGAAATGAAGGAGAGGTCCATGACGCCAAGCCGGACTGTTTCACCGATGTCGGCTGGAACCATGTGGCGGGCGTTGAACTGCTCTTTCACGATCACCCGCGGGTCGTTGCGGAGTTTCCAGACGAGCTGGTTGGTCCCGACATCGACGGCGTGGACCCGGATCGCGCCGCGCTGGAGCAGGCAGTCGGTGAAGCCGCCGGTGGAGGCACCGACATCGATGCAAACCCAGCCGGCGGGGTCGATTTGAAAGGCGTCGAGGGCGCCTTCGAGTTTCAGCCCACCGCGGCCGACGAAGCGGGGCTTATTTTTGATTTCGAGCGGGGCGTCTTCGGGGAGTTTGGTGCTGGGCTTGTCGATGATGCGATCGCCGCTGCGGACCTCGCCGGCGAGGATGAGGCGCTTGGCTTGCTCGCGGGAATCGCAGAGGCCACGGGCGACGAGGAGGGCGTCGATACGGTCTTTTTTCATGGCGGTCTCAGTGCTCGCCGCTGAAGTGCTCGCCGAGGAGATCGCGGCCGAAGTCGCCGGCGAAATCGCGCCAAGTGGCGTGGAGGTGGTTGGCGTTGTTTTGGGTGTTGGCGGCTTCCATAAGGAAGGTCGGGCCTTGGATGCGGTAGTAATAGGCGTCACCGGGTTGGGTGCCGCCGGCCCAGCCGAAGCGGATTTTTTCTAAGCCGGCGGTTTTGATTTTTTCCATGTCGGTGGCGGCGATTTCGGGGCGGTAGCGGCCAGTGTATTCGGAAATGAGGGTGAGCAGGGCACTGCGCTGGGTGCCGGTGAGGTCGGCGGAAATGACGCCTACGGGATTGAGCGCGGTGGCCTTGCGGTTCTCGAAACTGAGGATTTCGGCGGGGGCTTTCGCGCTGAAGATGACGTCGGTTTTTCCCGCAGCGAGAAGGGTGGTGGCGAGGGTGCGGGCGAGGTCTTCCTCGGCGGCGAGGACGCGCAGGCCTTTCTTTGTACCTTGACGGACTTCACCGGGATTGGAGCCCATGAACGAGGGCGTTACGGAAATGCCCTTGCCCGCGACGAAGGTGATGTTGACGGAAAGGTGGTGGCCCTCGAAGCGCCAGCCCCAGCCTTTCGGATCGCCGGGAGTTCCGAAGACGGCGACGTAGTATTTGCCGGGGTCGCGCTTGACGGGATCGTTTTCGATTTCGGCGAGGACGCCTTCCAAGCTCATGATCTGGGTGGCCTTGAGTTTGCCTTTTTCGCTCACGGCGGAGTCGATGAGCGCGATTGCCGCCGCGCGTTGGGCGTCGTTCATTTCCTTGAGCGGCACCCCGGCGCGCTCGCGTGGGGTGTAGCGGAAATTCTCGCGCTCGTCGCTGGTGAAAGGGAGGGCGGCTTTGGTTTTTTGGGCGGGGTCGAGGGTGGCGATGAACTTGGCGGCGGCCGCTTCGCCCGCGGCGGCGGGGTCGAGTTCGCCGGCAAGAAGCGGAAGGGTGAAAAACAGGCTGAGCAGAAGATTTTTCATTGGTAAGACAAGCAATCAGGAACGCCCCAGACCGGCAAGGCGCGTCTCTTCAAAGAATGGCGGCGGCGAAACTTGTGCCTTGCCTAGCTGGCGTTCCATGGTCATCGATTTCCGCAGTGACACGCCACCGCACCGACGACCTTCGAATCACAGGCTTGAATCCGCTTATTTCGCCGGCGGTCTTGGCATATTATCTCCCTCTCACCGAGCAGGCTTCCGAACTGGTCGCCAACGCGCGCTCCCAGGCGGATGCGATCCTGCGGGGCGAGGACGACCGCCTGCTGGCGATTGTCGGGCCGTGCTCGATCCATGATCCGACGGCCGCTCTCGACTATGCGGCAAAGCTGAAGGAGGAGGCAACGCGGCTGGCAAAGGATGTTTTCGTGATCATGCGGGTTTATTTCGAAAAGCCGCGGACAACGGTCGGCTGGAAGGGCTTAATCAATGATCCGAATCTCGATGACTCGTTTGATATCAACCAAGGACTGCGCGTGGCGCGCGGTCTTTTGCTGGATTTAGCGAACATGGGAGTGCCAGCTGGAACTGAGTTTCTCGACACGATTTCACCGCAATATATAGCCGACATGATCGCGTGGGGAGCCATCGGCGCGCGCACCACAGAATCCCAAATTCACCGCGAGCTGGCGTCCGGACTCTCGATGCCGGTCGGTTTCAAGAACGGCACCGGCGGCTCAATCCAAATCGCGTTGGATGCGATCCAGTCGTCCTCAATGCCGCATCATTTCCTCTCGGTGACGAAGCAAGGTGTCTCCGCCATCGTCTCGACGGCGGGAAATGAGTCCTGCCACCTGATTCTTCGCGGCGGAAAAACCGGGCCGAACTACGAAAAACCCGAGGTGGACGCCGCCGCGACGATGCTGCGCGAGCAAAATTTAACCGAGTCCGTGATGATCGACTGTTCCCACGGCAACTCGATGAAAGACTACCGCAACCAGCCGATGGTTGCCCGCAGCGTCGCAAGCCAGATCGCCGCAGGATGCAAGGTGATCACCTCGGTGATGATCGAGTCCAATCTCGTGGAGGGAAATCAAAAGCTGGCCAAGGACCTGAGCCGCTTGACGCGCGGGCAATCGGTGACGGACGCCTGTATCGGCTGGAATGACACGGTTGAAACGCTCGACTGTCTGGCCGCCGCCGTCCGCAAACGGCGCCACAACGCCTGATTACCAATTTTTAGGTCGTGAACGCAGGAACGCCCAGCGCTACTTTGCTTCGAGTTCATCGCGCAATAGCTTGGGCTTGTTCGTAACGATCGCGTCGACGCCAGCATCGCGCAAGCGCTTCGCGACAGTGACATCATCCACCGCCCACACGGCCAGTTTTAGCCCTGCGGATTTTATCTGCGCCATGAACTGTGCATCGATGGGCCAAGAATCCTGAAGAAACAGTCCATCAAAGTTTGCTGCCTTGCAGCGTTCAATGAGCGGCGTGAGTTCCGGACCTTCGCCGGCCTCGTTCTTATGGTAAGCACTTAGCAAAAAATGCTGGATTTGCGGGAACAATCCCTTCGACAATTTTATCACGTCGTCATTGGCGCTGCTGATTACCAGTTGCTCCGGGGGCCGAGCAGCCTTGCGGATTTCGCGGATGAGCTCCGGTAAAATTTCGGGGCCGCACTTGATCTCGAGCACCGCGCGTTTGCCCTTGGGAATTGTGTCGAGGATCGAGCTTAAGGTCGGGATGCGCTCGCCTTTGAACTTCGGATCTTGCCACGCGCCGATATCAAGCTTCTGCGCTTCAGCCAGCGTAATGCTCGATATCTTGCGTGGCTTGTTTTCAAACCGCTTGGTGTCGGCATCGTGGAACACGATCAGTTTGCGGTCGGATGAAAGCCATAAATCCAGCTCGATCGCGTCTGCTTTGTGTTCCCATGCCAGCTTCATCGCGGCCAATGAGTTCTCAGGGGCGTCAGCCGATGCGCCGCGATGTGCGATGATTTCTACCGCAGCAAGTTGCGTCACAATCAGCGCGGATGACAACAGCAGTGCGGCAACTCGGGTGTTAATGTTCATGGATGCGGCCAATGAAGGGAAGCGGCCGGGTCATTGCAAGCCAATGCACGTGCGAGTCGACGCGGCGGGCATTGCGCAGGATTCCCAAGCAGGCACTCGCAGGCTGAAAAAAACCACGACGCTTGGCGGCAGCCAACTGCCTAACGTGTTGGCAACGGTTGCTCGCTCATCCAGGTGTAGAGGATGACCTATAGCGAGAGCGCCAGCCCGAATAACGGGATTTGCAATAACGATGACAACGAATACAGCACCGTCACCACCGGGATCCACACGCCCCAGGCAGCGGCCACCCGTGTGAAGACGGTGTCCCGATAGTAGCCGGTTGTGAGAAATAATAGGCGAGCAACATCGCTAGCATCAGCGTCTGCACGATCAATCCCGGCACCACGTTTGCCAGCGCCGCCCGCAGGGTGCTCAAATTGGCGTCGCCCGTCGGATAACGATCTTTCATTTCGGCGGTTTTCGAGGCGACGATGCCGTCGGCCCTCACATCTCCTCTGCGGCGAATGATCCGTGTGGCGGCGATGAGCAAGCTGACCATCGTGGCTGGTGTATTTCTAGCAGATGAAACAGGTCTTGGTTTGTTCCTGCGAGTATTGAGACGGTATCACCCAGACCTCACCCGAGCACTCGACATAATGGCTCGGAATACGCCTATTGCAACAAGCACGCAAAGCACCAACCACGATCGAGCACGGTTTTGAGAGCCACCGCCAACTCGCCCACGTAGCGGGGTTCCATTAGTTTGGTGTGCGGTCCTGGAACCCGGTGGTGAGTCACGCCGCCGCGCACCACATGGTGCCAAGCCGCCGGCGATTCAGGTTTGGTTTCGTCGCATGAGAAAACGACGGCCGACCCCGGATAGGGTTGAAGCCGATGCGCGGATGCGATGATATCATAGTAATCGGGGCCGGACTCGTCCGCAGCTTGACTTCCGGTCCGGGGAGGCACCGCCAAGGCTTTCGAAGTGGGATTGGCAGATTTGATACTGAGATGGGGCAAGCGCTTAATGAGGTACACGAACCGGTCATAGTTGGGCATATTCCACAATTGGCGCAAGTGATGTAGGCAGCGTTCCCGGAGATATGATTTGTTAGTCAATGAAATGATGCCGATGGGATCGGTATCAAAAATCGCGAGCGCGACACGATCGTCAAGGCGATGAAGTTTTCTGGCGACTTCGAAAGCAATCACCCCGCCCGATGAGTATCCTCCCAGAAAATAGGGCCCTTCCGGCTGGAAGGAGCGAATCTCCCCCACGTAATGCTCGGCCATGCTCTCGACCGTGCGGTGCCGCGCACTTTTCGCATCCAAGCCGACGGCCTGGATGCCGTAAACTGGTTGATCGGGGCCCAGCAGCTGGGCCAAATGTAGAAAACAATACACGTCGCCACCCCATCCATGCACAAGAAAGAGTGGCGGCTTACGCCCCTCCGTTTGGAGCGGGACCAGCGAACTCCAAGGCGGCAGCCACTCTGCCTCGGTGAGCCGCCGTGCCAACGTTTCGATCGTGGGCGATTGGAACAGCGAGGCTATGGCCAATTTGATATTCAGTAGTTTCTCAATCTCTACAACGATCTGCGCGGCCAGTAGCGAGTGCCCGCCGAGGTCAAAAAAATTGTCCTGTCGGTTGATCGTCTGCCGGTGAAAAATCCGTTGCCAGATACGGATCAGTTCCAGCTCGAGAAGATCCTTAGCTGGGCAGAGACGGGCAGACGCGTCACTGGCATCGACGGCAGGTGCTACCGCCACATCGGCCCGGCGCACGGCCAGTTCCACCCCGTCCAAATCCTTCAGCGCATTCCGGTCGACCTTGCCATTCGGTGTCAGGGGCAGGGTAGGGATTACGTAGAACAGGGATGGAATCATGTAGTCCGGCAGCTTCTCTCGAAGGTTTTGCGCCAAAGCGGAGGCATCCGGTGTCGCCCCATTTTCGGGCAACAGATAGGCGACCAGTTGTTTTTCGCCCGGCGTATCCTCGCGCACGATGGCTACCGCCTCGCGCACTAACGGTTGTGCGCGCAACCCGGCCTCGATTTCACCCAACTCGATGCGGAAGCCACGGATTTTCACCTGAAAATCCGCGCGACCCACCAGATCGACGTTCCCGTTCGCATGCCAACGCGCACGGTCGCCTGTTTTGTAGAGCCGCGCGTCGGGCAGCGAATGGAACGGATTGGGGATGAACCGTTCAGCTGTCAACGCGGGTTGGTTTCGATAACCGCGCCCGACCCCATCCCCGCCGATGAAAAGATCTCCCTCCACGCCCACCGGCACGGGCTGGCCGTGCTCGTCGAGAATGTAAAGCTGCGTGTTGGCCACCGGGCGACCGATATCCACCGGCTCGCCGCCGCGAAGTTTTTTAGCCGTGGAGTAGATCGTCGCTTCGGTGGGGCCGTATACATTCCACGCGGCGGATCCAAGGACTGCAAGTTGATCGGCGAGGTCTTGCGGTATCGCTTCCCCGCCGCAGAGCAATTGGAGGTTCGGATTTCCCTGCCAGCCGGTGAGGATGAGCATTCGCCAAGTCACGGGCGTGCCTTGCAAAATGGTCGCGCCATGATCGAGCAGCGCCTGGCTCAACAGCCGGCCGTCCATGGCGGTCTCGCGGGTGGCCACCACGCAGCGCGCTCCTACCGCGAGCGGCAGCCAGATTTCCAATCCCGCGATATCGAACGAAAGCGTGGTGATCGCCAACCAAATGTCATGCGCACGCACGTTGAGACTGTCGCGAAAATGGCTGACGCAATTCGCAAGCGCACGGTGCGATATTTCCACTCCCTTGGGCTGCCCGGTTGAGCCTGATGTGTAAATCACGTAGACGAGCGATTCCGGCGTGGACCTGATCGAGAGATTTCCGGGGTCGGACTGCCACGGAAATTCGTCGAGCCAGACCAAACACGCCGAATTTTCGGGCAAGCGCGGCGCGACTTGCCGCTGTGTCAACAGCACGGACATCGTGGCCTCCTTTGCCATAAAGGTTAATCGCTCCTTCGGATAATAAGGATCCAGCGGCACGTAGGCACCTCCCGCCTTGAGGATACCCAGCATTGCCACGACCATTTCCAACGAACGCTCCACGCAAAGGCCGACTAACACCTCGGGTCCCACCCCGAGCGAGCGCAAGTGAGAACCGATTTGATTGGCCCGCCCGTTGAGTTGCCGGTAGGTCAGGGATTGCCCCTCGAATACCAAGGCCACCGCCTCGGGCGTGCGCTCTGCCTGCTCCTCGACCAATTCATGAATGCACTTGTCGCGAGGATATTCCCGCTCCGTTCGGTTCCACCCCACCAGAACTTGATGGCGTTCCTCTTTAGTCAAATCGGGCAAAGCAAACGCGGGCACCGGCTTGACCGAAACAATTGGATTCTCAAGGGAGTCGTACATAAAGATTTAAAATATACACCACTCTTTGCGCCTTCGCACGTTCATTCTGGGTGGGGCCTACAATTGGGGGGAGTGGACAAGGCGTGTGGCGGGGAGTGGGAACACGGTTTTTGAGAAAAGAACCGAAGAAGCATGAACTATGTCGGCTCGTAGCGTCAATCAAAAGGGCAAAGAGGCGGCGTGGAGATCTGGGCGATTGCCAGATAGACACGAGATTTCCATTGGACCGAGATCACAGTTTTTCGGCTAAACGGGGACCCCTATGTCGTTGTAAATCAAAAAATGCTCGAATTTTTCAACATGCCGGACCACTTCTAACAATGACTCTTAGCGGCTCCAATAAAGATCCTCCAGTAGGAAGACCCGGTTTTCAGCGGCCTTTGCCTCCACCACTTCGCCGCGCGAGGATGCGCCCACTTACTCATCGCGATTGTCCGGCAAGGGGAACTCGGTCGACGAAACCGCAGTGGTGGCGCCACTCGGCATTCGCCGGAGGATCTGCCCGAAGAAGTCCACGTCAAAAAGGTCGCGCCGCACGTGATCTGGTCGTGGGCCGTTCTCATCGGCGTCGTTCTCATCGGCGTCGTTCTCATCGCCACACTAACGGATGTCCTGCACGGCTTTTTCCCCGCCATCCCGATCGTCCCCATCCACTACGCGGCGATGGTCGGCGCGCTAACGCTGTTACGGATGAAAGTCATCACGCCGCGCGAGGCATACACCAGCATCGACTGGCAAGTGCTACTGATGCTCTACGGCCTGCTAGGGCTTGGGATGGCCATGAAGGAAACCCACACCGCCGAGTGGCTGGCGCGGACTTTGGTGGATCTTGCCGAGCATTTTGTTTCGCCTCAACACTGCCCATCGTCCTGCTCTGGCTGGTATTCCTCCTCACCATCTGCCTGACCGAAGTGCTCTCAAACAATGCGACCGCCGTCATGCTGGTGCCCATCGTATTCAGCCTTGCCCAAGAGATCGGCGTGAGTCCGCGGCCCTTCCTGATGGCGGTCACGGTGGCGGCATCCACCGCGTTCGCGCTGCCGATGGGCTATCAGACCCACATGATGGTCTACGGACCGGGCGGATATCGCTTCAGTGATTTCCTCAAGGTCGGCATCCCGTTGCATGCCATCTGTCGGATGGTTTCCTGCCTTTTGATTCCGATCATCTGGCCGTTCTGAACCGCGCGGGGATCGCTAACAATCACGGGACGGGGCCGGCCGGCGGCAGGTGCGGCGGGCGTTTCCACTGCATGAGCACATTGGCAACGAGGATCAGCAAACCGCCGATGAGAAGCTGGTGGGAGAGCGACTCGTTAGGATAGCTGCCGCCGATGAACTCGCCTAGCATGGCGGGTAGAAACAATACATAGATCGCGGTGAAGACGGGCTCGGCGGTGTAGATGAGGCCGGCCTCGGTGGCGGAAACCCGCGGCTGCCAGACGTTCATCAGAAGGTAAGCGCCGACCGAACAGAACAGCGTCAGGCAGCCGATCAGCACCAATGCCTGCACCGACGCGCCCGGCGTGAGGCTATCAATCAGGGAGGGTGTCCAGGCAAGAGTGACGGGGATGAAAAGAATCGCGATTCCGAGAAACATTACGAAGCTAACGGGCAGCCCGCGATTTCCCTCATAGCGGGGATTTTCCAAAGCGAGGATTTGAAAACTGAACAGGAGCGCGGCGCACAACGTTTCGATCTCGCCGCGCCCCAACTGCAGTTGGCCGGGCCGCAGTCCCAACAGGATGGTGCAGCCGACCAGGACCGTCACGGTAGCGACAACTACGCGCGTTCCGGGGCGCTGTTTCAAGCGCAGGCAAGTCCATAGTGGCAGGAAAATGCAATAGGCTACTGTCAGAAAAGCCGAGGTGGACGCCTCGATGTAAGCGAGCGCGTCGACTTGCAGCCACATGGCGAAGCCACCCCAGAACGCGAGGACAACGCCTTGGCGGATTTCGCGGCGAGTCGGGAATTTTCGTCCGGCGAGGAAAGGCGCAAGGATGATCGCGCCGAGTCCGAACCGGGC
>JAYSYA010000319.1:0-2468 GCA_043716765.1 Akkermansiaceae bacterium
GCCACGGCCAGGCCGCTAACGTTGGAGGCTTTGGATGCCGATGTGCCGCCCGCGATTGGGCCGGTGGGGAGATTCACGGCCGCCTCAAATGTGAGCTCGGGCAGGGGACTTGCCATGCCATTGACGACGACTTCGACGCTCAGCGTGTCGGCGGTGCCACCGAAGACTGCCCGCCATTGTTCGGCGGTGTAGAAGATCCTTAGTGCGGTTAGAACAGCGGCGGATTGGTTCACAAATGCCGCCGTCGCGCTGCCTCCTGCCCCCGCGTTGAGAAATCCGAGTGAAAGATCGCCTGCGGAGCCGTAAGCGCGAAATCCGGTTACTGCGGACGCGCCGGCATCCGTTCCCTGCCAGGTTCCGCCGCTCGTCACCCATGGCGTGGGATTGTACGTCCCGGGAAATCCCGCGAAATCCTCGACCAAGGTCTGCCCGGCGGCGGTGAACGCGTAAGGAAGCGCCGCGTCGAGCTCGTAGTCACCGAAGAGCGCGAAATGATCGGACGCCTTCGCGCTGGTTTCCGCAGCCAGCGGCGGTCCGGATTTAGTGAGTCCTGCGACGTTGGATTCGTCTAACGAGGAATTGTAAATTTCCGTGGCTAACGGCCGTGCGGCGATGGCTGGCGAGGCGAGTAACAGGTCGATGGTGGAGCCGCTTGACGGAAAAGTGACCGCCGAGTTGTCGAGCTGGCGCGGATCGAGCCGGGTGACGGGCGGAGTGCTGAAATAACCGGTGGGATTGGTGAAATAGCTGATAGGAAGGATGATGTCTGCCCCGAGAGCGAAGCTGCCCGGCAGTCCTGTCGCCGGGATCGTGCTGAAGGTCCGGCTGCTGCCTGATAGGTTGAAATCACCCATGATGAGGAAGTTGTCGTCCGCTGTCAGGCCGACCAGATAACCGGTGAGGCGCCGCATTTCGACAGTCCGCTGGAAGAGGTCGGACGCTTCGCCACCGGATTTCAAGTGCGCAGCGATCAGCACGGGATCGCGCGTGGTGCCTGGGACATCGACTTTTACCACGGGGATGAGCCGGGTCATTTCCTTGGCACCCGCCGGCGAACCAATCGAAATCTGTGAGAGGAATGGAAAGCGCGAGAGGAAGGTGACGTGCAGCGTGTTGTCAAATGTGTTGGTCGCGGGAGCACTGTAAACGTGGGGATAGCCGAGGCTCGCCGCGAGCATGGCCACGTGATTCGCCGAGATGTCCGCCGAGTGGATTTCTTGGAGCGCGACCACGTCGGCATCGATCCGCGCGAGGATTTGGCGCACGCTGTCGTGGTCGGGAGTGCCGGGCGCACCGAGGCTGTAGTTCGGGTAATAGATGCCGCCAGAGCTGGTGGTGAAATGCGCGCCGATGTTGAAGGTCGCGGCGCGGAACTCCACGGCGTGCAGCTGCTGCATGCAGGCGAAACCCAGAAATACGGCGGCTTTCGGTGACATCTAGCAAAAGCTAGCAGGCGCGCATGTGCCTTGTCGATGCCGGAAAGCGCCCGGTGTTCGCGCTCTTCCGCTTGAAATATTTGCGGTTGCGCGGCGTAGTGGAGTTCCCGCCCCATCCTGTCATGCCCGCACTTCCCAAAATCTCCCGTCCTCTAATTTTTCCGCTCGTCTGTGTGTTCGGCATCGTCGCCGGCCTAATGACGCTTTCGCGCGGCGAGCCGAAATCCGTTACCTTGCCGAAGAAGAAAATCGTCTTTGTCGCCGGCAAGCCAAGCCACGGACCCGGCCAGCACGAGCACCGCGCCGGCTGCATGTTGCTCGCCGACCAGTTGAACAAGAGCGGCCTGCCCATCGAGGCCGTGGTCTCGACCAACGGCTGGCCGCAGGACAAATCAATCTTCGACGGTGCTTCCGCCGTGGTCATTTACTCGGATGGCGGTCCCGGGCATCCGGCCATCAACCAGCTCGCGGACATGAAAAATATGGCGGATGCCGGCGTCGGGATCGGCTGCATCCACTACGCTGTGGAGATTCCTAAGGGCCAGCCCGGCAACGCGTTTCTCGATCTCATCGGTGGCTATTTCGAAACCGACTGGTCGGTAAATCCGCACTGGAACGCGTCGTTCAAGCTGCCACAGCATGCCATCACCCGCGGTGTCCGAGATTTCCAAATGCGCGACGAGTGGTATTATCACATGCGTTTTCGCGAGAATATGGAAGGCGTCACCCCGATCCTGAGCGATTTGCCCCCCGCAGAAACGCTGTCTCGCAAGGACGGCCCGCACGCTGGCAACCCCGCTGTCCGCGCCGCCGTGCTCGAGCGCAAGGAATCCCAGCACATGATGTGGGCTTACGAGCGCCCCGCGACACTCGGCGGCGGGCGCGCCTTCGGATTCACCGGCGGCCACTTCCACAAGAACTGGCAGCAGGACGACCACCGCCGCGTCGTGCTCAACGCCATCGCCTGGATCGCTAACTTTAAAATCCCCGAAGCCGGCGTGCCATCCCAAACTCCCACCGACGAGGAAATGG
>JAYSYA010000320.1:0-21858 GCA_043716765.1 Akkermansiaceae bacterium
CTCAGCGGATAAAAAAGGCGGTCCACTGATCCATCCTAACCGCTCCACGCCACGGCACGCCCGAGGCGTCAAATCAACGCGCCCATTTTCCTTTTTAGGCTGATAGATCTCAAGCCAGGGCGGTTAGTAACTTCTCGTGGATTCCGTCGAAGCCGCCGTTGCTGAGGACGGCGATGACGTCGCCGGGCTCGGCGGTTTCCTTGACCTTGGCGATGATGGTTTCGAGGTCGGGCAGATAGAAACCCTGGCCGCCGAGGCGGGCGATGTCGGCGGAGAGTTGGTCGGGGTTGAGGCGGTCGTTTTCCGGGATTTTGTGGAGGTCCGGGATGGCGGCGACGATGGCGAAGTCCGCAGCGGCGAGCGCTTCCGCCAGTTCGGTTTGGAAAACGGCGCGGCGGGTGGTGTTAGAGCGCGGCTCGAACACAATCCACACCCGCGAATCCGGGTGGCGCTGGCGCAGGCTCTGCACGGCGAGGCGGATGGCGGTGGGGTGGTGGGCGAAGTCGTCAATGACCTTGATGCCGTTCACTTCGCCGCGGAGTTCTTGGCGGCGGGCGACGCCTTCGAAGGATTCGAGCCCGGCGCGGATTTCTTCGGTGGTGAGGCCGGCGGAGGTGGCGGCGGCGATGGCCATTGCGGCGTTGCGGACGTTGAACTCGCCGGTCATGCGGGTGGAGTGGGGGACGCCGCCGAGGGTGAAGGAGCTGCGGTCGGGCTCGTAACTAACGTTTTCTATCCGCAGAGAGCAGTTTTCGCGAAAGCCGACGGTGGTGACGGGGCAGGGCGCGCCTCGCGCGACGTCGAGGCAGTTTTGCTCGTCGCCATTGATGAAGGCCATGCCGCCGCGGGGGACGATGTTGAGCAGGCGGCGGAAGGTGAGTTTGATTTCGTCGAGGTTGTTATAAATGTCGGCGTGGTCGAACTCGACGTTGTTGATGACGACACATTCCGGGAGGTAGTGGAGGAATTTCGAGCGCTTGTCGAAGAAGGCGGTGTCGTATTCGTCGCCCTCGAGCACGTTGAATTCCGAGTCGGTGAAATGCGCGCCTTGGCCGAGGTTTTTGGGCAGTCCGCCGATCATGTAGCCGGGATCACGGCCGGCGCTGACGAAGATCCACGCGAGCATGGATGAGGTGGTGGTTTTGCCATGGGTGCCGGAGACGACGAAGTTGCGTTTGCCGCGGAGGAAGAATTCTTTCATCACCTCGGGCAGGGAATGATAGAGCAGCTTTCGATTGAGCGCGGCCTCGGCCTCGGGATTGCCACGGGAGATGGCGTTGCCGATGATGACGACGTCGGTGTCGGCGGGGATGTTTTCCTCGGCGTAGCCTTCGGTGAGGGTGATGCCCTGGCCGCGGAGGAAGTCGGACATTGGCGGATAGACATTGGCATCGGAGCCGGTGACAGTGAAGCCGCGTTGTTTCATGGCGGCGGCGACGGCTCCCATGGCCGTGCCACAGATCCCGGTGAAGTGAAAATGGTTCTTGTCGGACATCGAAGGGCGCGAAGCTAGGCGGCGAAAACGAGCCTGCCAATCCGGAATAGCCGGGGCGTGGAAGTTCGCGAGTGGACGTAGCGGAAGGCACCGCCTCGTCACGGGTGGTCTGAATTACTGCGGCGACGGTCCGCGGCGGAGTGTGACGATCTGCAAGAATCCGCCTGCGGATCCATCCGTGCATCGGGGCGATGAAGGATTCGCGGGTCTTGAGTCCTTGGCCTTGCTTGCCATTGCAGCGCAGCAATACGTCGAACGGGCTGAGGTTGTGAATGCGTAGCTGGCCCATCGGAAGTTTTGACGGATCGTCAGGTCCAAAACCTAAAAAATGTTTCAAGTCACTGTAATGCAATAATCTACTCGATCGCGAAGAGTCACCGCAGACGCGAAGATGCACATTGGACCGCAGCCCAGGGAGGCCAAGCGTGTCGTAAAACGACGACGTTATTTCGCAGAATTCAGGCGAAATGAAGAGTTTCGTCAGAGGGGAAAAGTCCCAATGAATGATAAATTTTCCAATTAGAACGTTGGCGCGGCGACGGTGGCGTTTTCGCGCTCCTCGCTGCGGCGGCGGAGGATGCGGTCGGCGGTTTCGGTGACCATTTCCTGAAGCAGCAGCCACAGGTGCGAGCCTTGGCGGTAGTCGGCGGGGGCGATGTGTTTGACCCGGCCAGCGTGGGTGGAGAGTTGAAAACATTTCCGGAAGGAACGACCGCTGGCGTCCTCGGGATTATACACGGCGATGGCTTGGCCGCCATTTCTCGCCATCACGGTGAAGCAGGGGACATCGGTCGGGCCGTCGCCGACATAGACCATGTTTTCAAAGGGAATCGGCCGCTGTTCGGCGGGCATGTGGTCGTTCACGTCTTGATCGTAGCCGAGCATGCCCTTGTTGATGCGGAAAAGGTATTGGGTCTTGGTGGTGTGGGAAATCACGCGCTTGGGGAAGCTGATGCCGCCCTTGGAATCCTCGCCGAACTCGCAGCCGAACAGGGCTTTGACGAAGGGCTGCAAGCGCGAGCCGTCGAGCAGGGCCTTGAGCCCCGAGGAGATGATGTAGTGCTCGATTTTGATGCCGGCGGCTTCGTGCACGGGGCGGAGCGCGGCCTTGGGCAAAGCTTCAAAAAGCTCGGGCAGGCCGGGAAAAAACCGCAGGCCGGCACCGAGTTCGGTGAGCCGGGCGTTAGTAACGTTGTCCATGCCGAGGTAGTCTAGCAGGCATTTCAGATAAGCGAGCTCGCCGTCCCATTTCTCGTCTTGGACCAGGGCGTTGCATTTTTTCCAGAACTGCGCGGGATCAATCCCAAACTCGGGGAACAACACGTCGTCCTGCATGTAGCGCGGACTGAGCGTCTGGTCATAGTCGTAAACCAGCGCGATGGTGTTTTGGGGAGCGGCCATTGGAGATGACGGAGGCTTGCAACGGCGAGCCTCCGCGACAAGGCGAAATCCGCTCAAGGCACCTCTTCGGGAGACAAGAAAGATTTCTGGCAGAGCTCGGCGTATTTCCCGCCGTGGGCGAGCAGGGTGGCGTGGGTGCCTTGCTCGATGACCTCGCCTTTTTCCAGCACATAGATGCGGTCGGCGTTCTGAATGGTCGAGAGCCGGTGGGCGATGACGAAGGCGGTGCGGTTCTCCATCAGCCGGTCGAGCGCGTCTTGGATCTGGCGCTCGGTCTTGGAATCGACCGACGCGGTGGCCTCGTCGAGTAACAGGATTGGCGCGTTCTTGAGCAGGGCGCGGGCGATTGACAGGCGTTGTTTCTCGCCGCCGGAAAGTTTCACGCCGCGCTCGCCGACGTTGGTGTCGAGCAACTCGGGCAGTTCTCTAACGAATTCGTCGGCGTGGGCGGCTTCCAGGGCGGTCCAGAGATCGGCGTCGGAAGCATCGCGTTTGGCGAGCTGGAGGTTTTCGCGAACGGTGCCGTTAAAGAGAAACGGCTCTTGGGTGACGTAGGCGAGGCGGCCGCGCAACGAGGATTTGGCGAGGGTGGCGATGTCGATTCCGTCGATGGTGATTTCGCCGGAGGTGGCTTCATAGAAGCGAGCTAGCAGCGAAAGCACCGTGGTTTTGCCGGCACCCGTCGAGCCGACGAGCGCGATGGTTTGGCCGGGTTGGGCGTCGAGCGTGACTCCGTGCAGCGTCGGTTGTTCCTGATAGGCGAAGCTGACGTTTTCGAAATGTACGTGGCCGGCGATTTTTCCGGGCAGCTCGGCACCGCAGGTGGCGTTGGGTTCCTCCTCGGCGTCCAGGATGTCAAACACCCGGTCCGCCGCCGCGCGGCCTGATAGGATCATCTGATTGAGCGAGTTCAGGCGGTCGATCGGCTCGTAAAACAATGAGAGGAATAGCAGGAATTTCGTGAAGTCGCCCATCGTCATTCCACCTGGTGCCAAAGGCCCTTTCATCACCGCCGCTCCGCCGAAGGCGAGGACCAGCACGTAGCCGGTCATCCGCAGGAACGACATGCCCGGCGAGTAAAATGCCCACCATTTCATCATCCGCAGCGTGGCGATCCGCAGCAAATTGGAAAACTGGTTGAAGCGGGAATGCTCGGCCGCCTCCGCCGCGTAGGCCTTGATCTGGCGGACTCCGGAAATGTTGTCGTGGAGCAGGGCGTTCAAATCGGAAGCCGCGTCGCGCTGGTTTCGATAGCGGTCGCGGCCTTGGGTGGAATAAACCCACGCACCGGCTATCAGAAATGGCACCGGCAGCGTGGCCCACGCCGCCACGGTTGGATTTAGGAAAAATAGGAAAACCCCGATCCCGAGCACCTGTAGCGCCGCGATCAGCCCCTGTTCGATGCCGTCGATCAGCACCCGCTCCATGTTAGTCACGTCCTCGACCACCCGCGTCATGATGTCACCAGTTCGGCGCGTATCGAACCATTGGAGCGGCAAGCGCTGGATTTTCTCATAAAGATCCGAGCGGATGTCGAAGATGACCTTCTGCTCAAAGATGTTATTGATGAAGATCCGTACGGAATTGAGCCCGTCCTTGGTCAGGAATCCGAGCAAGGCGATGAAGATCCAAAAAGAAAATTCATCGTGGCGGGCGGGATTTGGGATGATTTGGTCGATCACGAAACCCGTCGCGTTCGGGAACACGAACACGGCCAGGGTCATGCCGACCGCGCACAAAAGCTGAGCAGTCGCCAGGCCCGGATAATGTCGCAAGTAAGAAAAAACACGAAAAATTGACTTCATGAGAGACCAAGAGCGATGCCCTCCGGTGTCTGCTTTGTAAAGCCAAGGTGGAGTGAAGTTTGAAAGTCTTTAAAATTTGGGGTTGCGGAGGGCAAAGCGGACTTCCTAGTGTCTCGCCACGCAAGGTCTAGTGTCTCGCCACGCAAGGATTTCACTGCTCACTCAAAAAACCCCATGGCCAAAGTCTTCGGAATTCTCACAGCAATCGCCCTCGCCCTCTCAGCTCTCATCGCGTTCAAAAACCAAGGTGAATATGAGACGCGCAGCGCCGTGACGCTGGTCCAAAAAGATCTCCTCACCAAGAGTCAGGCCCGCCTCAAGGCAGCCAATGAAGTACTCGCCGCTCTTCCCGTCGAACGTGCCGGCGTGGATGCGGAGATCGAAAAGTTGACCGCCGCCGAGGCCGCCCAGCAAAAAACCAATGACGGAATCAAGGCGGAAGTCGAAGCCATGACCGCCAAAATCGCCACTAACAAGGAGAAGCTTGACGGAATCCGTGAAAAGACCGCCAAAATCGGCGACTTGAAGGAGCTCTCCTCAAAGATGCGCGCCACTAACAGTGAGCTCGAGGAACTGACCCAGTCCATCGCTGCAAGCGAAGCGAAACTGGCGAATCTCACCGCCCAGGATGCTTCCGCTACCGCGCAAATCACCAGCGTGAAAAGCAAGTTCGACAATTTCAGCAACGGTCAGTCAGTTCCCGGATTAAAAACCCGGATTCGCTCCATCTATCCCAACTGGGGCTTTGTCACCCTCGCCTCCGGTAACAATGCCGGTGTGGTTGCCAACTCGACCCTCAACGTCGTCCGTGATGGCGAGACAATCGCCAAACTTTTGGTCACCGCAGTCGAGAGCAATTCATCGTCCGCCAGCATCGTGCCGGACTCCTTGGCATCGGACGTGACTCTCAGCGTGGGTGATCAAGTGATTCCCGGTCAAGCCGCCGCTAAAACCACTAGCAACTGATCGCCGGATTTCTTCCAACCACTCTTTCAAGGATACCTCATGAAACCCATTCTTTACATCGTCGCAATCGTCGCAGCATGCGGTGCCGCGTTTCTTTCGTTCACCCATTCTCAGAAATTCAAGGCTCTTGAAGCGGACCGGATCGAAACGATCGCAACCAAGAACCAAACCAACCTGGATGCCGATGTCGCCGACACTGAAATTAAAAAGGAAAAGGCGCTGCTTGCCGCATCCCAGGAAAAGCAGGAGTTGCTGACCCAGAGCGTTTCTTCCCTCACGTCTGCCGGAAGCGCCCTTTCGAAAGATTTGGCCAAACTGAACGATGATCACAAAGGGCAGGAGGAAGAATTTGCCCAGCTTGAAAAGGCCCTCGCCGAGGTCAACAACATCCTGGCCGCTCTCGGCGGTGGTGTAACTCTCGATACCCTGCCGGAGAAAATCCAACAGATTGAAGACGACAAGAAAGCCAAGCAGACAAAACTTGAAGAGCTCGAAACCCTTGCCGGCGGAGCCGAGAAAAGTCTCGCCACCAACCGCGCTGAACTGGACCGCCTTTCCAAGCGCATGGCCGAACGCAGCTCGCGGATTGGCCGCAATACGATGGGTGCCGTCGTCACCGCCGTCAATCAGGACTGGGGCTTCTTGGTCATCGGAGCGGGTTCGAATTCCGGCTTCACTCCGCAGACCGATCTGTTGGTCGAGCGTGACGGGCGCAAGATCGGCCGGGTGCGTCCTTCCTCGGTTGAAGCAACCCAGACGATCGCCGAGATCGATCTTGAGAGCCTCGCCTCCGGCGTCCGCATCCAACCGGGTGACCGGGTGATGCTCGCCCAGCCGCTGGCGAACTGAGCGCATTATTTATTTTCAAAAGCTCCGCAGGCTTGCATGCCGCGGAGCTTTTTTTATGGTCGGACATGAAGCGAAATTTTGCTCGGTTGCTCCTCGTCCTTTCCGCAGGTTTTGGGTTCTCTTCCTGCGCCGACGAGGCGGTGAAAAAACCGGTGGGTCCAGTCTCAGAGACTAGCAAGATTCCATGGAACAGCCCGGTCGCAGGTCAAGGTCAAGGCCAGTTCGGGATGATGCCGCAGAACCAATATCGCCGCTGATTTCACAGGCGGCTCAATCCCGGTGGTAAGGCGATCCGCTCTTCAGCAACGCCACCCGGTAAAGCTGTTCTAGTAGCACGAGCAGCGCGAGCTCGTGCTGTAGGGTGAAAGGAGATAGCGTTAGGACGAGATCGCATTTTTCCCGCAGCGCCTCATTGTGACCGTCGGCCGCGCCGATTAGGAACGCGACGGTTTTCACGTCGCCGCGCATTTCGAGCGCTTTGAGTTTTTCGGCGAATTTCCGGGTCGTTAGACACTCACCGCGTTCGTCGAGCGCGACGCGGTAACAGCCACGGGAACGTTCCAACAAGCGTTCCGATACTTCATCACGGCTACCCGCCTTGATCACGACTAACTCGTGCCCGCCTGCGCGGGACAGGCGTTTCAGATACTCCTCAACGCCCGCTTTGGCATAAGCGAGTGCTGGCTTGCCGGCGACGATGAAACGAATTTGCATGCGGTGCTTCCGAGCTTGCCCGTTCCCCGTTGTAGCGCCAGCCTCAATCCATGATGAAGCTCTTGATTGTGCCATTCGCCTTCTCCATCGTCGGCTGTATTAGCGGTCCCGGCCCTGTTATTCCTGAAAACCGGACCGAACGGCAGATGCTCGGGCTTCTCGAGAAATTCGACCGGTGGGATGATGACGGCAACGGTGAGTTAACAGTGCAAGAGGTGGACCACGGAATCAACCGCTTAAAGGGCACGCCGATGAAGGTCAATTATACCGGGAAGCAAGTCATCAAATTCTATGACTCTAACCGCAACAGCACCGTCTCGCTGAGAGAAGCGCAAGCCGGCTATCGGCGGGCGGACGAGGTCGAGGGCCAGCTTAGCCAATGAGTTCGATCTATGAATCCGAAAAGCTGCTTGCCGAGTATCTGCTATTCCATTTCGGCAAGCCGGCGCAAATTCTAACTCCGGATCGCGTCTGGCCTGCGGGCATGCGTGAGGCGCTGGACTTTCCCGTCCGCACGATCGCGCATTTTTCTGCGGGAACTGCAGACCGCGGCCTGGACCTCGGGTGCGCCGTCGGCCGCTCGGCTTGTGAAATGTCCCGCAGCTGTCGCGAGGTGATCGGCATTGATTTCTCCCATGCGTTCATCCGTGCCGCAGAGGCTTTGAGAGGCGGGAAATCGCTGGCCTATGACCGCCGGGAGGAAGCGTCCATGGTGACGGCTCTCGAAGCCCGGTTGCCCGCCGGGATTGACGGCTCCAAGCTCCGTTTCCAACAGGGCGATGCCATGCACCTTTCGGCGGACCTCGGCAATTTCGACCGCGTCCATGCTGCGAATTTGCTCTGCCGTCTGCCCGAGCCGGGAAAATTGTTAGCCAGACTCCCCGCCTTGGTGAAACCGGGCGGCGAGCTCGTGCTGGCAACGCCGTGCACGTGGCTCGAGGAATTCACCCCGCCCGCGAAATGGCCCGCTGGCGGTACATTCGAGTGGCTGGAAGCGACGCTCGCGCCATCATTCACGCTGCTGCACCAGGCGGACGAACCCTTCCTGATCCGCGAAACCGCCCGCAAGTTCCAGTGGACCACCTCGCTGGTCACGGTCTGGCAGAAAAGTAGTCCAGGACTTCAGCCCACTCTTCAAATTCGAGACGTGGACTGAAGTCCTCGACGACCTTCACGCTTGGCCGGGGTAATGTGCGGCGGCTTGAGATACATCGGCTGCGGTGCCTCGGTAAGCCATTTCTCCTGAGTTTCCGGCGTCGTCGCCTGCCAGGTCCGCCAGAGGCGTTCCGCGTTCGGAAATTCGAGGCGCACTTGTGCTTGGAGCTCCGCAGGAAGTGGAAAGCGTCCGGGTTCCTCAAAGGAAAAAACCGTTAGTCCGTCCCGGAGTGCGTCCGAGACGATGGCTTCCAACCCGCTCGCAGCGGTGAGTTCGGGCTCGGCGAGCAACCGGGATTTTTCCATCCTCGCCGTCCAGAAACTGCCGCGGCGGGCGTCGCCGATGGCCAGGCAAGCCGCTCCGCCTTGCGCCGCCGGCACGGCGAGGATCGACGGCACCGCCACCGCCGGACAACCGCAAGCGATCGCCACTCCCTGAGCCGCAGCGATTCCCACCCGCGTCCCGCTATAACTTCCGGGTCCGCTGCCCACGAGGACAAGCCCGATTTCAATCCCGTCCCGCGCGTCGAGCACTTCCTTGAGCGGTGAAAACAGCAAGGCGTTGTGGCTGCGGTCGCTGGTGAACTCGCGTTGCTCCAAATGGCCGCCCGGCTCGATGGTCGCAAGCGAGGCGCGGGGCGTGGAGGTCTCCAAAACAAGAGTGAACGTGCCAATCATGGGAAGAGGCTAAAGAGTGCCCCGCGAACCCGCCAGCTTGGTTTCCATTAGCTTCATCTTTGGTGGCGGCGATCACGCTGCGACCCAAAACTCTGTTCTCACCTCGGCAACGCCGCCGTGCGCTCACCGTCACCCTCCATCCCAAGTTCGCGGAAGTCGGCGGGTGCCCCCCTGTAGAGCCGGAACCCACAATGTTCCAGTCTTCAGGATGCTGGGCATTACCTGCGTTGCCGGTAAAACTCGATCTTAATAACATCGAGCATCGAGGCCGGCCTGCTCAGCTTCCGGGCAGGCAGCCGCGTTGCAACCGGTTTGCGGATAGACGGATGCAATGCTCCGCACCGGCCGCCGCCGATCCGATGTTGACGGTGCGGGGCGGCGTCCGTGATGCTGGGGGCCGCCGCAATGAATCCATTATCCCACGACTGGCTTGCCCCTCTCACCGCTCTCATCGGCGCGGGGAAAATCTCCGCCGCCGCGGAGGTCCTTGCCGCGAACTCCGGCGACAAATGGTCGGCCAGCCATCCGCCGGACGTCGTCGTTTTCGCGGAGTCCACCGCCGATGTCTCCGCAATTTTGAAATTCGCCAACGCTCGGAAAATCCCAGTCACCACCCGCGGTGCGGGCTTCGGTTACGTCGGCGGCTGCGTGCCGGTGCGGGGCGGCATCGTGCTTTCCACCGCGCGGATGGACCGGATTCTCGGGATGCACCCGGAGGACGGCGTGGCGATCGTCCAGCCTGGTGTCATCACCCAGACGCTGCAAGACGCCGCCCGCGCCGTCGGTTGGGAATACCCGCCCGATCCGGCCTCGCTCAAGGACTGTTCGATCGGCGGTAACATCGCCACCAACGCCGGCGGCCCGCGTTGTTTGAAATACGGCGTGACCCGTAGTTACGTGTTAGGGCTGGAAGTCGTTCTCGCCAGCGGCGAAATTCTCCGCACCGGCGGCCGCCTCCATAAGAACAAAACCGGCTTCGACCTCGTCGGCCTGTTCACCGGCTCCGAGGGAATGTTAGGCATCGTCACCGAAGCCACCCTCCGCCTCATTCCCAAGCCCGCGAGCCGCGCGATGCTCGCCGCCATTTTCCCCGAGTTCGAAATGGCCGCCTCCGCCGTGCAAGCCATCCTCAACGCCGGCCACCTTCCCTCCGCCCTCGAAATCACTGACTCCTTCACCCTCGCCGCCGCCCGCAACAAGCTCGGTGCCGACGTCTTCCCGCCCGGCAAGGCCCACCTCATCGTCGAGATCGACGGCCGCCCCGCCGCGACTCATTCGGAGATCGAGGAACTCCACCAGCTGCTAACCAGACTTGAGGCCACTTTCATCGAGCGCGCCCCGGACGAAGCCTCCTGCGAGCGGATCTGGAAACTCCGCCGCGAGTTCTCCTTCTCGCTCCGCGACACCGGCCTCACCAAGCTCAACGAGGACATCGTCGTCCCACGCTCCAAACTCGTCGAACTCGTCACCTTCGCTCGCAAGTTAGAAAGAGACACCGGCATTCCCATCGCCTGCTTCGGCCACGCCGGTGACGGCAACATCCACACCAACCTGATGGTGAAAAACTACGAGGACCCGGAAATCCGCGCCCGCGCAGATGCCGCGCTCAACCAGCTTTTCACCTGGGTTCTCGCTAACAACGGAGCCATCACCGGCGAGCATGGCGTAGGCCTCGCCAAAAAACCCTGGATCCGCCAGGCCCTCGGCGAGGTCTCCTTAGCCACCCACCGCGCTGTCAAATGCGCCCTCGATCCTAACGGAATACTTAATCCCGGCAAATTCCTCGATTGACGCATACCCCCGGGACCCTCGGATTCCCTCCCTCTCCGTAAGGCGCTCGGAATCGGCCGCCGTGATAGGTTTCATCTCCTTGGGCAACCGTTTGAGCGATGGCATACGCGTCTTTGGGCTTTTGAGTTTGGGAAAAGAGTGCACCACTTTCTTTGGCTCATCGGCATACCAATTTCTATCTGATTATTCTGTTCCTAACCCGTGGATGCACCTGACCCTGTTGCGGCGTTAAGGTATTCTCGAAATTACGCCAATAACCTGCCGGCCGTCCTATTTCAGGGCAACCGGCAGGCAATCGATAGTCGGGCTGCTTCAGTCGAAGCGACGTGTCAGTAGATAACCCGCCGCGATTCCAGTGAGCAATGCGATGCCGGCAGTTTCAAAGGCATGCCCCCCAACAAAGTAGCGGGCCCGTTTTGCTCCTTGTTCGTATGCTTTGCCAGCTTTACCGAAGGACTCCCATAATCTATTGCGGGCCTTCACGACCGTGTCGTCGGCGACACCTGCGGTTGCCCTCAACAGGCGATGGATGTCCTCCTTGAGTTCTTCGATATCGTATTCCGCCGCGTGCAGTAGTGAATTCCTGTCCATGGGATAGTGACTAGAATGTTGATTTTTCCCTGTTGGGCCAAGAAGACGGAGTTCCAGACGTGACCTCCTCGCGGTCATTCGGATTGGCTGGCGGATTGGCTGGCGGATTGCTGTCCGGGCCTCGGCCGCGACCACTATGATCCCGTACGTCTGGAACCGATTCCACGGATGTGACGCAGATATCGTCCGCTCCACAGTCCTCGAGTATTCTCTTAGCCTCACTGGTCTGCTCGGATGAGTTCGCGAAGGCGGAAATTAGGATGTTTCCTTCCTTGAGCTTGCCTTCATATCGTTTGGCTTCGAGTTCCGGGACTCCCATCCCGATCAATGCACCGGCGACTCCTCCGACAGTTGCACCGACCGCAAGTCCGCTCAGCGCCGCCATTAGCGGCCCGGCGGCAATGAATGGACCTATCCCAGGGATTGCGATGGCTCCGAGTCCGGCCAGAAGTCCCACGGAGCCACCAATTATTCCGCCGGCACTCGCGCCAACAACGGCTCCCTCGGGGGCCTTGGTGTGCTTCTCGTGAGCAAAGTCCTTCGTGGTGTCCCTATCCGCGAAAAGGGCTGAAATGTTGTCGGAAGGGAAACCCGCGGAGGTCAAGCGATCGACAATTTGACTGGCCTGTTCGGTAGAACTGGCAATGGCATACACTGAGTTGTTTTTCATAATTTTATAGTGTTGGTATTAGTTGGTTTATTTTGTTTCGAGCTGGTTGCTCACAGTGTTAGCACCGGCGTGTTTCTCGGCGATAGATTTGATCACTTCAGTTTCCTTCGTCGATGAAACAGGTCCGCGCAGAGTCACTTTGCCGTTCACGGTGATGATCTTGACGTTTTTCGCATCGAACGACAGCTCGTCACGGGAGACGATGTCCTGTCGGATTTTGCGAGTGATATCGAGGTCACGGCTGTCGTTGCCTTGGTCTTGTGGTGTCAGCTGCGCTTCATCCCTGTCTCTCTTGTTCACGCCGGTGTTGTTTGCAACTTCGTCGTTTGAACGATTCGTCCGGTAGGGTTCGTTGATGCGGTTGAGGTAGGTTTCTTCGCCCATGCGATCCGGCCATTGGTCCGGATTGAAGTGTGGTGCTTTCATCAATCTTTCCTTGGTGGCGTCGAGCTTTACCGACTCCCCATTGGGGTTGATTGAGAGGGCGTGGGGTGGGATGACGCTGAGTTCGTTTCCGATCCCCAGAAATCCTCCACTACTGATGACCACCGCGATCACTTTGGTGAGCTTGGCGTCTAGCACCAAATCCTTGACATTGCCCAGATCCTCGTCGTTAGCGTTTTTGATATCGAGATTGAGAATCTTGGATGCTCTGAGCGACGTTTCATTCGCAGAAGTCGTCTTAGTTGTCGTGGCTGGCGGAGCGACGCTGTAGGAGCCGTAAAGCTTGTCGATATAGGTTTGATCATTGAGGTCGGGCCATTGGGATGACTGAAAATGCGGGGCACTCGACAGACGGTCTTTGGTTGTATTAAGTTTCAAAAATTTATCTTCCTCGTCCCGAGCAACGGCCCCGGGCGGGACCATGCTCAGTGCGTCCCCAATGCCGAGAAAGCCACCCGATGATATCACCAGCGCGGTGACGCGACCTTTGGACAAATTTACGACCAAATCTTCGACACTGCCAAGTTTCTCGTCTTGGTGGTTCTTAACATCCATGCCCATGACTTTGGTTGCCCTCTGGTCGGTGACGCCCTGCTTGGCATTCACACCAGATTCATTAGGTCCCTTGGATTCGGCTGTTGCCGAAGCCAAGCTAAACAGCATGGTGGCTGCCATACCGGTGGTGAGTAAGGATGGTTTGTTTTTCATAATGGTGGAATTCTGGTTAACTTGAAACGCACGGGAACAACTCCCGGTTTGTGTTTTGTAGCAGAGCGCGTGCATTTCACGCTCTGCCGTTGAGACTTGCTAATTACCAAGCATTTGACGCCGAGTATCTCATCTTGTGGCAATCCGGGTGCATGCAAAATCCGTCTTTGCGGGAAGGTCATCGTGCAGATCGCCACCATTTGTTAGCATGCTGTCCCGGGGTCATGGTGGGCCTGAGAATCCCTGCGGCAGCGTCATTGCGGCCAGTTGGAGATTTCCTCGGCGCGGACCCGGTGTGCTTTCGAGTGTTGCGGGCAGGCGTACCGCTTGTGGGAAGATGTGGTGCGTGAAAACAAAACGAGTCTATGATCCACTTGTCCGTTTGCGACATTCCATTACCTGAAGTTTCCCATGAGTCCACAGCACTACCCCATCGAAGCCGGAAAACTCTACGGCGGCGAGTACCCCGGTCATCCCATGCCCGATATCGCGAAGATCAGACTGCGACATCTCGTCACCCTTGGCATCCGCACCTTCGTGGATCTCACGGCTCCGGCAGATCGGATGGCTCCTTATGAAGGCTTGCTGGGAGAATTGGAGGACGAAGTCGGCATACTGCTCCGCAGGATTTCCCTGCCGATTGCCGACATGGGGATTCCCGAGGCCAGCGAGACCATGCTGACGATTTTGCGAAGCATCCGCGAATCTAGCAATCAGGCTCCAGCGGTGTATGTCCACTGCTGGGGCGGAATCGGGCGCACGGGGACGGTGGTGGGCTGCTGGCTGCGGGAATCTGGCTATGATTCGGAGTCCGCATTGGCGCAGGTCCAGCACTTGTATGCCAGTCATATGCTCAAAGTTAGCCTGCATCCGGAGTCACCCCAGACGCCGGCGCAGAAAGACTACATCCGCTTCTGGCAGCCCGGCGGTGACAGTCCGAGTGTTCAGCGCTAACGTTCTGTTGGACGTGAGCTGCGATAGTGCCTTGTCAGGCCCTCGGCGATGGCGTCGGCGTATTCGCGGAAAATGGAGGGCTGTAGTTTTCCGGAAATTTTGCGGAGTCCATCGAAGTCGCCGGCTTGGATGCGGGCGTGGTCGATGGTGGAATTCATGACATAGGGTTCCATAAAAATGACGGGGCAATCGTAAAGCCGGTTGGCGAGGAGATTGCGGATCCAGAGGTAGGGTTGGCCGGCCACGGGGCGGACGTTCTTGGCCTCAAGCGGGTAGGCGTAGGCTGGCAGACCGCTGATTTCCGCGAAGGTCGCGGCGACGGTGGCCCCGACGGCGGCTTCCTCCTGATGGGTCCGTTGGAGCAGCTTTTGGAGGAGCGCGAAACGTTGATCAGCAAGCAGCACTTCCTCATCGGTATATGCGCCGTTTAGAAGAAGATGGAGGTGGGTGCGGTCGATGAGCGTGGGTTGGTTAGGATCGCCCCAGGCTTCCGCGTTGAAATGGAGGCAAAGGACGAGGTCGGGCTTGAGCGACCGGTTGACGAGGTCGGCGCGGGCGCGGATCTCGGCGGTGCGATAGAAGAGGCGCTCGGCGAGTTTCTGCGGGGAGCCGGTGGCGGAATCTTGGGCGAGCGAGAGCAGGGCGTCCGGGCGGATGGCGGTGACGGGTTTCAGCTTGTCGCGGACAAGGGAAATGGTAGCGCCGAGGGCTTCGAGGCGGGGTCTGAGGAGGTTCGCTACCCGCAGGGTCATGTCGCCTTCCTGCACGGGAGTGCCGCCTCCAACAACGAACCAACGTTCCTCCAGCTGCGCCCACTCGCCGCCGATGTGGCCGGGATCGATGGCGATTTTAAGTCCGGCGAGGGGCTTTTCCGGAGGGGTCGGCGGAAGCTCTATTGCTGAGCGCCAGTGGCGGGGTGCCAAGGATTCCGCT
This sequence comes from Akkermansiaceae bacterium, assembly GCA_043716765.1. Lineage (GTDB taxonomy): Bacteria > Verrucomicrobiota > Verrucomicrobiia > Verrucomicrobiales > Akkermansiaceae > Luteolibacter. The sequence continues at coordinate 15,155 of JAYSYA010000320.1, forward strand.
GGGGCGAATCGAAGGTGGAAAATACCATCGGCGGGTGAGTTGCCGGTTTGGATGCGGGCTTCAGTTTCGTCGATTGCGATGCACGTCTGCCAGGCGTTGCCGGTGGTGAAAACGGTGGTGAGCAGCCGCTCGAATTCCCCGCGGGTGATCGTGTTCTGGTAGATTTCCAGCGCGTTCCAGTCTGGCGGCGCGGCGAGCATCGAGAGGCTGAGCGGTGCTGGCTTTGTCGGCGGGCGGACGTCCTTTCGAAGTTCCCAACGGGACGGATTTTCGGGCCGGAAAAACAAGGGCACGTAGATAATCCATGCAACACCAAGGATGATCAGCAGCGGGAAATAGCGTTTGAAGAATGGGGACATTCTGGGAATTGGATTGTCGGCAAGCAGGGAATGTGGACTTTTTCTTCGGGAGCGGAAGAGTTCAACCCGCTCATTCAAATTTATGCCAGCGATTCGTATTTTATTTCTCGGTGACGTGGTCGGCGAGCCGGGCCGCAAGGCGGTTATCGAGCAATTACCGCTTCTCAAACAGTCGGAAGGCTTGGATTTTTGCATCGTCAACGGGGAAAATTCGGCGGGCGGGAAGGGGATCACGCCGCGGATTGCCATCGATCTGCTGCGCGCGGGTGCGGCGGTGATCACAACGGGCGACCATGTTTGGGATCAGCAGGAAATCGTTGATTATTTCCCGACGGAGCCGCGGTTGCTGCGCCCACTGAATTACCCGGAAGGCACGCCGGGTGCCGGCAGCGTGGTTTTGGAAACGGCGAAAGGCCGGATCGGCGTGATTCAGGCGCAGGGGCGGTCGTTTATTCAGCCACCATTGGAAAACCCGTATCTCGCAGTGGAGAAGGAAGTGAAGCGTCTGCGGGCGGACGGGGTTAAGGCCATCGTGCTCGACTTCCATGCGGAGACAACCAGCGAGAAAATCGCGATGGGGCGGATGCTCGACGGGAAGGTTTCGCTCGTCGTCGGTACTCATACCCATGTCCAAACCGCCGATGAGACCATTTTCCCGGGCGGCACCGGCTACCTCACCGACGCTGGCATGTGCGGTCCCGAAGAGTCGGTGCTCGGACGCAGCATCGAGTCGGTGATCTGGCGCTTTAAATCGGGAATGCCCACGCGTTTCCCGATCGCCAAAGGCCCGGTCCGCGTGTGCGGCGTCATTGTGGACGTGGATCCAGACACCGGCACCTGTTTGACCATCCGAAGGCTGTCGCTGATGGTGCCTGAGGCGAATGTTCCGGCCACCTGATCCTTAGATTTTCAGGGAATTCCGATCAATTTTCTTTTCATTGAGATTTTTTTTGACAGAGTGATCGGCTTTGCTAAGGTCCCGCCGCTCTTCCCCACAGCAAGTCAGGGGTGCCGCGTCTAGTCTCGTCTTTTGAGATCAGCCGCGGTGTTTTTGTCGGGTTGAAGGTGGAGCATCACATATCAGACTGCTCGCGTAGCTCAGGGGTAGAGCGCATCCTTGGTAAGGATGAGGTCGGGGGTTCAATTCCCCCCGCGAGCTCCAGGGCAATCTCGAAAAATCTCAATCGTCTCAAGCAGAACAACAACCACCATGGCTAAAGAATCATTCCAGCGCAACAAGCCGCACGTTAACATCGGAACCATCGGTCACGTCGACCACGGCAAAACCACCCTCACCGCAGCGATCACCAACACGCTCGCTGACCACGGCCTTGCCCAAAAGAAGAGCTACGCCGACATCGACGCAGCGCCTGAAGAACGTGAGCGCGGTATCACCATCAACACCGCTCACGTGGAATATGAAACCACCAAGCGCCATTACGCTCACGTGGACTGCCCCGGTCACGCCGACTATGTCAAAAACATGATCACCGGTGCTGCTCAAATGGACGGCGGTATCCTCGTTGTTTCCGCTGCGGACGGCCCGATGCCACAGACCCGCGAGCACATCCTGCTTGCCCGTCAGGTCGGCGTTCCCGCTCTCGTGGTGTTCATGAACAAGGTGGACCTTGTGGACGATGCCGAGCTCTTAGAACTCGTCGAAATGGAAGTCCGCGATTTGCTTTCCATGTATGAGTTCCCGGGTGATGACATCCCGATCGTCATGGGCTCGGCCAAGGCCGCGCTCGATGGTGACGAAGCTCAAAAGGCGAACATCATGAAACTCATGGATGCCGTGGATTCTTACATCCCGGAGCCTGAACGTCCGATTGACAAAACTTTCCTGATGCCGATTGAAGACGTGTTCTCGATCGAAGGTCGTGGAACGGTTTGCACCGGCCGGATCGAGCGCGGAATCGTCAAGAAGATGGAAGAAGTCGAAGTTGTCGGCCTCCGCGACACTCAGAAGACCACCGTCACCGACATCGAAATGTTCCGCAAGCTCCTCGACGAAGGTCGTGCGGGTGACAACGTGGGCCTCCTTGTCCGCGGTCTTAAGAAAGACCAGGTCGAGCGTGGCCAAGTGATCGCCAAGCCAGGCACCGTCAAGGGCCACACGATCTTCAAGTCAGAGATCTACGTTCTTTCGAAAGAAGAAGGCGGCCGCCACACCCCGTTCTTCTCGAACTATCGTCCTCAATTCTATTTCCGCACCACCGACGTGACCGGCAGCATCAAGCTTCCCGAAGGCGTTGAAATGGTGATGCCAGGTGACAACATCAACCTCGAGGTTGAACTTATCACCCCAATCGCCATGGAGCCAACCATGCGCTTCGCGATTCGCGAAGGTGGCCGTACCGTAGGTGCCGGCCGCGTGGGCGAAATCATCAAGTAGGTCATAGCAGCGAGGCTTCCTGCGGCTGGTCCGCAGGAATGCTCGGGCCGAGGGCATCCCGCCTCTAAAAGCGGGATGCCCTTTGGTCGCCTCAAAACGGCAGTAGTTCAATTGGTAGAGCATCGGTCTCCAAAACCGAGTGTTGGGGGTTCGAGTCCCTCCTGCCGTGCCACTTTCCATCTCAGTTTCCAGTCACCGACATCATGTTTTCGAAAATCTCCAATTTCCTGGGCGAAGTAAAAGGCGAACTCCACAAAGCGAGCTGGCCTTGGGAGTCTGACCCGAAAATTAAAGGACTCAAGAAATACAAGGAACTCGTTGACTCGACCGTCGTCGTCCTCATCGCGATGATCCTGCTCGCAGGATTCGTTCAGTTCTGGGATTTCTTCGACGTGTTGATCGTCGGGTCCTCCCATGATTTTGTCGAATATCTCTTCTCCAGCTTCGGCCGCTAACGCGCCAGCCGACCTTCTCATTCATTCTCCGACCGACCCGTCATGTCAGATTCCAATTCATTCCGCGACCAATGGTACGTTGTCCAGGTTCTTTCCGGCCAGGAAGGCAAAGTCCGTGACCGCATCGCCCGCACCGCCGAGGCCGAAGGGATGACTGAATACATCCGCGAGGTGCTCGTGCCGACCGAAATGGTCTCCGAAATCCGCCGCGGCAAGAAGACCGAGACCAAGAAGAAATTCTTCCCCGGCTACATCATCGTCAACATGAACCTCGCCACCGAGGACAACCAGCTCGTCGAGAAGACCTGGTTTTTCATCAAGGAAATGGACGGCGTGATCGGCTTCGCCGGAACCAAGGACCGTCCCGCACCCATGCGTCCCCGCGAGGTGGAGGCGATGCTTTCGCAGATCAAGGAACGCGAGGAAAGCGTCCGTCCTGCCATCAGTTTCGAAGTCGGCGACACCGTCAAGGTGGCCGACGGACCGTTTCAAAGTCAGAACGGTGTTGTTGAGGAAATCGACCCGGAACGCGGCAAGCTTCGCGTGTCGGTGACGATCTTCGGACGCAGCACCCCGGTCGAACTCGAATATTGGCAGGTCGAAAGAGCATAATTGTCTGGACCTGCACCGCTGAATATACAACCACCCCTCTCCCGCAAGATTAACTGCATTCATTATGGCCAAGGAAGTCGTCAAAATCATCAAGCTCCAAATTAAAGCCGGAGCCGCCAATCCATCTCCTCCAGTGGGCCCGGCCCTCGGTCAGGCGGGTGTCAACATCATGGCGTTCTGTAAGGAATTCAACGCGAACACCCAAGCCCAAGTCGGCGACGTGCTTCCTGTCGTGATTTCGGTTTACAAGGACAAGTCATTCTCCTTCATCACCAAGAAGCCACCAGCAGGCAATCTCCTTAAGAAGATTGCCGGACTTGCTTCGGGCTCGAAAGAGGCGAACAAAATCAAGGTTGGCAAGATCACCAAGGCTCAGTTGATGGAGGTCGTCAAAATCAAGATGCCCGACTTGAACACCAAGGATCCTGAAGCAGCTTGCCGCATTCTTGCCGGCACCGCCCGCCAAATGGGCCTCGAAATCGAAGGTTACTAATATTCTCAGCTGGAAGCTCCCGACGAGTGACCGGCACCCGCAGGAGGGAAACGCAACCCGCGATTTTCCGCCCGAACTGCAACCTACTAAGAAAATGGCCAAACACCGCAGCAAACGCTATAAAAAGGCAGTCGCCCTTGTCCAAGCTGGCAAGAGCTACTCGCTCACCTATGCAATTAGCACCGTGAAGGAATTCCCGGCGCCGAAATTCACTCCCACCGTCACTCTTTCGTTCCACCTCGGCGTGGATCCCCGGAAAAGCGACCAAATGGTCCGTGGTTCCGTTTCCCTGCCGCACGGCACTGGCAGAAACGTCCGCGTCGTCGTCTTTGCCCAAGGCGCGGCTGCTGAAGCCGCCATCGCCGCCGGTGCCGAACACGTCGGTTACGAAGATCTCATCAAGCGCGTCCAGGAAGGTTTCACGGATTTCGATTCCGCGATCGCCACTCCGGACGCCATGGCTGAAGTGCGGAAAATCGCCCGGGTCCTCGGACCACGCGGCCTGATGCCCAACCCGAAGACCGGCACCGTCACCGACGACACCGCCAAGGCGGTTCGCGAAGTGAAAGCCGGCCGCGTGGATTTCAAACTCGACAAAAACGGCAACGTTTCGGGTTCCATCGGCAAGACGTCCTTCGAGCCTTCGCAGCTTGAGGAAAACGCTCGTGCTTTCGTCGATAGCGTCGTCCGTGCCAAGCCAGCGTCTGCCAAGGGCAACTACATCCAAGCCGTGACTCTCGCCGCTTCGATGCTCCCTGGCATTCCGCTGGAAGCCGCCACCTACAGCAAAGCGTCCGCTTAATCCACAGACCGCCAACGCATATGAATCCAGATAAGAAAATCATCATCAACGGCCTGTTGGATCGCGTCAACGCGTCCCCTTACCTGATCGTCATCGATTACACCGGCCTTACCGTGCAGCAATTCACGGAACTCCGCAATCGTCTCGGCGCAGGTGGTGCCAACTGCACCGTCGCCAAAAACACCTACATGCGAAAGGCTCTCGCCGAAGCGGGATTGCCTGACATCGGCGCCGACCTCACCGGTCAAATGGCCTATGTCATGGGTGACGCCGAAGTGTTCTCCGCGGCGAAGGTTATCAAAAATTTCGAAAAGGAATTCAAGAAACCCGAGATGAAGGTGGGTATCCTCGGCAACGCGATCCTCGATGCCGAAGCGCTCAAGTCCATCGCCGACATCCCGTCGCGCGAAGCGGTTCTTTCCCAACTTTTGGCAACGATCCTCGAGCCTGCTACCCGCATCGCCCGCGTCGTCAAAAACAAATTCAACCCGGACGGCGACGACTCGGCCGACGAAGCTCCCGCTGCTGTTGTGGCGGAAGTGGATGCTCCCGCAGCCGAAACCGAAGCTCCCGCCGCTGAGGCGGAAGCACCTGCTGCGGAATAATAAACAATCTGAAGTGATGGTGGCGGCGGCTCCCGTTCGTCACCTGAACCCATAATGGTTCCTCGTCGGAGCAACGGCTGTTGCCCTGAAATCCCCGGAGGCTCCGGGGGCGACGATACCGAACAAGGAGAATACAAAAATGGCTAATATTGAAACACTCGTAGAAGAACTCGGCAAGCTCACTGTTTTGGAAGCTGTCGCACTCGTCAAACAACTTGAAGAACATTGGGGCGTTTCCGCTGCCGCACCTGTCGGCGTCGCCGGCCCTGCTGCCGGTCCTGCCGAAGCTGTCGAAGAGAAGACTGAATTCGACGTCGTCCTCACGGATTGCGGCGCCAACAAGATTGCCGTCATCAAGGCAGTCCGCGAAGTCGCTCCCGGCCTTGGTCTTGCAGACGCGAAGAAGCTCGTCGAGAGCGCTCCTGCAAAAATCCTCGAAGGTGTCGCCAAAGACGCTGCCGAAACCGCCAAGAAGAAGCTCGAAGAGGCTGGTGCCAAAATCGAACTCAAGTAATATCTTTCAGACTACTCCCGGGGCAGAGAAATCTGCCCCGGGATTTTCTGTCGAAACCGGCGGGAGAATCTAAAATCATCAACCAGGTTTTCCCGCCGATTCCGACAAAACTTTCCAACGCTTGATCCACCCTGCCTGAGACCGTTCGCGGCTCGGGCTCAATTTGTAAGAAGAATACCACTAAACGCCATGGCTGAACGTCTCTATTTCGGGAAATTCGAAGAAGTCATCGAGCCGCCTAACCTCATTGAGGTTCAGAGCCGGTCCTACGATGAATTCCTTCAGAAGGAAGTGCTCCCCAGCGAGCGAGCGGATGCGGGTCTCCAAGCGGTTTTCCGCGAGGTTTTCCCGATCAAAAGCTACGACGAAGCAATCGAACTCGATTTCGTGACCTACGACATCGAAGATCCGAAAATCACTTCGCTCGACTCGCTGCGCAACAGCGAGAGCTTCAGCGCGGCACTTTATG
>JAYSYA010000033.1:0-2071 GCA_043716765.1 Akkermansiaceae bacterium
CCCCGTCGTCCATCGCCTCACCGGCGAGGAACTCCGCGGCCGGATCATGGCCGCCATCGAGGCCCGCTACGGCCCGTCCGGCATCGACGACCGCCAAGAGTCCTACAAGCTCATTGGCTGGCTGCGGCCGGACGACGACCTGCTCTCCCAGTTAGCCGCCGTCCGCGCGGTCGGCGCTCTGGGGTGGTTTGACGACGTCACCGGCGAGGGCTGGGTGACCGACCGCTTTGATTTGAAAAATATCCCGGACCAAGCGGCGCTCGTCCGGTTGCTCGCCCGCGTTCTGCTGCACCAGCATTTTCCGCCCGCTCCGGCTTACCCCGGCGACGACGCCGCGCGCGCCCGCGAGGCGCTTCATCAAGGTGCCGCCGCCGGATCCGAGGCGCGGTTTTATGCGTTGAGCGCCCGCACCATCGGCTTCATGCCGATGAAGGAAAACACCGAGGCCGTGCAACTCCTCGCCAGCCTCTCCCCGTTTCTCCAAGGTCTAACCACCTTTCCCGCCTCCGAGGGCAAAGGCCTTGCAGACACCTTGCACGTGCAAGGCGACGACAAGTTCCACGCCGCGTTCCGCAATCCGCCGCAAACCACGCGCGCGATTTTTTCCCCCGGCGAGCCCGCTGCTGCGCCCAAGGCGCTGGAGCTTCCCGCCGTCCCTGAAGAACCTTTTCTAACTGAGTCTGCCGGCCAGCTCGGCCTACGTCTCTGGCTCGAACCGCTCGGCGACATCGGCGCGGCTTTCGAGATCGCCTCCTGTTGGAAAAACGACCGCTACGTCCTGTTTCCCGATGGCGAGGCCTCGTCCGCCGTGCTCTGGGAGATCGAGTTAGAAACCCCGGAAGCGGCGGACAAGCTCCAAGCCGCCGCCTCCCAGATCGTCGCCGCGATGGTTGGCGCGCAGGGCAAGCGCCATCTCAAAATCACCCGGCCGTCGCCCGTCCGCGTTCGTTTTCTCAACACCTTCGAGGCCGCCACCGCCGCCGCGCTCGGGGCCGATTAATTGCTCATGATCGCCAAACGAGTCATTTTCGAAGGCCGCGTCCAAGGCGTCGGTTTCCGCTACACCGTCAAGGACCTCTCGCGCGGCTTCGACGTCTGCGGCTGGGTGAAAAATCTGCCGGAAGGCAGCGTCGAGCTGCAAGTCATGGGTGAGGAAGACGAGGTGGAATCCTTCATCAAGGAAATCGCCGAGGAATCCACCGTCGCCCATCACATCAAAAACCTAACAGCGAAGAAGATTTCGCTGTTGGAAGACTGCATTGGTTTTAGAATCGAGCGGTAGTTTTTCCCATCAAAAAAAGGAGCGAAACCACAGTAAGCTGCATGATGCGGAGATGGCATCAGTTCACTCTCAAAATAGTAGGGCGTTTGGCTGGAGACTGGCAATCGGTGAAAAAGCGTTCTCAGCCTCCCTTTTCTAATAGGTCGTCAGTATTGATTATCAATGAGTCGAAACTTCCAGCCAAACGCCCTACTCAAAATAGCTATTATCTAATTTTGTCCTTTACGCCGAGTTGTTGGATAGATTCAGTGATTCAGTCCACTTCGGTGGATGAGAACTTCTAAAACCTCGCACAAAGCGGTCGGCATCGACCGCAACGATGCCGCCAAACCGACCCAACGGCCGGGGAGGCGGTGGCGCATGTCCAAGCCGCCTGCCTTCGGGGAGTGCGGCCAAAGGCCATCGCGGTCGACTTTGTGCGGCTTTAGAACTCCCCGTCCACCAGGAAGGATTTACATCCTACCTTCCTATGAATTCATTATTACGAATCATTCCAGTCCTACTCGCCACAGCCAGTTTGGTTCGCTCACAGGACAATGAAATTACGGTAGTTAGCGAGACTCCTATTACCGCCCGCGTCCTCGCCGAGATCCCGGACGGCACGCCGCCACCTCCCGAGCCGCCGAAACCCAAATTCATCGTTCCCGCGAAGGACATCCTCGAAACCACCACCCATCAGCAGGGCGGACGACAGATTGCCGTTAGGAAAATCGCCCCCATCCCGCTCCCGCCACCGCCGCGAATCTCCCCGCCGCTAGACATCAACGATCCGGCCATCCAGGAGCGCAT
>JAYSYA010000321.1:0-2466 GCA_043716765.1 Akkermansiaceae bacterium
GTCGAGTTCGGCAACAAGCTCTGGCTCGGCGAAACCCGTGAAGGCATCATCATTGACTACCAGTTCTATCAGAACAACCCGAGCGACACCGCCCTAGTCAAACCCGCCATCGCACGTCTCGTTGACGCTCAGCAGTTAGCCATCGGCAACGTCTGGGGAGATCGTGGCCTGGCCAGTAAGCCCAACACCGCCCTGCTGGAGAAGCTCGGCATGGGTAACGGCCTGTGTCCGCGCAACGTCAGCGAGTTGGCCGACAAACTCGCCAACCAGCAAGGCTTTCGCGAAGGGCTCAAACGTCGGGCAGCCACCGAAGGACGCATCGGCATCTTCAAGAACGTCTTCCTCGGACGCCGGCTGTTAGCCAAAGGCTTCGAGCACCGGCAGTTAGCCGTAGGCTGGGCGGTCCTCACGCACAACCTCTGGGTTGTTGCGCGCATGGCGGAGGCGGAGAAACGGCGCAAAGAGGATCAGGAGCAAAAGGACGGGATACCACGCTCCCGAGCCGCCTGACGGGAATGCGATCGAAAGAGTGCGAAAAGGGGATCAAACCAAGCAATCCGGGAAGCCCGTGTCCACAAATCCCCGGATTTCAGTTCCAATCGTTAGAAGCGGAAGAAAATCGCCTTCCATAGCTCAGAATCGAGCTGGATTTACTTTTTAGAAATGGTCACTTGAACACTACGCAAAAGTTGTTCCGAAAAATCACTTTTTTGGGACAGGCTCAGAACTGTTCGGCATGATGTCTGCTGAAAATGCGGTGCGGTCATGAAAAAGCTCCCGATTTACAGGCGGTGGAGATGTCGCGCGTTTTCCCGGTTGGGTCGCGGGTGCGTGCTTGCGAGCAGGGCACGCGTCGCCCGGGGAAGCACCTTGGTGACGATCCCCCCGTAAATCTCAATTGGCGGATTTTTCCAGACCTAACAAAGTCACGACCTCCTCCAGCTCCGCGTGGCCCATCAGATAGAACCGGATCAGCTCCATGGCTCGTTTGGTGGGACGTTTGCCCGTGAGCAATTGCAGCATCAGCGCCGCGATGAGCGCGCTGTAAGTCTGGATGGCGACTCCTTCGGGCGATTCGGCCATCAGGTGACGGTTGCCGAGGATGCTTTTCATCCACTTGAAAAACAGCTCTATCTGCCAGCGGTAGCGGTAAATCAGGGCGATCAACTCCGCTTCGATCTCCAAATCAGTGGCCAGCAACAGTTCCTTGCCATCCACTTCGACTTTGACCACGCGGATGGGTTCGCCCTGCCATTTATCGCCCAATTTCACCCATCCCTGCCAGGTGACACCCGCCGCACGATCCGCTTCTGTGAGTGATAACTCCTCCACGATTTCCATGCGCGGCTTGTTGCGGATGCGGAAAACAAACGAGATGCCGAGTTGGCGGAGTTCCTCAAGGAACCCGTATTCGAGCCCGTAGTAGCGGTCGCCGACAATGGTTTCTCCTTTTTTCATGATCTCCCGCAGCGCCTTGCGTTCGCAGGAATTTCCGTGGGTGATGAGCGCGTCGCTGGGGGCTTGGCGCAGCACGGTGAATTTCAAATGCAGTTTGGCGGCACGGTTTTGGTCGTTAAGCCAGAGCGCCCAGTGCATGCGCGGCAGGGCGGGCAGCAGGGTGCCGTCCACGAGTTTGAGCTTGTCTGCTAGATGGGCGAGCCGGCTATCGCCCCATGAGGTGGGAATTTCGCCGGCGAGTTCGAGGAACACCTGCTTGAGCAGTTCTGGATCGAAGACTCCCTGCGCTTCGGAGAAACTTCCCAAACTCACCGGCCTTGAGCTTACATCTTTTTGCACCCGCTTGAGATGACTCGCCGCGCAAAGACCGCGCATGGAATCGACCACTGGATTGAGCAGGCCGAAGAGAAAAAGAGAGAAATAATCGCACTCCGACAGCTTGCGCTTGGGACCGCCGGGTCTTTTTTGAACTTTAGGAGCCGCCGCTTGGATTTTGGCCAAGCGCTCGCGGAAATCGTCAAGAAGCTTCCAGTGGGAAAGCTTTTTCTCGTCGATGTTGTCCTTGGTACGGGCCACGCACGAAGGAAAGCAGAGCGAATCTAACAGTACAAGCGTTTATTTGAATCATCCGGTCGAAAAAATTCCGCCGAGCAGACATCATGCCGAACAGTTCTGGGACAGGCTCTAAATAGGGTCGTTAAATAAGGTCGGTCCTAGATTTTTTGAATTAAGTCTAAAATCTAGGACTGACCCTGCGTATGGGCTCTTGATCATGCCGCGCATGCACTGGGCGCTCTGGCTTAACGACCAAAACCGTGCCGCCAAACTGCATTTGAAATTCACCTTGCTGCGCCAAGCCCCCAGCGACGCGCTCATCACCCACGGAAATTCCTGCGAACGCAAGGCGTTGCGGGAGATCATGAAGAAAGGAGAAACCATTGTCGGCGACCGCTACTACGGGCTCGAATACGGATTCCTCGAGGAACTCCGCCAACTCGGCATCTCGTT
>JAYSYA010000322.1:0-21650 GCA_043716765.1 Akkermansiaceae bacterium
CGAATATTTATCGCGCCGCGAGTCGGTGATGTCGCCGGTATAGCAGATGGCGGCCTCGCAAACCGCCTTGCCGTGGTCGCGGACGGCTTGCATGGCCACCTTCATGTTAGGAAGGTAGTTAAGCGAGTCGAAGATCCGGAAGATGTCCATACCGGAGTCCGCCGCGTGCTTGACGAAGCCGGCGACGACGTTGTCCGGATAGTTCGAATAACCGACGGCGTTCGAGCCGCGGAAGAGCATTTGGAAGCAAATGTTAGGCACCTTTTCGCGCAAGCGGCGGAGGCGGTCCCACGGGCACTCGCTGAGGAAGCGCATCGCGGTGTCGAAGGTCGCGCCGCCCCACATTTCCAGCGAAAAAAGCTCCGGCGTGCGATGGGCGATCGCCTCGGCGACGCGCAGCATGTCGAAGCTGCGCATGCGGGTGGCGATGAGCGACTGGTGGGCGTCGCGCAAGGTGGTGTCGGTGATCAGCAGGCGCTTTTCGTCGAGAATCCATTGCGCGAAATTCTCAGGGCCGAGATCTAGCAGGACGTCGCGGCTGCCCTTGGGAACTTTGGCGTGGTGCTCGATGATGAGCGAGTTCGGGACGGCGGCCTTGGTCAGCGCGCTCGCGGGTTTCCAGCCTTTGGTGGTAGGGTTGCCGTTGAGTGTGATGTCGGATAGATAGGCAAGCGTGCGCGTCGCGCGGTCGCGGCGGCGCTTGAAGTGGAAGAGCTCGGGCTTGGTGTCGATGAGCTTGGTGTGTGCCTGGCCGGCGCGGAAGGTCTCGTCGGCGATGACGTTTTCGAGGAAGGGAATGTTGGTTTTCACTCCACGGATGCGGAACTCGCGGAGGGCACGGTCCATCCGCTGGCAGGCCATCGGGAAATCCCGGCCCATCGCGGTGAGCTTGACTAACATCGAGTCGTAGTAAGGCGTGACGACCGAGCCGGCGTCGCCCGAGGCGGCGTCCAACCGGATGCCGAAGCCGGCGGCAGAGCGGTAGTTGAGGATGCGGCCGTAGTCGGGGGCGAAGCCTTTTTCCGGATCCTCGGTGGTGATCCGGCACTGGATGGCAAAGCCGATGCACGGCATTTCCGCCTGCGGCGGAATGGCGATTTCCTCGCTGAAAAGCGTGTGGCCGGCGGCGACCAAGATTTGCGAACGGACCAGATCGATGCCGGTGACGCACTCGGTGACGGTGTGCTCCACCTGGATGCGCGGGTTCATCTCAATGAAGAACCAGTCGTTCTGATCCATGTCGTAAAGGAATTCGACGGTGCCGGCGTTGTCGTAACCGATGCCCTTGGCGAGCGTGACGGCGGCGTCGCACAGCTCCTTGCGGACCTTCGGGTCGAGGTGCATCGCGGGTGCGACTTCGACGACTTTCTGATAGCGGCGCTGCACCGAGCAGTCGCGCTCGTAAAGGTGGACGACGTTGCCGTGCTGGTCGCCGAGGATCTGCACTTCGATGTGCTTGGCGCGGGAAATGTAGCGCTCGAGGAAAACGGCGGAATTTCCGAACGCGTTGAGAGCCTCGTTCTGCGCTTCGGTTAACAAACCTGCGAGCTGCGAGGGCTTTTCCACCACCCGCATGCCGCGGCCGCCACCGCCGAACGCGGCCTTGATGATGAGCGGAAAGCCGATGTCATGCGCCACGGTCAGCGCTTGGTCGGGGTCGCTGATCGGCTCTGCGGTGCCGGGCAGGGTGGGGACGTTGAAGCTGTGGGCCAGCGCGCGGGCGGCGGTCTTGTCGCCCATATTTTCTAGCAAGTCCGGCGATGGGCCGATGAAAACAATTCCCTCGCGCGCGCAAGCCCGGGCGAACGCGGCGTTCTCCGAGAGGAAGCCGTAACCCGGATGAATCATCGTCACGCCTTTCTGTTTGGCGAGGGTCACGATGCCTTCCACGTCAAGATACGCGCCGACCGGTCCCTTTGAAGCATCCAGTTGATAGGCCTCGTCCGCCTTGAAGCGGTGGATCGAAAAGCGGTCCTCTTCGGCGAAGATCGAGACGGTGGTGAGACCGAGTTCGTTGGCTGCGCGGAAAATCCGAATGGCGATTTCGCCGCGGTTGGCGGCCATCAATTTTCCGGGGCGTCGTTGGGTATCAAGCATGTCGGCGAGCTTTCTACGCGCTCGCAGGGCGTTCGTGAAGCGGAAATCCGGGTGATTTCTCCCCTGACCGCATGGACGGAGGCACGGAGTCAGTCAAAGCCGTCTGGATCGTGCTTCACTACGGGCCTGGATGCCTGGGCAACTCCAAGTGACGCAAAAGCCATTCTGGATTTCGGAGTGCCTTTCGCACCTAACCAACATCCCTGAACCGGGGGAAACGCCAAGACCAAGCTCCGGCAGCTTGAGCGGTTGGATTTGATCGTTTGCAATCGTGCGGTGGAATTGCAGTAAGCACACCGCGCGTTGAATTTCGCAATTTTCCGGGGTCCATGGATAAACTCAGCGCGTGATCACGGTGCCCGGCACACAGAGGAATGTTTGAGATGCCGCAATCCGCAGCCGACGCTGCGCGACGGGAGAAGCCGTCTCGCTCCGCTCCCGGGGGCCAGGAGATGCAGCAAAAATCTCCGGCCGCAATTGGCGCGAATTCTGCAAATGTGGCGGGCGTAATTATGTTTCAGAAAGCCGGCAAATGAATGGCGATGCCCGACACGACGTGATCATCATTGGTGGCGGCCCCGCCGGGCTCAGCGCAGCCACGCTGCTAGGCCGCTGCCTGCGTGACGTGGTGATCTGCGATGCCGGCCGTCCGCGCAACGAACGCTCGCCCGCCATGCATGCGTTCCTCGGTTTTGATGGAATTAGCCCGCACGAGTTTCTTCTCCGCGCCCGCAAGCAGCTTGAGAAATATGCCACCGTCGCCTGCGTGGAAACCACCATCGATAAGGTCACCCGCGAGCGCACGCTCTTCGTCGTCCGCGACACCGAGCAAAGGATCTGGAAGTCCAAGGCGGTTCTGCTAGCCACCGGACTGGTGGATCACCTGCCCGCCGTTCCTAACATCGACACATTTTACGGGACCTCCGTCCATCACTGTCCCTATTGTGACGGCTGGGAAAATCGCGGCAAGGTGCTTGGCGTCATTGGGGCAGATGAGGCCGCCATCCAGCTCGCCTTGGAACTGTGTCTATGGAGCCGACAGATTATTCTCTTTACCAATGAGCCGGCAGAGGGCGGAAAGCCTCCGGAATTACCTGCGCAGTCGGGCGTGCGCCTGGTCACCGGTAAAATCGGCGGCCTGCAATGCGTCGATGGCGTGGCAAACCAACTTGAAGCCGTGTCCTTGGAAAGCGGCGAGCGGATCTCCTGTAACGCCCTGTTTTTCTCTCCCCATCAAGCCCAGCATTCATCGCTCGCCCAGCGCCTCGGCTGCCGTGTGGATGGGTCCAGCGTCGACTGCGATTCGGAGGGCTGCACCGATGTGTCGGGCCTCTTCGTCGCGGGAAATACCACCAAGGGCATCCAGATGGCCATCGTCGCCGCCGCTGAAGGCCTTGTCACCGCCGCCGCCATTAACAACTGGCTGATGGAGTTTGACGCGTCACATTGCGCCCCGCAAAACACTCCGGTCTAACGCCGTAAGGCCATTTCCGTCGTTCATGCATCCCGCGCCACGCCCATCCGGTTGTGGGGTGGTGTGCGCATGGATGCGACTGCGAAACCGAAGACGACAAAGGCCCTGCTGGTTCCCGGATAATCATGGCATCTGAAATATTTCTTCTCACGGCTTGCGGAGGGCGGGATACCTGCCACGCTGCCGCGGTTTGCATCCCCGGATATGGATTTAACAAGCGAATCATCCCAGAGCGTCATTACCTGCCGCAATAGCCAAGGCACCGAGTTGACGGCTAACCTGCTAAGGATCAAGCGGTATTCGGTCGTTTTCGAAGTTTATAATCCTTACAGCATTCTCCAGTTGTCGGAAGTGTTGTCGGATTTCCGAATCATGGCTTCCCGGCGTTTGCTGTACCATGGCAAGGCGGTGGTCAGCAATTTGCTCAACACCGGGATCGTCTTGGTGTGTGAGGCGATGCTCGACGAGGGCTGGGTGGAGGTGGATTTCCTCTCCAGTGTCACTGGCGGTTCCACGCCGAGCGGCGGTAGCGATTTGCGCGGGCAGTTCGCGAATTTCATGGGCGAGTGGAAGTCCGCCAACAAGGTGCAGGACCCGTTCAAGCTGGTGGTGGCGGACCTTTCCAGCATGCTTTCCGGGGTGCAGCACTGGCTCACCGGGGTGGACGTCGGCATCCGGACCACGGTGACGCGGCGGCGCGACGAGCTGGAGCAGGAAATTTTCGCGGGGATCGAGAGCCGGGTGGTCGAGGAGGTTTTACCGTCGATGGAGCGTTTCGAGGAGGTATCGCGGGAGGTCAGCGAGGCGGAGGTATCGGTCCACAAGGCATACGTCCGCAGGGAGTTGCATCCGATCGTGTTGTGTTCGCCGTTTCTTTACCGGACTTACACTAAGCCGCTCGGGTATGCCGGCGATTATGAAATGGTGAATATGATGCTGCGTAATCCGTATGAGGGTTCGTCCGCATTTGCCAAGCTGCTCAATTTCGCGCTGCTCAACACCGAGCCGGTGGTGGCCCACCGCAACCGGATCGATTTTCTCATCGAAAAACTTCGCTCTGAGTGCGCCCGTCGGGTCGGCAAGGGCAGGACGCGGGTCTTTAACCTGGCCTGCGGACCAGCGATGGAAGTGCAACGCTTCCTGCGGGAGTGCGAGGAAAGCGACCTTGCGGAAATCGACCTGTTGGATTTTAACCCGGAAACTCTGGAATACACGCGCGAGCGGATTCAGGAAGCCCGGATGAGCGGTGGCCGGGAAACCCAGGTCCGTTATTTCCAACGCTCGGTCCATCAGCTGTTGCGGGCGGCCACTCAAGGCGGCGACGAGGAATTTTCGAACTACGACGTCGTCTATTGCGCGGGCTTGTTCGACTACCTTTCGCAGCGGGTTTGCAAGCGTTTGGTGGAGCTGTTCTGCACCATGATCCGGCCCGGCGGCGTGGTCATCGTCACCAACGTGGCGGCCAGCAACCCGCGCAAGGCTTGGATGGAATACGTGATGGAGTGGAACTTGATTTACCGCGACGAAGCGGACATGGCCGACTTGGTTCCCGAGGGGTTAGATCTCAGAGAAACCCGGATCAACGCCGACTCCACGGGGGTGAATCTGTTCCTTGAAATCGAACTCGCCCATGGCTGAAGCCGTCGTCAACCCGCAGGGCGAGGAGGCCGCGCTCCGGCAGGCGTTCCGCGAATACGAGAATGGCGTTGCGCTGGGCAATGCCCGCCGCACGGCCGTGTTTTCCGGCGTCTTCATGATGGCCGCGGCTTCGCTTGACTGGGTGCTCGTCCCGGAAAAAGCGGTGACTTTCCTGCTGATCCGCTCTATTTGCGCGCTGTTAGTCGGTGTCATTTTCTGGTTGCTTGGCAGAGTCAACTCCTCCCGCGCGAGGAACGTGCTTTCGCAAGGCAGCGCGGCGCTGCCGATGCTCGGGATTTCCGCCATGATCGCAATCACGGATGGCGGAAATTCAAGCTACTACGCAGGCCTCAATCTCGTGCTCGTCGGCGCGTCACTCATCATGCGCTGGAGTTGTTGGGACGCGGTTTCCATGATCGGGCTGTGTTTCGCCGGCTACGCCCTCGCCGTTGTGGTCTCACCCGTGACACCGGATTTCCAAGTGCTCTTCGGCAATGGTTTCTTTTTGTTTGTGACCGCGACCTTTGTTTTTGCCGGCGGGTATTTCTATGAACAGCTTCGTTTCAGCGAATTCCGCTTGCACACCGAGGTCGAGAAATCCCGCGAGTTGCTCGAAGCTCAAAACCGCCGGTTGAGCGAACTCGACGAGGCGAAAACCCGCTTCTTCGCCAACATCAGCCACGAACTTCGGACCCCGCTGACGATCATGCTCGGCATCACCGAGCGGTTGCAGAGCGTCCTCGCCAAGCAATCGACCGACCCGACGGTTCATGAAATGACCTCGATGTTAGGCCAGAACGGTTTGCGCCTGCTCAAGCTCATCGACGACTTGCTCGATCTCGTCCGTTTCGACACCGGCCATGCCGACGTCAACCGCCAGCCCACCCCGATCGCGGCGCACCTCGACGGGCTGCTCCGCTCGGTCCGGCACCTCGCCGAGCAGGATCGCGTGGCGTTGCTGTGGGATTGCAAGACGGAGAGTGACAGTGTGCTGCTAGACCGCGACAAGTTTGACAAGATTCTTCTCAATCTAGTCATCAACGCGATCAAGTTCACGCCTTCCAGCGGCACGATCGAGGTCAAGGTGGTCGCCGCGGAAAACCGTCTGCGGCTCACCGTCGAGGATACCGGGGTGGGAATTCCTCCCGAGGTTTTGCCACGGATTTTCGAACGTTTCTGGCAGGTGGATACCTCGTCCACCCGCAAATTCCAAGGGGCGGGGATCGGGCTGGCTCTCGTTCGCAGTCTCACCGAGGCGATGGACGGCGAGGTGAATGTGCAAAGCCAACTCGGTCACGGCACCACCTTTGTCATCGACCTTCCCGCCGAGGCCGCCGGGGTGGGAGCTTTCAGTCCGGTAGAGGACGACGGTCCTTTGAAAGACGGCGGCAACATTGCCG
This sequence comes from Akkermansiaceae bacterium, assembly GCA_043716765.1. GTDB lineage: Bacteria > Verrucomicrobiota > Verrucomicrobiia > Verrucomicrobiales > Akkermansiaceae > Luteolibacter. The sequence continues at coordinate 6,610 of JAYSYA010000322.1, forward strand.
ATCTCCATCGTCGCGCGGCAATGTCGATACCCGGCAAAATGGCCCCGCGGACGATCACTCCCATCGAGCATTCCGGGCCGGTGGCCCGGCCGATGATTGGTGCCCGCCCGAGCGGCGCGCGGCCGTTGGTATTGATTGCCGATGACGAGCCGGACATCCGCCGCTTCCTGAGAATGCAGTTGGAGGACGTCGATGTGATTGAAGCCTCCGACGGAGCGGAGGCGCTGGAGCTGGCGCGTCTAAGGCGACCGCAGTTGGCGCTGCTCGACTACATGATGCCCGAGCTGGACGGCGTCGAGGTTTGCCAGCGCATCCGGGAAAATCACATGACCCGCGGGATGGCGGTGATCATTCTAACCGCGCGTGCCGACGAGGCCACCAAGCTCAGCGCGCTGCAGGCCGGAGCTAACGATTTCCTGACCAAGCCCTTTTCCACCGCCGAGCTGGCGCTGCGGTTGGGGAACCAGATCGCGATGGCTCGCATTCGCCGCGAGATGGTGGATCTCAACACGGAGCTCCATTCCGCGCTCGAACAGATCAAGGAGAACGAGGTGCTGATGGTGCGGAATGAAAAACTCTCCGCCCTCGGCCGGATGAGCGCCGGGATCATTCATGAAATCAACAACCCGCTGAACTATGCCAACGCCGGTTTGCACGCGTTAGAGACTTTCACCAAGTTGATGCCCGACAAGGACCAGCCCGACTACGCAGACATTCTCAAAGACATTCGTGAGGGCGTGGAGCGCGTCTCGCAGATCGTGATCGATCTCCGCAAGTTCACCCGCGACGACACGGCGACCACCGGTGACGCCGATCTGGCAGAAATCGTTGGACGTTCGCGGCGCATGGTGAGCCATCAGATCGGCAAGGAAATCGAGTTCAACTTGCGTTCGCCCGACCACGCGCTCATCAGCGGCAATCCGAACCAGCTCGTCCAGGTCTTCATCAATTTCTTCCAGAACAGCATAGATGCGATCCACATGCGGATCGCCGCCCACGGTGGCGATCCGGGCCGCATAGATGTCGCCATCGACGCCGCCGGTGGAGGCTGGGAGGTGAGCATTCGCGATAACGGAATCGGCATCCCAGCGGAGGATTTGCAAAAGATTTTCGACCCGTTTTTCACCTCGAAGGATGTCGGCAAGGGCATGGGGCTGGGGCTTTCCATCACCCATCAGATCCTCCAAGCGCACAGGGCGATTGTGGAGGTGGACAGCCGCCCCGCCGAGTTCACGCGCTTCCGGATCGCGTTTCCCGCGCCTCGCTTTTGCCAGGAACCGGAATCCGTTCTCGACCACCATTAGATTTAAAAACACCATCCCTTTGACATCGACACCATGAGCACCGAGATCGACGCCTATGACTACCAGCGCTACGCCATCCTTTTCGTGGATGACGAAGCGAACACCCGCAAATATTTCCGCCGTTTGTTTGGCGAGAAATTTAGAATTCTCGAGGCCGAGGACGGCGTGGAGGCGCTCAAGGTGTTCCGGCAGCACTCCGCAGAAATCGGCATCATCGTGACCGATCAACGGATGCCTAACGAGACGGGTGTGGGTTTCCTTTCCAAGATCGCGGGCGACCACCCGGACATCATCAAGATTCTATCCACCGCCTATTCCGACATCGACGCGGCCATCGGCTCGGTCAACCAAGGCGGGATTTTCCGCTACATGACCAAGCCGTGGGACATCCCGCAGCTGGAAGTCACGCTTCGCCGCGCCATGGAGTTTTTCACGGTGAAGCGCGAGCGGGATGCTCTGCTAGGGGCGAAAATGCAGGCCATGGGCAATGTCCTGTTGTCCAGCCGTCTGGCCGCGTTCGCGTTGGCTCCGGTATGCGCGGGTCTCAAGTGCGACCGCGCGGCCGAGGCGGTGGCGTCGTTCGTGAAGACCGGCGTGGCCGGCCGCCGGACCGGGGCGGATGGCGACTCCGCGTTGCGCTCGCCGGATTGGGCGCGGCTTCACGCTCGTCAGGTTTCGTTGGTGAACGGACTCGAAGCGCAACTTGCGCCGGCATTGGCCCCGGCGGGTCTGGCGGCCCGTACCGTGGCCCTCGCCAGCGCGCTAGAGGCGGCGGGTGTCACCGGGATTTCCAGCGCCGCGAACGGCTCGGCAACCCGTTTGTCGGGGCCGGTGGATTCGACGCCGATGCTCTTGGACGCATTGTTCGGCCGCACCGAGGACGCCTCTGTTAGTGCAGCCTCCGTCAAGGTGCTCGCCGCGTTCATGGCGGTTTACGATGCGGGCGGGATCGCCCGCCGCGTCCGTGGCGAGGGCCTGATCCTTGATGTTACGGAGTCTTTGTCACCGGCCAGAACCACGAGTCCCGGCGCGGAAGCGGCCAAGTGGTTGATGGACGACGACCTGCTAATCTCCGCAGCCCTGGGCTTGCTCTGAGTATTTCAGCGCTTTCTACCGGGCGAGGACAAAGGCTCCTCAACGATGCGGGCGCGCAACGGCTTGCCGGACTGGCCTTCGAAGGTGGCGAGATGCTCCTTAATCAGAAACCAAATCGCGGTCGCCAGCAGGAGGGAGAGGGCCTTTGCGATCCAGTTGTTGGGCAGGGTCAGTTTCATGAGATGGTTTGGCGGCGAAGAAGATCTCGGCAATTTTTTCCCGGAACACTTTTTCTGATAGATTCCGTTGGAGCACGCCGTTTTCGCAGATGGAAATGCCGCCGGTTTCCTCACTGACGACCACGGCGATGGCGTCGGTGCGCTCGGTTAGGCCGATCGCCGCGCGGTGGCGAAGGCCCGTTGAGCGGTCTTGCATCTGCTTCTCGGTGACCGGGAAAACGCAGGCGGCACCGGCCACGCGGTCGTCGGCGATGATCATGCCACCGTCGTGCAGCGGGGCTTTCGGGTGGAAGACGGTCATCGCGAGCTCGGGAGAAAACTGCGCGTCAAGGACCACGCCGCTGTCGAGGTGCTCCTTGAGGCTGATGCCGCGCTGGATGGCGAAAAGCGCGCCGATGCGCTTTTTCGAGAGCGCGATCACCGCGTCGGCGAAGCGTTCGAGGAAGGCGAGGCGGCGTTTGTTGGAGAATGAAAACAGCCGGTTGCTGCCGAGGCGGGCCAGTCCGTTGCGCAGCTCGGGTTGGAAAATAACAATCAGGGCAAAGGCGAGGATGGCCGCCGCGCGGGTGATGATCCACTGGATGACTTCAAATCTGAAAATCGTCGAAACCAGCGTCAAGACCACCAGAATGGTCCCTAGGCCGACGAGGATTTGCGCGCCGCGAGTCGCCCGGAAAGCCCGGTAAACTTGGTAGATGCAGGTGGCGAGAAGCAGGATCTCAATGCCGTCCCGCCAGTGATCTTGAAGGAATTTCCACATGGGAAGTAAGTCGTTGGAGAAGCTACAACCCGGTGGTCTGATCTGGCAATCTTAGAAATCGCCCCTATGCCGGTGTTTTGCCCCGAGCCTTCCAGAATCCGTCACAAACCGCAGGGGGCATCCTTTCGTGCCAGCGCGGCAATGTTTTCTGCGTTTGAGCATCTTCACGGTTTTTGGCTCCCTCTCCAACTCGCCCGGAGATCCAGCGCAATTGGCTGTTTTTTGTCCTTCCCACCGCCCTTGTCGCTGTTAGCTTCCGCATTCAGCACCTTGTTTTCTGCCCCGCCCGTCAATTCTTCGCGTTCTAGCGAGTGGAGCATTACAAGAGAGCAGCCAATGCTCTCCCTTACTTCCATAGCTGTTATTTGCTAGCACTTTCATAATGGAAAATCCTTTTTTCGATCACCCCATCCTGAACTCCCCTTACGAGTGCCCGCCACGGCACTGGGAGCTATCTCCCGATGGACAACCAACCCAGCAGATCATCGAATCCCGTCGGAGTGCTGAGTTCATCACTCCAATCCCCAAGCCGAAGAAACGCAAAGGGACCAAGAACCAGGATGAAATGCTTTTCGACGAGGGCAAAGGCCTCTCCACCAAGGAGCAGCGGTATGATCCCAATCCCATCATCAACGAGATCCGCAGTTTTGTCGGAATCTGGCGCAACCTCGCTCCCGGCCTGTGGCAGGTGACTCCTGAGACCCAGCGGCTTCTCCAACATTGGCGGCATCACAAGTTCAACGGTCCTCGCCCGTTTTTCTGTCAGGTGGAAGCGGTGGAAACCGCCATCTGGCTCACGGAGGTCGCTCCCAAGTCCACTTCCGGCAAACGCATTCTTTCGCTCCTGGCCAGTGTCAACAAGGAGGCCAACCCGGATCTCATGCGCCTCGCGCTCAAGCTCGCCACCGGAGCGGGCAAGACAACGGTTATGGCCATGCTCATCGCCTGGCAGACGGTCAACGCCGTTCGCAGTTCCGGCAGCAAGACCTTCACCCGCGGATTCCTCATCGTCGCCCCCGGCCTTACCATCAAGGACCGCCTTCAGGTGCTCCAGCCGAACGACCCGAACAGCTATTACAAGGACCGCGAACTGGTGCCCGGCGACATGCTCGACGAGGTGTGCCGCGCCAAGATCGTCATCACCAACTACCACGCCTTCAAGTTGCGCGAGCGCATCGAGATTTCCAAAGGCGGCCGGCAGCTCCTCAAAGGCCGCACCGGAGAAGACATCCTGACCACCGAGACCGAGGGTCAGATGATCCAGCGCGTCATGCCGGATCTCATGGGCATGAAAAACATCCTCGTGATCAACGACGAGGCGCACCACTGCTACCGCGAGAAGGCCGGCGAGAGCGTCGAGGACGAAGAGGATCTCAAAGGCGAGGAGAAACAGGAGGCCAAGAAAAACAAGGAAGCCGCCCGTCTCTGGATCTCAGGCCTGGAAGCGGTGAACCGCAAACTTGGTGTTTCACGCGTGATGGATTTGTCAGCCACGCCGTTCTTCCTCAGTGGCTCGGGTTACGTCGAAGGCACCCTGTTCCCTTGGACCATGAGCGACTTCTCCCTCATGGATGCCATCGAGTGCGGTATCGTTAAGCTGCCCCGCGTGCCGGTGGCGGAAAACATCCCGGGCAACGAGATGCCCATGTTCCGCAACCTCTGGGAGGCTCTGAAAAAGCAAAAGGTCAGTCTGCCCAAAGCCGGACGCAACAAGGCCGGCGACCTCGATCCACTCAAGCTGCCCATCCTGCTCCAAACGGCCATCGAGTCCCTCTACGGCCACTACGCCAAAACCTTCGATCTCTGGCAAAAAGCCGGCATCTCCGTCCCGCCGTGCTTCATCATCGTCTGTCAGAACTGCGCCATTTCGAAGTTGGTCTATGACTTCATCTCCGGCTTCATGCAGAAGAACGCGGATGGCACCGAAACCCCCATTGGCGGCCGCCACGAACTTTTCCGAAATTTCGACGAACACGGCAACCCTCTCCCCAGGCCGAACACTCTGCTAATTGACAGCGAGCAACTCGAATCCGGCGAAGCCCTGGACGACAACTTCCGCGGCATGGCCGCCGACGAAATCGAACGCTTCCGCCGGGAAATGCACGAGCGCAGTGGCAATGTCCGCTCGGCGGATGACATCACTGACCAGGAGCTTCTCCGCGAGGTCATGAACACCGTGGGCAAGGCCGGGCAGCTTGGTGCCGGCATCCGCTGCGTTGTATCGGTCTCCATGCTCACGGAAGGATGGGATGCCAACAACGTCACCCACGTCCTCGGAGTCCGCGCATTTGGCACCCAGCTCTTGTGCGAGCAGGTCATCGGCCGAGCCTTACGCCGGCAGTCTTATGAGCTGAACGAGGAGGGTTTGTTCAACGTCGAATACGCCGACGTTTTCGGCATCCCATTCGACTTCACCGCCAAGCCGGTCATCGCGCCACCCCAGCCGCCTCGCGAAACCATTCAGGTAAAGACGGTGCGACCGGAGCGCGACCATTTGGAGATCCGCTTCCCGCGAGTTGAAGGCTACCGCATTGAATTGCCCGAGGAGCGGCTCGAAGCCAAGTTTGACGCCGATTCCATCCTCGAACTCAGCCCCGAGCTGGTCGGCCCCTCCATCACGCAGGTTTCCGGCATCATCGGTGCGACCGCCGACATGAGCTTGGAACATCTCGACGACATGCGGCCTTCCTCGCTGCTCTTTCACCTCACGAAGCGGCTGGTCATGACCAAATGGCGTGACCCCGGCGAGGAGCCAAAAATGCACCTTTTCGGCCAGCTCAAGCGCATCTCCAAGCAGTGGCTGGACACCTGCCTCGTCTGCAAGGGCAGCACCTATCCCGGCCTGCTCATGTACCAGCAGCTGGCGGACATGGCCTGCAACAAGATCACCAACGGCATCACCGCCGCCTTTTCTGACACCCGCCCCATCAAGGCCCTGCTCGATCCCTACAACCCAACGGGATCCACCACCCACGTCCGTTTCAACACCTCCAAGACCGACCGCTGGGACACCCAGGGCCCGCCGCCAAAGTGCCATCTGAACTGGGTCATCCTCGACAGCGACTGGGAAGCCGAGTTCTGCCGCGTGGCGGAGACGCACTCGCAGGTCCGCGCCTACGTCAAGAATCACAACCTCGGACTCGAAGTCCCTTACCGCTACGGTTCGGAAACCCGCCGCTACCTCCCGGATTTCATCGTCCTCGTGGACGACGGCCATGGCCCGGACGACCTGCTCCACCTCATCGTGGAAATCAAAGGCTACCGCCGCGAGGACGCAAAGGAAAAGGCCGCCACCATGAAGACCTATTGGGTTCCCGGCGTGAACCACCTCGGCACTCATGGCCGCTGGGCCTTCGCCGAATTTTGCGATGTCTATGAAATCCAGTCTGATTTCTCAGCCAAGGTGGAAAAACAGTTCAAGAAGATGCTGAATCACACCATTAATCCTTCCCCATCTAACGAAATTTTGGCCCATGTTTGATACCACCAAAGAAGACCTCAAGGACATCCTGCGCAAAGCCGAGGAAGGAAAGCTCCAACTGCCCGATTTTCAACGCGATTACGTATGGGGAGACGACGACGTCCAGAGCCTGATAGCCTCCATTGCAAAGGGTTTCCCGGTGGGAGCGCTTCTCACCTTGGAAACGGGCGGCTCAGTATCCTTCAAGCCACGCACCCTCGAAGGGGTGGCGAATATCAATCCGGACCCGGATGAACTCTTGCTGGATGGCCAGCAGCGCATGACTTCGCTTTTCCAGGCGATGTATTGCAAACGACCCATCCGGACTAGGAATCAAAAAAAAGACCTGGTTGACCGTTTCTACTACCTCGACATCAACAAGGCCTGTTCAAATTCGGCCAATATCGAGGATGCCATCGTCGGAGTGCCGGCAACTCGCATTCTTCGCGAGAACTTCGGGCGTGACGTGAAACTGGACCTTTCCACTCCCGATCTTGAGTTCGAGAACGACATGTTTCCTTTGAACCATGTGTTTGACCATACTGACTGGTATTTCAGATGGCGTGGACACTGGAATACACGGAAGCCCGATCGCTTGGAAACGGAACAAAAGTTCTTCAAGGGCGTCGTAGAGACCATCCAGCGCTACAAGATGCCAATCATCCGTCTGGACAAAAAAAACACCCGCGAAGCCATCTGCCTTGTCTTCGAGAAGGTCAATGTCGGGGGGAAGAAGCTGGATGCGTTCGAATTGGTAACAGCGATTTATGCAGCTTCCAGTTTCGACTTGCGGGAGGACTGGAGCGGCCCTCTAGGCAAACCGGGCTCGGGACGTAGTGGCAGGATGTATGACAGCAACAATCCTCGCAGGGTTCTGAAGGCGCTCGAAAGCACTGAGTTCCTTCAAGCCTGCACCATCCTTCACACCCGGGAAAAGCGGCTGGATAAAGTGGCTTCTGGCGCGAAGGACTCCGATCTACCTCAGATCAGCTGCAGTCGGGAGGCACTGCTTAGCCTGCCCTTAGCTGGGTATCAAAAACACGCTGATGCGGTGGAAGCCGGATTCATTGAAGCCGCGGGATTTCTGAGCGAGCTGAAAATCATTCTGTCTAAGGATGTTCCTTACCCGCCGCAAATCACTGCACTCGCAACAACCCTTTCGGTGCTCGGTAACGACGCCCTAAGTGCGACGGCAAGGGATAAGCTGGCGCAATGGTTTTGGTCGGTTTCCCTGGGTGAGCAATATGGGTCCAGCACCGAATCAAAGCTCTCACGCGATGTTCCCGAGCTTGTCGCATGGATCACCCAGGACGGCCCCAAGCCCCGGTCCGTCGAGGAAGCGATATTCCAGCAGGATCGTCTCTACTCGCTGCGCTCCCGTCTCTCCGCAGCTTACAAGGCGGTGCATGCTCTTTTGATGCGCAGCGGTTGCCAGGACTTTATCAGCGGCAAGGGCTTTGAGTTGATGACCTTCTACAATGCCAAGGTGGATGTGCATCACATCTTCCCACAGGCGTGGTGCAAGAAGGCCGGAATGAGTGACAAGGTTTACGATTCGATCGTCAACAAGACGCCACTTTCAAAACTCTCGAATATCTTGATCAGTGGCGATGCCCCCTCGGTTTATCTCAAGCGGATTGAGACCAAGAATGGGCTGACACCCGAGCGGCTGGACTCGATCCTCCGCTCTCACCTCATCCAACCCGAGTTCCTCCGGGCCGATGACTTTCAAGGCTTCTTTGACGCCCGGTTGAAGGCACTGTCCTCGCTCATCTCCTCAGCCCTTGGGAAACCCGTTGTCGAGAGGCATGGCACCAATGAAGTGGAACTGGAGGTCGATGAGGAGACCATCCCTGAATCCGATGCCGAAGGCGAATTGGTGCCCGCCTGATACATCCATGAATCTGACATCTTAGTTGCCCACCCTTCTGCCGCTTGACGAGTGGCTCATCACATCCTCTCCCATAAAATAAAGCCAATGAAGTATGATTTTACCAATGCCAAAACATGGGACTGGATAGCCATCGGGCGATGGTTTGCTGTGGTTGGCATTTTTGTGGCGGCCCCTGTTTATCTGGCTTTCAAGCCTGTTGACTACACACCAATCGTCCAAGTTCTCCTCTCGCTTTTTCTCTTTTTGCTGGCCTTCTGGATTGGTTACACGAAGGAGGCTGCAGTGGCAGCCAAGAGAGCTAACGACAGATGGCTTCCCCAAGCAGAGAGTGTCATTTACCGCTTGATGACATTAAGGACAAATGTGCACGGCTTCAGCCAAGCCACCAGGTCGACATGTTTGACCACCTGCTGTGACCTTCCTGAGCTGAATGAACCCGGCATGAAAGCGGTCAAGATCAAGATGAAATCAGACTGCGAGGCATCGAGCCAAAGGCTTGACGATATAGCTTACCAGCTTGAAGACGCGATCGAAGATTGGCGGCGATTTATTATTGCTAACTGTCACGGCGAAGAGTGCCAGCGTATTTGGGATGCTTTGCTAGCCAGAGAAGAGAGGCTTGAGCGAACATTTCGCGACCAGGAGCAAAGATCGATTGCCGATGGCTTAATGGCCAGCCGCGCTACTTAGCAGTGAGTTGCCTAGTCGCGATCTATTTGATCGGATTGAATCTACTCCCGAACTTTTTTCCCAATCTCAACTTTCTACTTCCTCTCTCATGCCCGCGAAAAAACGCACCACATACCCCACGGCCAAGCAGGTCGCGACCCTCAACCACGACGAGGCGAAGCGGAAGAACATACCCACCGCTGAGCATCAGTCCGTGCTGGAGCAGGAGCAGAAGACCCCCAAGGTGATCCGTTACCCGCGCGATACCGACCTCGATCCCCAGCTCGTCTGGCGTGGCAAGGATGAGCAGGACTGGAGCGACCTCGTCGTCCACGCCCCGCCGCTCTACATCCAGGAAAAGGTCCACCCCAAGGCGCTGATCGACGACCTCCTGCGGCAGTCCAAGGAAAAGGAGCACGACGACGGCAATCTCACGCCCGATCTCTTTGCTGATTTCAACGGCATCCCCAAGGGCGCGGACAAGACCGACTTCTACTCCCACGACCAAAACTGGACCAACCGGATGATCCTCGGTGACTCGCTTCAGGTCATGGCCAGCCTCGCCGAGCGCGAGGGCCTGCGCGGAAAAGTCCAGTGCATCTACTTCGACCCGCCCTACGGCATTAAGTTCAACAGCAATTTCCAGTGGTCCACCACCAGCCGCGACGTGAAGGACGGCAAGGCCGACCACATCACCCGCGAGCCCGAGCAGGTCAAAGCCTTCCGCGACACTTGGCGCGACGGCATCCACAGCTACCTCACCTACCTGCGCGACCGGCTCACCGTCGCCCGCGACCTTCTCACCGATTCCGGCTCCATCTTTGTGCAGATTGGCGATGAAAATGTCCGCCGCGTCCGGGCGTTGATGGATGAGGTGTTTGGAGATGAAAACTGCATTGCCGAAATTATCGTGGAGAAGACGTCAGGGTCAGGCATGCGATTCGTTGATCGAGTTGCAGACTTCGTCTTGTGGTATGCCAAAGACCTTCAAAGGACAAAATACAGGTCTGCTTTCGACGTGAAAAAATACGAGGCCTACGCTTACGAATACAAGTTTGTTCAAGACGATGCCGGTTATCGGAGCAACGATCTCCGATATCAGTCTGCCGTTGATGAAGACCGTGTGTTTGCGATTAAGCCTTTAACATCCCAGACGAACGCAAGCACCACGATTTACGATTACGCTTTTAGAGGCAGAATCTACAAATCGGGCAAGCGTCAGTGGGCGACACCGATTCATGGACTTGACCGAGTCGTTAAAGCGAACCGTGTTGAAGAACGAGCGTCATCTATAGGATTTGTCCGCTTTTTTCACGATTTCTCAGTGGTCCCAATTCCAAATATTTGGACAGATACTGGAACTGGCAGCTTTACGGATTCTAAAGTTTATGTCGTGCAGACAGGGACTAAAATTGTGCAACGCTGCCTATTAATGGCTACAGACCCCGGTGACCTCGTGCTCGACCCGACTTGTGGTTCCGGGACCACGGCGATGGTCGCCGAGCAGTGGGGCCGCCGTTGGATCACAATTGACACCTCGCGCGTGGCGTTGGCATTGGCCCGTGCCCGCATCATGGGCGCGCGCTATCCGTTTTACCTGCTGGCCGACTCCCGCGAAGGCCAGCAGAAAGAAGCCGAAGTCGCCCGCGCAGCCCCGAGTTCGCAGCCCGTGCAGGGGAACATCCGCCACGGCTTCGTCTATGAGCGCGTCCCGCACATAACCCTCAAGTCCATCGCCAACAACGCGGAGATCGATGTCATTTGGGAGAAGTGGCAAACTGTCTTGGAGCCCTTGCGCGAGCAACTCAACACCATCCTTTCCAAACAATGGCTTGAATGGGAAGTTCCGCGCCGAGCCATTGCTGACTGGGCCGAACCCACCCGCCTACTCCACGCCGCTTGGTGGGAGGCACGCATTGGCCGGCAGAAGGAAATCGATGCCTCCATTGCCGCCAAGGCTGACAACGAATTTCTCTACGACAAGCCCTACGACGACAAGAAAAAGGTCCGCGTGGCCGGTCCCTTCACCGTGGAAAGCCTCAGCCCCCACCGCGTGCTCGGCGTGGATGAGAACGATGAATTGATCGACCCTCTGGTGGTCAAAGACGGCGGCACAGAATACGCAGCCAAGCAGTCCTTCCCCCAGATGGTTCTGGAGAACCTCAAAACCGCCGGCGTCCAGCAGGCGCACAAGGAGGACCGCATCACCTTCACCTCCCTCGCCTTCTGGCCCGGTGAAATGGTCTGCGCGGAAGGCAGCTACCTGGAAGGGGAGACTGAGAAACGCGCCGCCATTTTCATCGGCTCCGAGTTCGGCACCGTCCAGCGCGCCGACCTCGTCGCCGCCGCTCGCGAGGCCGGCGATTCCGGATTCGACGTGCTCATCGCCTGCGCTTTCAACTACGAGGCCCATGCCACGGATTTCAGCAAACTCGGCCGCATCCCCGTGCTCAAGGCCCGCATGAATGCCGACCTCCACATGGCGGAGGACCTCAAGAACACCGGCAAGGGCAACCTCTTCGTCATCTTCGGCGAGCCGGACATCGACCTCATCACCGAGAACGACGGCCGCCTTCGCGTGAAGGTCAACGGCGTGGACGTCTTCAAGCCCCAGACCGGCGAGGTCATCAGCTCCGGTGCCGACGGCATCGCCTGCTGGTTCATCGACACCGACTACAACGAGGAAAGCTTCTTCGTCCGCCACGCCTACTTCCTCGGAGCCAACGACCCCTACAGCTCCCTGAAAACCACCCTCAAAGCCGAAATCAACCCAGAAGCCTGGGCCACCCTCAACAGCGACACGTCACGCCCCTTCGAGAAACCGAAGAACGGGCGGATCGCCGTGAAGGTGATCAACCATCTTGGGGACGAGGTGATGAAGGTTTTTCGGGTTTGAAGAAGTTTACCTGAATTTAGCGGATTTGGATAAACCGGGGTAATTTCAGTATAAATTCCATACGGGCATGATTTGAACGAGTTTACCCTACCTTACAATTTTATGGTAAACCGAGGTAAACTCACTACCCTGCCGCCATGAGTCCGTTGAACAATCCATTTTCTCCCGGGGCTGGCACGCAACCGCCTGAACTGGCGGGAAGGGATGAACTGCGGGAGACCTTGCGTGTGGGGATGGAGCGAACCCGTCGCGGCCTTTCCGCCAAGTGTGTGGTGATGACCGGCCTGCGTGGCGTGGGCAAGACGGTCTTGTTGGACCGGGTGCGACTGGATGCGGAAGACTCGGGCATCCAAACTCTCCGCATCGAGGCCCCGGAAGATCGGTCACTGCCGGCGATCCTGCTCCCCGAGCTGCGCCAGACCCTGTTGCGGCTATCCCGGATCCATGCCGCCAAGGATCTGGCGGAACGCGCGTTGCGAGCCCTGGCCGGTTTTGCCAAGGCGATGAAAGTGAAATTCGACGACATCGAGGTTGGCCTGGATTTTGAACCCGAACAGGGTCTGGCCGACAATGGGGACTTGGAACAAGACCTTCAAATGCTGATGGAAGCCGTCGGCCAAGCCGCAGCAAAGGCGGACTCCGCGGCGGTTCTTTTCATCGACGAGGTGCAATACATCCGTGAGAAGGAAATGGCGGCACTGATCACCACGCTTCATCGCATGGCCCAACGAAAACTCCCGGTGTTGATGGTGGGTGCTGGCCTGCCCCAAATTCCGGGGCAGATGGGAAAGGCCAAGTCCTACGCCGAGCGGCTATTCGATTTTCCAATCGTAGGACCACTCTCGCAAGAGGCGGCCAAACAAGCCATCGCCCGCCCGGTCGAAAGCCAGCAATCACACATTGAGGAGGATGCCTTGGAGCTGATTTACCAACAGACACACGGATACGCATATTTCCTGCAAGAGTGGGGGAAGCACGCATGGGATGCGGCCGCAGCCTCGCCGATCCGCCGGAGCGATGTGTTAGCTGCCTCGATCACTGCGGTGGCAGCCTTGGACGACAGCTTTTTTCGCGTAAGGTTCGATCGGATGACTCCGGGGGAAAAGCGATACTTGAGAGCGATGGCGGAATTGGGTCCGGGACCCCACCGTTCCGGCGATGTGGCGGAAGTCTTGGACCGCAAGGTCACCTCGCTCGGTCCGGTGCGAAACAAATTGATGGCCAAAGGAATGATCTGGAGCCCGAGCCATGGTGATACCGCGTTCACGGTGCCGCTTTTCGACGAATTCATGCACCGGGTCATGAAGGGAACCGACTGGAAGGATTGGTGATCATGAATTTCCTCATCGCCGATACTTTCACCGACAGCCTTTCACGGCTAACCGGCGATGAGCAGAAGTCAGTCAAGACGACGGCTTTCGATCTCCAAATGAATCCCGTCAATCACGGGATGAGTCTCCACAAACTGGACGGGGCGAAGGACAAGAACTTCTGGTCGGTGCGGGTGAGTGCCGACATCCGGTTGATCGTCCATAAAACGACCGGCAGCCTGTTGCTCTGCTACGTCGATCATCACGACAAGGCCTACAATTGGGCGGAGCGGCGGAAACTCGAAACCCATCCGAAGACCGGTGCCGCGCAGCTTGTGGAAATCCGCGAGACGGTGCAGGAGATTCTGGTGCCAGTGTATGTGCAGGCGGAACTGCCCATACCACCGAAGCCGCGCCTTTTCGCCAACAGACAGGATGAGGAATTGCTCGGCTACGGCGTGCCTGCGGAATGGTTGAACGATGTGCGCGAATGCAATGAAGACAGCTTGCTCGTGCTGGCAGATCACCTGCCAGCCGAAGCTGCGGAAGCGCTGCTGGAACTCGCCACCGGTGGTAAGCCACGTATGGCGGCACCGGTGACGCCGGTCACCAATCCTTTCGAGCACCCCGATGCGCAACGTCGTTTCCGGGTGATGACCAATGTCGAGGAACTGCAGCGAGCCCTCGATTTCCCTTGGGAGAAATGGACGGTCTTCCTCCATCCCGAGCAACGGCAATGGGTGGAGCGCGATTACGCCGGACCTGCCCGCATTTCCGGATCGGCCGGCACCGGCAAGACCATCGTGGCGCTTCACCGCGCCGTGCATCTGGCCCGTGCCCACCCGGAAGCGCGGGTCTTGCTAACCACTTTCTCCGATACACTGGCAAACGCGCTTCACACCAAACTCAAGCGCCTCGTGGGCAGCGAGCCGCGCCTGGCTGAGCGTATCGATGTCCACTCGCTAAATGCCATCGGGCTTCGCCTCTACAAAGCGCATTGCGGCCCGGTAACTCTGGCCACCCGTGAAGTCATCCATGAACGCATTGATGAAGCGTCGAAGGAAGTTAGCGGACATAAATTCAGCCTGCATTTCCTGTTCACCGAATGGGTGCAGGTGGTGGATGCGTGGCAGTTGGAGACTTGGGAATCCTATCGGGATGTCGCCCGACTCGGGCGTAAGACGCGTTTACCTGAAGCGCAGCGGGCGCTTCTTTGGTCCATCTTCGAACGGGTTCGGACAGCATTGAAAGAACGGAAGCTCACAACCCATGCCGAGCTTTTTACTCAACTGGCGTTGGCATTGGCCAAAAGCAATCATCCGCCATTTGATTTCGCTGTCGTGGATGAGGCGCAGGACCTGAGCGTGGCCCATCTCCGCTTCTTCGCCGTGCTGGGAGCGAGTCGTCCCTATGCTCTCTTCTTCGCCGGCGATCTCGGCCAACGCATTTTCCAACAACCATTCTCTTGGAAATC
>JAYSYA010000323.1:0-2439 GCA_043716765.1 Akkermansiaceae bacterium
AGATTGCGGATTTTGAGAAGAGTGAGCATTCGTTTTGCGGAACGCGGGGCATTATGCAAGGGTCGCCGCAGGAAGCAATGGCGGCTGAATTTTCCTTAACATTTCTTGGCACGGGGACCTCGGTGGGGGTGCCGGTGATTGGTTGCGATTGCCCGGTGTGCAAGTCGGATGACCCGAAAAACAAGCGGTTTCGGTCGTCGGTGGTGGTGCGGGCGGGGGATCAAACCTTGCTGGTGGATTCGGGGCCTGACTTGCGGATGCAGGCGCTGCGCGAGGGATTGCGGGCGATCGATGCGGTGATTTACACCCACGCGCATCTGGATCACGTGGCGGGATTTGACGAGTTGAGGGCGTTTTGCTGGCGGAAAAAAGGCCTGCTGCCGATGCATGCGACGGAAGGCTGCATGGACATGTTAAAATGCATGTTCGGCTGGGCTTTTTCACCTGATAACGTGATCGACGGCTATGTCAGGCCGGATGTTCGGATCATCGACGGGCCGTTTTTTTATGGCGATCTGAAGGTGACGCCGTTGCCCGTCGAGCACGCCGCGGTGGAGACAATCGGTTATCTGTTTGAATATCCGGGATCGGGGAAAACGGCCTATTTGCCGGATGTGAAACGAATCCCGGAGGAGACGATGCGGATGCTGCGGGGGGTCGATGTTCTAATCGTCGATGCGCTGCGGACGGCGGATCATCCGACGCATTTCACGCTGGCGGAGGCTTTGGGCGCGGCGGCGGAGGTGGGGGCGAAGGAGACTTGGTTGACACATTTGAGCCATGAATATGACGTGGAATTGATCTCCAAACAGCTTCCCACTGGCGTGCGGATGGCTTGGGACGGGCTGCGGATTTCGCTGTAAACTATGCCGGGTCTTGCATGATCCGGGTATCCGGGCATGCTTCCCGCGATGAGAGTTTTCGCACTGATTTTGCTGCTGCTGACGGGATGCCCGTTGGTTTCGAGCGCGGCGATTTCGCCTGAATCCGTGGCGGTGCTTTACAATCACGCAGTCCCGGAATCGCGCAAACTGGCAGAAATGTATCGCGACGCGCGAGGCGTTCCGGTGGAAAACCTGATTGGGTTAGACATGCCGGTCGCGGCTGATATTTCCCGCGCGGATTTCGAGAAATGGATTTTGAAACCGCTGCGTTGGGAATTCGATGAGCGGCGCTGGTGGAAGCGTCAGAAAGATGCCGGCGGGGTGACTTTGCCCACCGTCAACCGGATCCGCGTGCTGGTCACGATGCGCGGCGTGCCACTGCGGATCCAAGCGCTGCCGAAGCCTGCGCCGAAGCCCGGAGCTCCGCCAATGCCTGCTAGTTCGCAGAATCCAGTGGCTGCGCACGACGAGGCGTCGGTGGATTCGGAATTGGCGATGTTCGGAGTGGAAGGCGTGCCGATAGAAGGGGTTTTGCAAAATAAATTTTTCAAAAGCGAGAAGCCGATCACTGACGCAAACCTGCCGTTTTTCGTGCTAACGGCGCGGATCGACGCGCCGAGCTACGCGACCTGTGAGAGAATGATCCGCGACGCGGTCGAGGCGGAGAAAACTGGCTTGTGGGGGCGGGCGTATGTTGATATCGCTAACAAATTTCCGCAGGGAGACCAGTGGCTCGAAGCGGTGGTGAAGGCCGGTGCCGAGGCAGGAATCCCGACGGTGGTGGATCGCTTCAATGACACGCTGCCGAAGAACTATCCGATGACGGACGCGGCTCTCTATTACGGTTGGTATGATTGGAACGTGAGCGGTCCGTTCTTGAACAACCGCTTCCAATTCCGCAAGGGGGCCGTGGCGATGCACTTGCATTCGTTCAGCGCGGAGCAGCTTTCCAATGGCGCGAAAAACTGGAGCGGAGCACTGTTGGAGAAGGGCGCGGCGGCGACTATCGGGAATGTTTATGAGCCGTATCTGCACCTGACCCATGACTTCGGCATTCTGCACCAAAAGTTGCTTGCCGGATACTCGTTTGGCGAAGCCTGCTGGATGGCGATGCCGGTGACATCGTGGCAAGGCGTGGTGCTGGGGGATCCGCTTTACCGGCCGTTCCGGCACTTCGATGGTGGCGGGATGAAGCAGGATGGAGACATCGAATTCCGCGCGCTGAGAGCGGCTGCCATCGAATGGAAGACGGATCCGCGCGAGCGGGCAAAGCAGCTGGAGAAGGCTGCGGAGCGGATGAAAAGCGGGATTTTAGCGGAAAGCATCGGGCTCGATTTGCTTCAACAGGGAGATAGCGGGGCGGCCGGCCAATGGTTCCGCACGGCGAAGACTTACTATGCGAACACCGAGGATAAACTTCGCGGGGATTTCAATCTGATTTCTATCGACCGCGCGGCGAACCGCAAGGACCTGGCGGTGCGCGGCCTTCGGGACGCGCAGATGTTTTACGGTCCGATTCCGGAGTCGGACGCATTGAAGGGCTGGCTGGACATCC
>JAYSYA010000324.1:0-2438 GCA_043716765.1 Akkermansiaceae bacterium
TTTGAAGCTGCCTCACTCTTATCTTGATGTAGAAGGCTTTAGCCTTTGCATCATTCCCGTCCGCTTCGCTAAACGCTTGAGTCCATGCGCCTTTCTCGATGGATCCAGTGGAAAGCTCATCCGCTACAACTGCATAAAACTGATCTTCAACTGCGTAGGAGCCATTGCTGTTGGGAGGATGGATGTCTTGTGAGCTTTGTATATCAGACTGCTTCAGAGGACTCTCTTGACGGTAGGCCTTTGTCACCAACCATACAACCGCCCCAATCATCAGAGTCGCGATGCCGGTTCCAATCAATGTCTTGATCCAGAATGCCTCATCAAGTTCTCCTTCGCCAACCAACCCTCCAATCACCGAGGCTGCCACAAGGACGACGTATGCAATGATTAAGTTGCGGCTAAGAGTTGGTTTAGGGATACTTGCCATTGTTGTTGCGAAGGGTCTTCAATTTCTCTGCCGAACAGCCTTTATTCGTAGCACCTCGTCGAACCATATCCGGTGAGAACTACGGAGGGAGGGTTAGTCATTATCTGCTGCTCTGGCAAGGATTTCCCGGATGTGCGCGTGTGTCTATCCGGGAGCTTGGGACGGGCGGCTGGGGGCGGGATGCCTTGCTGGATATCGATGGGGGAGAATCAAACTGCGGGAGATGGTGGTGGGGCGTCCTCGTGGTTGCGGGTGAGGTCGTCGCAGCGGGACAGGCCTTTTCGAAGAGCCTGCGGCGTCGGAAAGTCTCAAGGTCTTAAAGTCAAAGGTCTCGCAGAGAAAGAGCTGCCGCAACGAACTCTCTCTTCTCTACGACTTTCAGACCTTCGACTTTTAGACTTTTAGACGCCGCAGGCTCTTCCTCTTCGTTAGATCACGCCACGAAGAGGAAGAACTCCGCAGCGCCATCTTCGAAGAGCCTGCGGCGTCGGAAAGTCTCAAGGTCTTAAAGTCAAAGGTCTCGCAGAGAAAGAGCTGCCGCCACGAACTCTCTCTTCTCTACGACTTTCAGACCTTCGACTTTTAGACTTTTAGACGCCGCAGGAGGGAAGGGTCGGAAAAAAGCAGCCGCCTTCGCGTGGGCGGGGGCGGCTGATTGGGGATGGATGAATGCGGGACAGAATGTCCCTGCTCCTTAGGCGGCGGAGCCGTTGCGGATGATTTCGTAGAAACTTTGTGGCTCGAGGGCGGCACCGCCGATGAGGGCACCGTCGATGTCCGGGCAGGCCATGAGTTCGGCGGCGTTGTTGGGCTTTACGCTGCCGCCGTATTGGATGCGGATCTTGGCGGCGGCGTCGGCGCCGTAGAGTTCGGCGATGACGGAGCGGACGAAGGCGTGCGCGTCCTGCGCTTGCTGGGAGGTGGCGGTGACGCCGGTGCCGATGGCCCAGACGGGTTCGTAGGCGATGACGGTTTCACCGAGGTCCTTTTCGGAAACGCCATCGAGACCGCCGGTGATCTGGGTGCGGAGGACGCTTTGGAGGTTGCCGGCCTCGCGCTCGGCGAGGGTCTCGCCGATGCAGAAGATCGGCTTCAAATTCGCCTCGCGGGCCTTCTTGATCTTGGCGTTGATGGTGGCGTCGGTCTCGCCGAAAATCGCGCGGCGCTCGCTGTGGCCGAGGATGACGTAGTGGACGAAAAACTCGCGCAGCATGACCACGCTGATTTCACCGGTGTAAGCGCCGGAGTCGAACTGCGAGCAGTTTTGCGCGGCGATCTGGATGGCGTGCGCGTTTTGCACGGCGGTCGCGGTGTGGAGCAGGTCGGCGAGTTTCGGGAGTGAAACAAATGGCGGCGCGATGACGATTTCACACGGGTAGTCCTGACCTTGGAGCTTGGATAGAAAGCTCTTGATGAAGTCTTCCGTCTCGGAAGCTCCCTTGTTCATTTTCCAGTTAGCGGCAAAGATTGGCTTGCGGTTCATGAGATTGGGGGTGGGGTGTTAGCGGGTGAAAGATCAGATTTCTGAGAGAGCGGCCACGCCGGGGAGGACTTTGCCTTCGAGGAGCTCGAGGGAAGCGCCGCCGCCGGTGGAAATGAAAGTCATTTGGTCATCGAGGCCGAACTGGTTGACCGCGGTGACCGAGTCGCCGCCGCCGACGATGGTGACCGCGTCGCTCTTGGCCATGGCCTCGGCGATGGCGCGGGTGCCTTTGGCGAAACTTTCGATTTCGAAAACGCCCATCGGTCCGTTCCAGATGACCGTCCTGGCTTTCGCGACTTCCTGGCAGAACTCGGCGATGGCGACGTCACCGATGTCGATGCCTTCCCAGCCGTCGGGAGTTTCGCCGCCTTGTTCGTAAGGCGCGGTGACTTTGGTTTCAGCGCCTTCCTTGAACTCTTGGGTGACGCGGGTGTCGGCGGGAAGCAGGAAGCGCACGCCCTTGGCCTCGGCCTTGGCGAGGATGTCGAGCGCGAGGTCGAGCTTGTCGGCTTCGACGCGGCTGTTACC
>JAYSYA010000325.1:0-2432 GCA_043716765.1 Akkermansiaceae bacterium
CGCGCCGCTCAAGTTTCTGCAAGGGCGGGACATCAGCGCGGAAGTCCTGCGCGGCATGGACTGCAATTCCGAGCGCTCCGTTGCGCTGGTCGACAAAAAGCTGCCGAAGTTTCTGCACGGCTTGGGCCGCGACTTCGCCGGCGTCAAAGGCTCGCGGATTTACAACGCACTCCTGCACGACGGGCTCTTTTACCGCTCGTACTGCTTTCAAAAGCCTACCTGAGCGCACGATGGTTTTCCCGCGTTACCCCGGCACAAAAAAAGCCGCCGGGGAGTCCCTTCCCCGGCGGCCAAATCGTCATACCCACTCCCACACCCGTAGGATTCGGCAGACAACTATGCTGTTACACCCTTACATGAGAGAGCGATTGCTCGCTGCTTTCAAGGGGATAAGACCTTCAAGTTTTACAAACGTTCAAAGAATTTTAAAAACTTTTCGGTCTTTTTCACGGCCCGCACTTGGCACTTGGAAAACCCACGACCTTTCAAGACGCTCCCGCCCATGTCGCACAGCCACATCGACGTTCGCTACGTCGCCAATCTCGCCCGCCTCGAACTCACCGACGAGGAGGTGGCCACATTCCAGCCCCAGCTCGAAGCCATCCTGAGCCACGTCGAAGCACTTTCGAAACTCGATGTCTCCGGCATCGAGCCAACCGCCCACGCGGGTGCGGTTTTCGGGAAGATGCGCGACGACACGCCCCACGAAAGCCTTTCCCAAGCCGCGATGCTCCAAAACGCGCCCGACCAAGCCCAAGGCCAAATCCGCGTCCCCAAAGTCGTCACCGACGCATAAGGATCTCAAAAAAAAATCTTTCCCAATGACCATCACCACCCTCCGCCGGCAGCTTCTCGCCGGGGAAACCGCGCCCGCCGCCATCCTCGGAAAACTCGCCGGAGAAATCTCCGCCCGCGACGGCCAGACCGGCGCCTACCTTTCCTACAATCTGGAAGTAGCCCTCGCCGAGGCCGCGAACGCCGACCTCAGCCTGCCGCTCGGCGGCATTCCCATCGCCATCAAGGACAACATCAACGTCCTCGGCCAGCCCTGCACCTGCGGCTCGAAATTTCTTAATAATTTCATCTCTCCCTATGACGCCACGGTCATCCGTAAGCTCCGCGCCGCCGGAGCCATCCCCTTCGGCCGGATGAACCAGGACGAATTCGCGATGGGCTCTTCCACCGAAAACTCCGCGCTCCAGACCACCCGCAATCCTCACGATCCCGCGCGCGTTCCCGGCGGTTCGTCCGGTGGTTCCGCCGCCGCCGTGGCTGACCTTACCGCCATCGCCGCGCTCGGTTCGGACACCGGTGGCTCGATCCGCCAGCCCGCTTCGCACTGCGGCGTCGTCGGCCTGAAGCCATCCTACGGCCGCGTTTCTCGCTACGGACTCGTCGCCTTCGCCTCGTCGCTCGACCAGATCGGCCCGCTCACGCAAACCGTCGAGGACGCCGCGCTCATCCTCCAAGCCATCGCCGGCGGTGACCCGCTCGACTCGACCTGCCTCGACGCCCCGGTCCCCGACTACCTCTCCGGCCTCAACGACGGCGTGAAAGGCCTCAAACTCGGCATTCCCAAGGAATACTTCGGTGAGGGCATCGACCCTGGCGTCCGCAAAAGCGTCGAAGCCGCCATCCAGAAACTCGCCGCCCAAGGCGCGGAAATCGTCGAGATTTCCCTGCCCCACACCGAGCACGCCGTCGCCACTTATTATGTCATCGCCCCAGCAGAAGCCTCTTCGAATCTTTCCCGCTTCGACGGCATCCGCTACGGCCACCGCACCGCAAATCCCGCCGACATTTTGGATTTATATAAAAAATCCCGCGAGCAAGGCTTCGGCCCGGAAGTGAAACGCCGGATCATTCTCGGCACTTACGTCCTCTCGTCCGGTTACTACGACGCCTACTACAGCCGCGCCCAAAAGGTCCGCACCCTCATCCGCCGCGATTTCGAAAACGCGTTCCAGCAAGTCGATGCCATCCTCTCGCCCGTGGCCCCCAGCCCGGCGCGCAAAATCGGCGGTTTTTCCGAAGATCCGCTCCACGAATACCTCTCCGACATTTTCACCCTCGCCGCCAACCTCGCCGGCATCCCCGGCATTTCCATCCCCTGCGGCGTCACCGATTTCGACGGCGGGAAAAACCTCCCCGTCGGCCTCCAGATCCTCGCCCCGCATTTCGGAGAAGCGAAATTGCTGCAAATCGCCAAGGCTGCGGAAGCGTGACGCGGGTCATGGTCAATTCCATGCGCCGCCCATCCGGGCGGAAAAGTGGGCGGGACTGCCCATGCAGAAGCTACATGAGGAGATGGCTCTGCCGATGGCGGAAGAATCTCTACCGGGAAGCTACTTCAAGGATCTGCTCCTCGTGGCCTTCGATGGGAGCACACTTGCCTTGCAGGATACTGCTGCCAATGCCGCAGAATTCGGTCG
>JAYSYA010000326.1:0-21367 GCA_043716765.1 Akkermansiaceae bacterium
GGGTAGGTGATCATCTTGTGCTTTTCGTAAAGCGCCTGGGCGATCTGGAGCGTTCCCTTCGCGGAGAACGGCGCTTCGCGTTGTAGCGTGGTGAGATCGTACAGCTGCGGGGCGATCTGAGAATTCGCCTTCTTTTCCTCGGAAACCTTTCCGATCTTGCCTTGGCAACGCGCCTGAATGGCCTCTGCCGTCAGCTGGTCCCAGATCCGCTCGGGCTTGAAAAGCGGGGCGGTTTCATCTTTTTTCCAAGCTTCATCGATCCATTTGCCGAGGTATTCGCCGGCCTGCACGCCGAAGGTGGCGTGGACTTCGAAATAAGGCGTCGGCCGGAAGGCTTGGATCTCAGCCTCGCGCTGGGCGAGGATGGCGAGTGTTGGCGTCTGGACGCGACCGGCGGCGGTGATGTTGAAGCCGCCGTGGCGGGAATTGAAACAGGTCAGCGCGCGGGTGGCATTGAGGCCGACGAGCCAATCCGACTCGGACCGGCACTTTGCGGCGTCGGCGAGCGGCTTCATCGACTCGCCGGAACGGAGGTTTTTCCAGGCTTCGAGAATCGAGTCGTTGGTCATCGACTGCATCCACAGCCGCTTGACCGGCTTGTCGATGCCGCCGATTTCCATGATGTAGCGGAAAATCAGCTCACCTTCGCGGCCGGCGTCGCAGGCGTTGACGATGAGGTCCACATCTTTGCGCTTGGCGAGCTTGAGGACCTGTTTGAGGCGGGCTTCGGAATCGGGGATCGGGTCGAGATCGAACTTGTCCGGGATGGCGGGAAGGACGGTGAAGTTCCACGGCAGCTTCTTGCCGTTCGGGCCCATTGGCATCCGCAACTCGACGAGGTGGCCGACGGCGGAAGTGATGACGGCCTTGTCGTTTTCGAAGAACACGTCGCGGCCGGAGCCTGACTTTTCAAACTTGCCGAGCTCCTTGGCGAGCACGCGGCTGAGGTCGGTCATGACGCTCGGTTTCTCGGCAATAATGAGTGTTTTTCCCATGATGAAGTCCGGCCGTTGATCGGCGCTGGGTTGAGGGACTAGGCTCGCGGTGCAGGATTTGGCAAGCCGATTGGTGAAATTTTTGAGATCCGGCTGAGACGACTAAAACAATTTTCCTTGGAAAATCCTCGGCCTTTTCCACTGGAAAATCAGTTGCGGCAAAATCAAAGGGCTTTAAACATTGCCTCATGAATTTGGAAATTCTCTTCCTTGCCCAAGTCGGCCTCTCACTCGGCGGTTTCCCGCTGACTTACATTGTCATCATTGGCGTTTCCATGCTCGCGAGCTTTCTGATCAGCGGCACGCTCAAGCGCCGGTTCACCCAGTATTCTCAAATTCCGATCCGGATGACCGGCGCGCAGATCGCCGAGGCGATGCTTCGCCAGCACGGGATCAACGATGTGCAAGTCATCTGCACTCCCGGCCACCTCACTGACCATTATGATCCGAGGAAAAAGACCGTTAATCTCAGCGAGGCTGTTTATTCGGTGAACTCGGTAGCCGCCGCCGCCGTCGCCGCTCACGAATGCGGTCACGCCGTCCAGCACCAGCAGGCCTATCATTGGCTCGGCCTCCGCTCCAAGCTCGTGCCCGCAGTCGAGTTCTCCAGCAAGATGCTTAACTGGTTGATGATCATCGGTATTCTCGGCATCGGCGTGGCCGGCAGCCCGATGATGCTGTGGGCCTGGGTGGTGCTCTTCGGAATTACCACGGTTTTCTCAGTCATCACGTTGCCCGTCGAGTTCGACGCCAGCCGTCGCGCACTTGCCTGGATGGAAAGCAGCGGAGTGGCTGCCAGCATGGAGCATGAAAAGGCGAAGAACGCGCTTTTTTGGGCGGCCATGACCTACTTTGCTGCCGCCGTCGGCTCGATCGCCCAGTTCGCCTACTTCCTGATGATGGCCCTCGGCGGCCGCCGGAATGAGAATTGAGCGGGCTGATTGGCGCTTGCCCGTGGGCGGAGCGGCGGGACATGGTCGGTGCAGGCCATGAAGGAACTCATCGAAGAACTCGAACGCTGGGGAGCGGATGTGATCTTCGGCCGCGCCAAGGGCTTCCGCGCGGCGCTAATGCGATTTGCGATGCGGGCGCTGTCCGGGGTTTTTCGGATGATCGTGCAAATCCGGTTGTGGCGCTACCGCAGCGGCTGGCGCACGCAGCATCATTTGGGCACGCAGGTGGTGGCCATCGGCAACATCACGGTGGGCGGCACGGGCAAGACGCCGGTGGTCGAGTTGTTGGCGAAATCGCTGCGCGACCGGGGAAGGCGGGTGGCGATTCTTTCGCGCGGCTACAAGAGCAAGAAGCTCGACCGACCGCAGAAGTGGCAGGATTCGAGTGGGCGCACGATCCCGGAGGAAAAGATGCCCAAAGTCGTCTCGACCGGCAGCGCGCTTTTGCTGGATTCAAAATACGCGGGCGATGAGCCGTTCATGCTCGCCCGGAACTTGGATGGCGTGGCGGTGGTAGTGGACAAGAACCGGGTGAAAGGCGGGCTTTTCGCCGTCGGCCAGCTTAATGCGGACACGCTGTTGCTCGATGACGGGATGCAATATCTCGATCTCGCGCACTCGATCGACATCGTGCTGGTGGACGCCGGTTCGCCGTTTGGGACGGAGGCGCTGCTGCCGCGGGGAACGCTGCGCGAACCGCCGAAAAACCTGCGCCGCGCGAGTTATATCCTCATCACCAAGTGCACCGGCAGCTCGAACGACGCGCTGGTTTCCCGCATCCGGAAATACAACAAGACGGCGGAAATCATCGAGTGCACACACGGGCCGATCTATTTGGAAAATGTTTTCACGCGTGAGCGCCAGCCGTTGGAGTTTCTCAAGGACAAGTGGGTGGGGGCGATCAGCGCCATCGCGGTGCCCGAGGCCTTCGAAGGGTCGCTGGCAAAACTCGGCGCGCGGGTGGAAATCCAGCGGCGTTTTTCCGATCACTATCGGTTTTCCCGCAAGGAAGTGGAGCATTTCATGCAGCGCTGCGTGGAGCGTGACATGGAGTTGATCGTGACCACGGAGAAAGACGCGGTGCGGTTTCCAAAGCCGGGATCCATCGATGTGCCGGTGTATTTCCTGCGGATCGAGGTGGAAATTTTGAAGGGCCTGGAAATCTGGGACGGCTTGGTCACGCGGATTTGCAACCCGCCGCCGGTGTTCCAATCGGTGCTACGGAATCGGCACGCGTATCGGCCGTGAGCGTGGCGGCGGTTTCCAACCGCCATGCCTCTCGCTTGATACTGGGCCTGGCGGTTGGAAACCGCCGCCACGCACACCCTCCGCATTTTTAAAAAAATTCTACCTTTTTCGGATTGCCACCGGCGAAAGGCGTCCCTAGTTTCCGCCTCCCGCGATCTTTAACCTCATTTCGAGATGTCCAAGCACAACAGCCTCAAGTCCAGCGCCACTGTCGGCGGCAAACGTTCCGTTCTCAAGCGCTTCGAGCGCGTCAAACTCCTCAAGGAGCGCGGCGAATGGAAAGCCGGCAAGTCCCCAGTCGGACTTCCGAAGACCAAGCACGAGGGTTAATCCTCTGGCTTTCAACACTTTCTAAAACGCGCGGATCCCACCGGGTTCGCGCCTTTTGCATGACTCCCATGGCAACCAACGACGGCACCCGCCTCAACAAATACCTCGCTTCCTGCGCGGTCGGCTCCCGCCGCGCCTGCGATGAGCTCATCAAGGGCGGCTGCGTCGAGGTGAATGGCAGCCCGTGCATCAACCTGGGAACCCGCGTTTCGCCCGGCGACCACGTCAAGGTGGACGGCAAGCGGGTGGCACCTCGCGAGACGATGATCGTCGCCTTCCACAAGCCACGCGGCTTCGTTTGCACCCGCGAGGACGAGCTCGGACGGGACACGATTTACTCGATGCTGCCCGCCTCGCTCCACTCGCTGCACCACGTCGGGCGGCTGGACATGGACTCGGAAGGTTTGCTGATTTTGACTAACGACGGCGATCTCTCCCAGCAGTTGATGCACCCGTCGAAGTCCATCGAGAAGGAATATCTCGTCACCTCGAACCAAGCGTTCGAGAACGCCCACCTTGACCAATTTCTCGAAGGCGTCTTCACCACCGAGGGGAAATTGAAGGCGAAATCCATTGAGCGCCTCTCGTCGCGCCGCCTCAAGGTGGTGCTTGACCACGGCGCGAAACGCCAGATCCGCGTGATGTTCGACACGCTCGGCTATCAGGTAACCAAACTACTGCGCGTGCGCATCGGCGCGCTGTGGCTGGGCGATTTGGAGCCCGGTGCCTGGGCGGCTTTGAACTCCGTGGAAATCCAGATGCTGCTAGGAAATCCGAAACCCGCGAAAAAGCGCGAGGCTTCGGATGAGACCCGTAAAAAAAGATCCAACTAGGGCATTCTCAGCACTTGCCGCGGGCACAATGGTTGCCTAGTTTCCGCCCGCGATACGCGGCATGCGTCGTCCCTCCTGAAAATTTGAGAACCCATGAGCGCCAAAAAATCCGTTTCTAACCACGATCAGGACGCCGTTCACAAGCCGTGCAAGGAATTTTCCGCAAAGGCCCGCATCCCGTCGATGGCGGCCTACAAAAAGCTCTACAAGGAATCGATCGACCAGCCCGAAAAGTTCTGGGCGCGTGAGGCCAAAGAATTGATTTGGCAAAAGCCGTGGTCCAAAGTGCTCGATTGGAAGCCCCCGCACGCGAAGTGGTTTGAGGGCGGCAAACTTAATGTTTGTGAAAATTGCGTGGACCGTCACGCCGCGGGTCCTCGCAAAAACAAGGCCGCCATCATCTGGGAGGGCGAGCCCGGCGACAAGCGCGTCATCACCTACGGCCAACTCCACAAAGACGTCTGCCGCTTCGCCAACGTGCTCCTGAAAAACGGCGTCAAGGCCAAGGACCGCGTGCTCATTTACATGCCGATGATCCCCGAGGCCGCTGTCGCGATGCTCGCCTGCGCCCGCATCGGCGCGGTGCACAACGTGGTGTTCGGCGGCTTCGCTTCGGAAGCCATCGTCGATCGTCTCGAAGATTCCGGCGCGACTACCATCGTCACCGCCGACGGCGGCTGGCGGCGCGGCAAGGTCGTCGCGCTCAAACCGGTGGTTGATGAAGCACTTGCAAAATACGACAAGGTCAAGCGCGTCATCGTCGTCAAACGCTGCGCTAACGAAATCTCGATGGATGCCAAGCGCGACGCGTGGTGGCACGACGAAGTGGCCGCGGTTTCCGCAAAACACGTCGCCAAGGGCTTCGACGCCGAGCACCCGCTGTTCGTCCTCTACACGTCCGGCTCGACCGGCAAACCGAAGGGAATTCTCCACACTTCCGGCGGCTACCTCACCGGCACGTATTCGACCTGCAAATACATTTTCGACATGCGCGACGAGGACGTTTACTGGTGTACCGCCGACGTCGGCTGGATCACCGGTCACTCCTACATCGTTTACGGCCCGCTGGCTAACGGCGTCACCCAGGTGATGTATGAAGGCGCGCCGAATGCGCCGGACTTCGGCCGCTTCTGGAAAATGGTTGAGGAATACGGCGTCACGATCTTCTACACCGCGCCGACTGCGATCCGCGCCTTCATCAAGGCGGGCGACCATTTCCCAAAGGCCCACGATCTCTCCTCGCTGCGCCTGCTAGGTTCTGTTGGAGAGCCGATCAACCCGGAAGCCTGGAACTGGTATCGCAAACACATCGGTGGCGGCAGCTGCCCGATCGTCGATACCTGGTGGCAGACCGAAACGGGCGCGATCCTGATTTCCCCGCTGCCCGGTGCCACGCCTTGCAAGCCCGGCACCGCCACACTGCCCTTCTTCGGCATCGACGCCGCGATCCTCGATGACGCCGGCAAGGAATGCAAAAACGGCCAGGACGGACGCCTCGTCATCCGCAAGCCGTGGCCGTCGATGATCCGCTCGATTTACGGCGACGAGGAGCGCTACAAGACCGCTTACTGGTCGGATTACCCCGGCGGCATCTACACCGCGGGCGACGGCGCACGCCGCGACAAAGACGGGAATTTTTGGATCATCGGTCGCCTTGATGACGTGCTCAACGTCTCCGGCCACCGCCTCGGCACGGCGGAAATCGAGAGCGCGCTCGTCTCCCATCCCGCCGTCGCGGAAGCCGCGGTGGTCGGCCGCCCGGACGATATGAAAGGCCAAGCTGTCGCCGCCTTTGTCACGCTGAAGGGAAATTACGAGGAGTCCGAAGCCCTCCGCAGCGAGTTGCGCAACCACGTCGGCAAAGTCATCGGCGCGTTCGCCAAGCCGGACGATCTCCACTTCGCTCCGGGCCTGCCGAAAACGCGTTCCGGAAAAATCATGCGGCGCCTCTTGAAAGAGCTCGTCTCCACCGGTAAAATCTCCGGTAACGTGACGACTCTTGAAGATTTCTCCGTCATCGAGAGCTTGCAACGCAAGATTGCCAATAAGCCAATCTGACCTTTTTCATGACTTCCTCCCGCTACCTCGTCGCCCGCCTCGCGCAGACATTCGGTTATTTCCGAAGGAATCAGCGCATGGCTGACGCGGCGAGTGAAATGCACCTTTTACGCGAGGCCGAGGCACAACTCGGCATCGCAATCTGGGAGAAGGTTGAAAACATCGAGGAGCTTTCCGTCGAGTACTGGAACCTTCGGAAATTCATCAAGGAGAAGGAGCTGATCCGGAAAAAAGTCGAGGAGTGCCAGATCGAGCTCGACAAGGCTCACGAGGAGCGCGCCAGCGTTCTCAACAACACTCCGGAGGTCCATCAGGAGCTGATGGATCAGCGCATCCTTCTGCTCACCGATCTCGAAACCCTTGCACGGCGGCGCGATGAAATCGTGGCCGAAGCCCGCGAAGTCCGCCGCGGCTATGACGGGTTCAAGATGAAACTCGAGGTGCTCACCAACGAGTCGAAAGGCGCGAAGGCGGACGAAGAGAAAATCGCCGAAGTCAAACGCCGCCTTGTCGACCTCAAACTCAAATTTTCCGACCTCAAAAAGCAACGCCTGCTCATCGGCACCGATATCGAAGCAGGCGATGACAAGGTTGACCTCGTGGATGAGCAACTCAACGAGAAGAAAAAAGACCGCCGGATGCATGCCTCCGAAGCGTTCCAGGTGATCAGCGACGGCAATAAGGAAATTTCCATTCTGCGGGCGGAAAGTGGATTGCTAGACACTCAAATGCGCCAACTCTACGCCGAAATCGGCCGGTTTGTTAGCCGCAACACTTACCACGATCCGGCCTGCGCCGCCGCGGCGTCATCCCATCAAGGCTTGGTCGATGTGATGCGCGCCCTTCGCCGCTCAGTCGCGCTGAACCACCGCCTCGCCGGCAACTCCTGATCCGCTTGGAGCACTCGGACCCGAGCGGGGTCCGGGCGCGCCTTGCGGCCAGTCTCGGAAGTTACGCGAGGTCGAAGCGGTCGAGGTTCATCACCTTGTTCCAAGCCGCCACGAAATCGTTGACGAACTTGGGCTGCGAGTCCGACGTGCCGTAAACTTCCGCGATGGCGCGGAGCTGGGAGTTTGAACCGAAGAGCAGATCAACACGGGTGCCGGTCCACTTGAGTTCGCCCGTTTTGCGGTCGCGGCCTTCAAACACATCCTCGTCCTGCGAGAGCGCCTTCCACTCAGTGCCCATGTCCAACAGGTTCAGGAAGAAGTCGTTGGTTAGGGATTCCGGTTGCTTGGTGAACACTCCGTGGGCGGAATCTCCAACATTGCCCTTCAGCACGCGCATGCCGCCGACGAGCACTGTCATTTCCGGCGCGGTGAGCGTCATCAATTGCGCCCGATCGACTAACAATTCCTCGGCGGAGATCGAGAATTTCGTCTTCAGGTAGTTGCGGAATCCATCGGCGAGCGGCATGAGCACCGAGAACGCGTCCACGTCGGTTTGCTCCTGCGAGGCGTCCATACGGCCCGGGATGAACGGCACGGTAACGGGCTGACCGGCGTTGTTCGCGGCCTGCTCGACGCCGACGCAGCCTGCCAAGACGATGAGGTCTGCTAGTGATATTTTTTTCCCTCCGGTCTGGGCGTTGTTGAAGGCGGTCTGGATGCTCTCGAGTGCTTCGAGCACTCTGCCCAGTTGGGTAGGTTGATTGACCGCCCAAAACTTTTGCGGGGCCAGCCGGATCCGCGCGCCGTTGGCACCGCCGCGCATGTCAGAGCTGCGGAAGGTGGAGGCTGACGCCCAAGCGGTCGCCACCAATTCGGATACGGCCAGCCCGGAAGCTTGGATTTGGCCTTTTAGGAAAACGATGTCGTGCGCGTCGATCAGCGGGTGATCGACCGCTGGGATGGGGTCCTGCCAGATGAGCTCTTCGGCAGGGACTTCCGGCCCGAGATAGCGCGTGCGGGGACCCATGTCGCGGTGCGTCAGCTTGAACCAGGCGCGGGCGAACGCGTCGGCGAACTGATCCGGATTCTCGAAGAAGCGGCGCGAAATCTTTTCGTAAGCAGGGTCATACCGCAGCGCGAGGTCGGAGGTCAACATGGCGGGCGCGATCCGTTTGGACGCGTCGTGCGCGTGCGGGACCGTGCCTTCGCCCGCGCCGTTTTTCGGCCGCCACTGATGAGCGCCCGCCGGGCTTTTGGTGAGTTCCCATTCGTAGCCAAACAGGTTTTCAAAATAGTTGTTACTCCACTGAGTGGGCGTGGTGGTCCAAGTGACCTCGAGGCCTGAGCCGATGGCATCGCCGCCCTTGCCGGTGCCGAAGCTGCTCTTCCAGCCAAGGCCTTGTTCCTCAATGCCTGCGGCTTCCGGGTCGGCACCGACGAGCGCCGCGTCTCCCGCGCCGTGGGTTTTACCGAAGGTGTGGCCACCCGCGATGAGCGCCACGGTTTCCTCATCGTTCATCGCCATGCGGGCGAAGGTCTCGCGGATATCGCGGGCCGAGGCGATCGGGTCGGGGTTGCCGTTAGGACCTTCGGGATTGACGTAAATCAGGCCCATCTGCACGGCGGCTAGCGGATTCTCAAGGTGGCGGTCGCCGGAGTAGCGCTTGTCATCGAGCCACTTGCCCTCGGAACCCCAGTAAATGTCTTCTTCCGGCTCCCAGATATCTGCGCGCCCACCGCCGAAGCCGAACGTTTTGAAACCCATCGATTCCAAGGCGACGTTGCCAGTTAGAACCATCAGGTCGGCCCATGAGATTTTCCGGCCATACTTCTGTTTGATCGGCCATAACAGCCGGCGCGCCTTGTCGAGGTTCACGTTGTCCGGCCAACTGTTAAGCGGGGCGAAGCGCTGGCTGCCGGTGCCCGCGCCGCCGCGACCGTCGCCGGTGCGGTAAGTGCCGGCGCTGTGCCACGCCATGCGGATGAACAGACCGCCGTAATGACCGAAGTCCGCCGGCCACCAGTCCTGCGAGTCGGTCATCAGCGCGACGAGATCGGCTTTCAAGGTATCAAGGTCGAGGCTCTTGAACTCCTCGGCATAGTTAAAATCGCCGCCCATCGGATCGGACAGCGAGGAGTGCTGGTGGAGGATTTTCAGGTTCAGTTGATTGGGCCACCAGTCGCGGTTGGACGGGCCACGGCCGGCAGCGTGGAGGAACGGGCACTTGGCTTGCGGGGCTACCGCGGATGAATCTATTGCGGGTAGTGGAGTCTGGTTTGACATATGTTTTCTGGTTTGATGGGGTGAATTGGCGGAATTACGCGGATTGGCGGGACCGGCAATCAGACTGGATCAGGATTTGCCATCGGTAAAGACTACGCTTTCAATGCTTGCCATTGGAAACTCCTATGGGATGAATGCGCATGGATTTACGGCAGCTTGAATATTTCACCGCCATCATCCGGGAGGGATCGCTGACTGAGGCGGCGAGGCGCTGCCGGATCGCCCAACCTTCGTTGAGCCAGCAATTGCGCGCTCTCGAGGACGAGCTCGGCGAAACGCTGGTGCATCGCAAGCCGCGCGGCGTGGAGCCGACGGCGGCCGGGCGGATTCTGTTGGAGCATGCCGGCAGGGTGCTTGAGGAGGCGCGGTTGTTGCGCGAGCGGTTCGCCACGCGACGCGATGCGCGCGAGGGCTGCGTCATTTTCGGGATGATTCCCACCATCGCGCCGTATTTGCTGCCCCGGCTGCTAGGGCCGTTTCGCGAGGCGTTTCTTAACGTCGATGTCCAGGTCCGCGAGGCGCGGACCAGCGGGCTGATCCAGAAGGTGGTGGATGGCTCGATTGAATTCGCGATTTTGAGCGACGTGACGCCGCAGGATCAAAAAAAGTGGTCGCTGCACGTGCGGGAATTGTTCCGCGAACCGCTGATGCTGGCGCTACCGCTTTCCCATCCGTTAGCGAAAGCTTCCGCCCCCCCCAAACCGGAAGAACTGGTTCCAGAAACCATGATCCACCTGCGGGACGGCCATTGCCTAACGGACCGGACCTTGAAAGTCTGCCGCCTTGAACGGCTTGATCCGCGGCTCGAATGTGATCAGTTGGAAACCGCCCTCGCGATGGTCGAGGCGGGCATGGGGATCGCGGTGGTGCCAGAGCTTGCCGTCCGCTCGCGCCCGCTGCCGGGCGTGGTCATTCGCAACTTTGGCGATCCGGTGCCGGAACGCACCATCAGCCTAATGAACCGGCGGGCCGCGCCGTTTTCGGCCGCCGCTTTGGAATTAGTCGGACTCACAAAATCCCTTGCCCGCGATTGATCCTTGGCATTTCTCCGTTCTGAAACAATCCTCGCTTTTAAGCCCTTCTGACCCTCATGAAACTACTCAACCGAATCGCTCCCATCGCTGCACTTGTTAGCAGTGCCGCCAGCTTCGCTGCGGAAGCTCCCGTCATGCGCCCTCTATTCAATGGCAAGGACCTAACTGGCTGGACCGGTGGCGGCTACATCGTCGAGGACGGTGCCATGGTCTGCACTTCCGCGGGCAAAAGCCTGATGACCGAGCAGACGTTTTCAAACTACGTCCTCGACTTTGATTTCAAGCTGCTGCCGGGCGGAAACAACGGGCTCGGCATTCACTATCCGGGCACCGGCGACGGTGCCTACACCGGCATGGAACTTCAGATTCTCGACAACTCCGCCGGGAAATACACGGACCTCAAGGAATCCCAATTCCACGGCTCACTCTACACGCTGGCCGCAGCGAAAAAAACCGGCCTCAAGCCCGTGGGCGAATGGAACCGCCAACGCGTAAGTGTGTTAGGCCCTGCGGTGACCGTCGAGCTCAACGGCGAAATCATCCTCAGCGCGAATCTCGACGAGCTGGCAGCCAGTCACCCGGATCACCAAGGCGTCAAGCGCCACGGCGGTCATATTGCCTGGCTCGGCCATGGCGACCGCGTTGCGTTCCGCAACATCGAGATTGCCGAAGTCCCGCCCGCCGCTAACACCGAAGGCGTGATGGCCGCCGGATTCACCCGGCTCTTCAACGGTAAGAACCTCGACGGTTGGAAACACGGAAACAGCCCGGAGTGGGCTGTGACTAACGGCATTCTCAAGCACAGCGGCCGTCGCGGCGAACCTGCGGATCTCTGGACCGAGAAGGAATACGGCGACTGCACCCTCGTCTTCGATTGGCGCTGGAGCGGTCGCGGGCCAGTGAAATCCCAACCGCTGGTGATGCCCGACGGCTCGCAAAAAGGACAGGCCGAGCTCGAGGAGTTAGACAGCGGCATCTACCTCCGCGGCAGCACCAAGAGCCAGGTGAATTTGTGGAACTGGCCGATTGGCTCCGGCGAGGTTTACGGCTTCCGCACCGATCCCAGGATGCCCGCCGAAGTCAAAGCCGGCGTGACTCCCAAAACCAAGGCAGACCGCCCGCTCGGCGAGTGGAACCGCACGATGATCACTCTCAAGGGTGATCGCCTGAGCGTCTCGCTCAACGGCCGCGTGGTCATCGAAAACGCGCAACTTCCCGGCGTCCCGGCAAAGGGCGCGATCGGTCTCCAGCATCACGGAGCCGCGATTGATTTCGCGAATTTTTGGATCAAGGCCCAGAATTGACTGCGTCACCATGCGCTACCGCGAAGCTATCGACTGGTTGTTTACGACCCAGCTGTTTGGA
Organism: Akkermansiaceae bacterium; assembly: GCA_043716765.1. Classification (GTDB taxonomy): domain Bacteria; phylum Verrucomicrobiota; class Verrucomicrobiia; order Verrucomicrobiales; family Akkermansiaceae; genus Luteolibacter. Next base: position 11,991 of record JAYSYA010000326.1, read on the forward strand.
ATCAAGCTGGGGCTCGACGGGCCGCGCCAGTTGCTCAAGGAGTTCCTCGCCTATCCCGCGCACGGGGTGAAAGTCATCCACGTCGCCGGGACGAATGGCAAGGGCAGCACCTGCGCGATGATCGACAGCATCGCCCGCGCCTGCGGCTGGCGCTGCGGGCTTTTCACCTCGCCGCACCTCATCGACTACCGCGAGCGGATCAAAGTGAACGGCGATGAAATCCCGGAAGACGCCTGCGCCGCGATGCTCACCGAGCTGCGGGTATTATGCGAGCGGATGGAGACTCATCCGACATTTTTTGAAATCACGTTAGCCTTGGCGATGCGCTGGTTCAGGCTGCGCGAGTGCGAGCTCATCGTGCTCGAAACCGGCATGGGCGGACGGCTCGACGCGACCACCGCCGTCCCCGCGGATGTCTGTGCGATCACGCCAATCGGCTTGGATCACATGCAACATCTGGGAAACTCCATCGAGGAAATCGCCGCGGAAAAAGCCGGGATTTTCCTGCGAGGGAAACCTGCCATTTCCGCCCCTCAGGCGGCCGGTGCGCGCCGGGTGTTGGAAAAGGAGGCGAACGAAAAACGTTGCTCGTTAGAATTCGTGGAGGAACCGCTGCTAGGCTATCCGATGGCGCTGGCGGGCGAGCACCAGGCGTGGAACGCCGCGCTCGCGGTGGCCGCGCTGCATCGCTTGGGAATCCCTCTCAGTTCCGACAGCGTCGGCTACGGCTTGCGCAATGTCAGCTGGCCGGGCCGTTTTGAAGCCATCCGGCCCGGCGTTGTCCTGGACGGGGCGCACAACCCGCAATCCGCGCAAGTTCTGGCAGATACTTGGAAGCGCAGTTTTCCCGGCAAGCAAGCGTCGCTCGTCTTCAGCGCCGTGGCTGGCAAGAATATCGCCGGCATTTTGGAAATTCTCACCCCGCTCGCTTCGCGGATTTTCCTCTGCCCCGTCGACACGCCGAGGGCGGTTTCTCCCGCAGAACTTGTGGGTTATTTGCCGTCTGTCGCGCCGCCGCACGAGACGTTCGGGAGCTTTGAAAGCGCCTTCGCCGCGGCGAGCTCGCACGAGGAACCTGTCCTCGTGGCGGGCTCGCTCTTTCTCGTCGGCGAGGCGCGGGCTTTTCTCACTTCCGGAAGTTTTCAGCCGAGCTCGCAGTGATTTAAAAGGCCGCCGGCCTCATTCTACCGTCCAGGTGGAGCCGCCGTGGAGCAGTTCCTCCCAGGTGCCGGTGCCTTGTCTGGCTTTGGCCGCTTCTACCTGATTGTGGATGAGTGATTCGTAGGTCGGCCGCTGGATCTGGCGGATCACGCCGATGGGCGTCGGGAAATCCGGCAGCCCCATGGTGGCGAGCATCTGCGAGTAAAGCGGGCTCGCGTGGTTGGGCTCGTGGATGAGGATTTCCCCCGGAGCGGCGGTGGCGGCAGCGACGACTTCGGGGACGAGGCCGTTGAGGCGGATGCCCTTTTCCTTGTCCTTGCCGAAGAGCAGGGGCTTGCCGGCTTCGAGGTTGAGCATGTTATTGTCGCGGTTTTCCTTGCCGTAAATCGGATCCCACGCGGTGTCGTTGAAGATCACGCAGTTTTGCAGGATTTCGACAAACGAAACGCCCTGGTGCTCATGGGCGGCCTTGAAGGTGGCGACCATGTGCTTGGGGTTGTTATCCACGGTGCGGGCGATGAAGGTGGCTTCCGCTCCGAGCGCGAACAGCAGCGGGTGGAGCGGATAGTCCACCGAGCCTAACGGCGTGGTCTTGGTCTTGGTGCCGACTGGCGAGGTCGGGCTGTACTGGCCCTTGGTTAGCCCGTAAATCCGGTTGTTGAACAAAAGGACGGTGACGTCCAAGTTACGCCGCAGCAGGTGGAGCAGGTGGTTGCCGCCGATGCTGAGTCCATCGCCGTCGCCGGTGACGATCCAGACAGATAGATCGGGATTGGCGACCTTGACGCCGGTGGCGACGGTGGGCGCGCGACCATGAATCGTGTGAAATCCATAGGTGTTCATGTAGTAGGGAAACCGGCTCGAGCAACCGATGCCGCTGATGATGCAGAAGTTTTCCCTCGCGATGCCGAGCTCGGGCAGCGTGCGCTGGAGCGAGTTGAGGATGGCGTAATCCCCACAGCCGGGACACCAGCGGACGTCGTTAGAAGTGACGAAGTCCTTGCGGTTGAGTTCCGGCACGGCGGGAATGTTTTGAATTTCGGTGGCCATGGCGATCAGTCGTTGATGAGTTGAAGGATGCGTTCGCGGATTTCACTGACTTTGAAAGGGCGTCCCATGATCTTGGACATGGAGACGGCATCTACCAGATAGCGCGCCCGCAGGACCATGCAGAGCTGTCCCGAGTTGAGTTCCGGGATGAGGACCTTGTCGAAGCCTTTGATCAAATCGCCGAGGTCGGGCGGCAGCGGGTTGAGATAGCGGATGTTGGCGCTGCTGACCTCGAAGCCTTCAAGCCGCAACGACTCGACTGCCGAGGTGATGGCGCCGTGGGTGCCGCCCCAGCCGAGGACTAACAATTTACCGGTGCGTTCGCCGGTGACGTTGAGCGGCGGAATGCTGTTGGCCACGGCCTCGACCTTGGCGGCGCGCAGGCGGGTCATTTCGCTGTGGTTTAGCGAATCGTAACTGATGCTTCCCTTGGTATCCTTTTCGAGTCCGCCGAGGCGGTGCTCGAGTCCCGGCTGGCCTGGAATGGCTTGGGTGCGGGCGAAAGTTTCCGGATCGCGGGCGAAGGTGATGTAGGGCTTCGTCGGGTCGGCGAAGGGCTTGGAAATTTCCGGCAGCGAGGCTTGGTCCGGGACTTTCCAAGGCTCGGAACCGTTAGCCAGATAGCCGTCGCTGAGCAGGATGACGGGCGTCGAGTATTCGAGGGCGATGCGCACTGCTTCGAAGGCGGCGCGGAAGCAATCGGACGGGGAATTGGCCGCGACAACCGGCAGCGGGCTTTCGCCATGGCGGCCGTAAAGCGCTTGCAGCAGGTCGGATTGCTCGGTCTTGGTCGGCAGTCCCGTGCTAGGGCCGCCGCGTTGGACGTTGACGATGACCAGTGGCAACTCGGTGGAAACGGCAAGGCCGATGAACTCGCTCTTCAAACACATGCCCGGTCCGCTGGTGCCGGTGATGCCGATCTGGCCTGCAAAACTCGCGCCGAGCGCCACGCCGATAGCGGCGATTTCATCCTCCGCCTGCACGGTCTTCACGCCGAAGTGTTTGTAGCTTGCAAGCGTTTCGAGAATCGAGGACGCGGGGGTGATCGGGTAGCCCGAGAATAACAGGTCGCGGCCGGCTTTTTTCGCGCCCGCGATCAAGCCGAGGGCAAGCGCCTCGTTGCCGGAAATTTTGCGGTAGGTGCCGGGTGCCACCTCCGCCCGCGCCACCATGTAGCGGTTGCGGGTGGTCTCGGTGGTTTCGCCGAGGAAATAGCCGGCTTTAAGCACCCGAATGTTAGCCTCTGCAAGGTCAGGCGCTTTTTTGGCCCACTTGGAATTGATGTAGTCGATGGTCGGCTCTAGCGGACGGCCGTAGACCCAGTAGGTGAAGCCGAGGGCGAAGAAATTCTTGGTCCGCAGTTTTTCCTTCATGGTCAGCGGGCTGTCCTTGAGTGACTCGACCGCCAGGCCGGTGATGTCGAGCGGGAGAACTTCGTATTTTTTCTGAATTGCCGGGTCGTCTAATGGATTTGACGTATAGCCGGCCATCGCCAGGTTTTCCGGAGTGAAAGCGGCGGAATTGGCGATCAGCAGCCCGCCCTCGACGAGATCCATCAAGTGGACGGCGAGGGCGGCGGGGTTCATGGCCACCAGCGAGTCGGGTTCGTCGCCCGGTGTGAGCACGGTCACGCTGCCGAAGTGGACTTGAAACGCGGACACGCCGGCGATGGTGCCGATCGGCGCGCGGATTTCCGCCGGGTAATCGGGGAACGTCGCGATGGCGTTGGGGACGGTGACGCTGGTGTCGGTAAACCGCTCGCCAACGATTTGCATTCCGTCGCCGGAATCACCGGCGAAGCGGACTACCACGGATTTCATCTCGCGGAAGCCGCAGGTGGATGGGGTCATGGGTCTGATTGGATTGAAACTGATCCAATTAAGAATCCCATCTTCTAGGCGTCAATGGCCGATGTGGGTTGCGCGTATTTTTGGGCGGGAAGAGGCGCAAATTCGTGCTTGGTGGCCTCCCGTCACGGAATTGCCACTGCGGGCGCAGCCTTCCCGGTTAGCGCGGTGAACGCGGCCTTGGCCATTTCGCCGGCACCTTCGGCGTTGGGATGGACTCGGTCGGGGAGGAGCTTGGGCTTGTCGGCGAGGGCGGCGTGCATGTCGATGACGCCGAGTTTCATCTCCGCGGCGAGTGCGTCGATGCGCTTGATTTCCTCCTGTACTCCGGCTTCGTTGATTTTGAAATTGCCGGGCTCGGGCACCGGGCATGGCCGGCAGACATAGACGCGCGGCTTGCTTGCGAGGACTTGGAAGGATTTCACGAGCTCGGTGTAGTCGGCGACGAATTCCGCTTCGTGTTTCCAGTTCTGAGGCTTGGTGTCGTTCGTGCCGAGCATGATGATGACGACGTCCGGCGTGAAGGCGAGGGCTTTCTGATAGGCTCCTTCATTCCAGTAAGGGAAATCGCCCTTTTTCAGGAGCGTGCGGCCGCTGACGCCGAAATTTCCTACCACCCATGACTCGCCGAGCAAGCTCTGGAGTTGGGTCGGATAGGACTTTCCTTTTCCCGCGCCGGAGCCTTGTGTGATGCTGTCGCCGATGCAGGCGACCCGGACGGGGGCTTTAAAATCCGCCGCATCGATGGGCGGCAGCGGTTCGGCAGCCATCGCGGCTGGCATGAGTAAAGTTGCGAGAAAGAGCGGGAGGCGGCGGATCAGAGTCTTGGTGGGCATGAGCGTGGCCGCAGTGAAAATGAAATGAGGCGCCGCGTAAACGCCTCATTTCCGGTGCGGGCGGCGCTCAGTTTTTCAGCACGATCCGGTGGCGCGCCTTGCCGGCCCGGAGGTGGTCGAGCGCGGCGTTCACGTCATTCATCGCGAAGGTCTGGGTGACCGGCGCGATCTGGTGGCGGGCGCAGAAGTCCAACATTTTCGCCACGGTGGCGGGCGCGCCGAGCGGCGAGCCGGAGATCGACTTGCGGCCGCTGATCAGCGCAAACGCCGCCACCGGCACCGGTTCTAACACGGCTCCGACGAAGTGCAGTCGCCCGTCCGGCGCGAGGGCGGCGATGTAGGAACTCCAGTCGAGCGCGACGTTCGCGGTGACGAGGATGAAGTCGAACGAGCCTGCTAGTTTCGCGAGCGCCGCCTTATCGCGGGTGCCGATGACGTGGTGCGCACCGAGCTTGCGGGCCTCGTCCGCCTTGGCCTCACTGGAAGTAAAAGCGGTGACCTCACAGCCCCACTTATTCAGAAACTGCAGCGCCAAGTGGCCCAGCCCGCCGATGCCGATCACGCCCACGCGGTCGGTCTGCTTCACGCCGAAATCGGTGATCGGCGCGAACACCGTGATGCCGCCGCAGAACAGCGGACCGGCACTGGCGGGATCGAGCGCGGCGGGCAGCTTGATCGCCCATTCCCAATCCGCCCGCACCCGGTCGGCGAAGCCGCCGTGGCGGCCGACGATCATTTGCTCGACGTTAGAACAAAGATTGTGTTTGCCGGAGAGGCAAGGCTGGCAGGCAAGGCAGCTGCCGGAAAACCAGCCCAGCCCGACCCGGTCGCCCACGGCCAGGCCCTTCGCCTGATCTCCGATTTTCTCGATGATACCAATGACCTCGTGGCCGGGGACTAGCGGATAAGTGGAATTTCCCCAGTCGTTATCCAGCATCGAAAGATCCGAGTGGCAGATCCCGCAGGATTCAATTCTCACCTGCACCTGTTCCGGGCGCATTTCGCCGGGATCAAAGGCGAACTCCGTGAGTGCCTGCCCTGATTGCGTCGCCGCCCAACCGTGAAATGTTTCAGTCATAATGCGAATATGGCGCAGAAAATTCCTGGGTGCAAAGTCGGAGTAAAGATTCACTGGATTGCGCGAGTCACAAAGAGCGGAATCCGTCTGCGGGTCTCGGACAGCGTGGATTCAAAAAACGGGCCCTGTTGGAAGTATACCGGAGCGGCACTAGTAGCCTGATAGGTGTCTGGCTTTTTGTACCGCGGGCGCAATCGGGGGTGGCGGAATCTGATCGCCGTGGCCCAATGGGATGGCAATTGAGAAGCGGCTCTGCTCATCTCGTTGTCACTTCATGGGCTGGGCGATCAGATATCGTCTTTCTTTGGGAGACGCTCCGAGGTCGGTCTGGCGCGAGACGCGCCAGCTACTTGTTTAAGATAGTTCCTTCAATAGAAAGCATGGACGTTTGGGGCTTGGAAGTTTCTGCGTGGCGGATTGTTGTAGTGGCGTGGACGCGATCCGAATCCGAGGCGCACGGCAGCATAATTTGAAGAATATCGATGTGGATATTCCGAGGGGGAAGCTCGTGGTGATCACGGGGCCGAGCGGGTCGGGGAAGTCGTCGCTGGCATTTCACACGCTCTATGCGGAGGGGCAGCGGCGGTATGTGGAATCGCTGTCGGTGTATGCGCGGCAGTTTCTCGATCAGTTGGAGAAGCCGGATGTGGATTCGATCGAGGGGCTGAGCCCGGCGATTGCAATCGAGCAGCGTGGCGGCGGGCTGAACCCGCGCTCGACGGTGGCGACGGCGACGGAGATTTACGATTATCTGCGGGTGCTGTGGGCGGCGGCGGGGATTCCTCATGATCCTGAGACGGGCGAGCGGCTGGAGCGGATGAGTGCGGCGGACATTGTGAACGTGCTGGCGGCGATGGCGGAGGGGACAAAGGTGGTGCTGTTAGCGCCGTTGCCGAAAGAGGAGCTGGGGGAGCCGGCGCGGTTGTTGGGGGATCTGCAGCGGCAGGGATATATTAGAGTGCGGGTGGATGGGGAGGTGTTGGAAATCGAGGAGGCGGCGGCGAAATGGCCGGAGCAACCGGTGGCGGTGGAGATCGTGGTGGACCGGTTCGTGATCCGGCCGGGGGTGGAGTCTCGGCTGGCGGACTCGGTGGAAACAGCGCTGCGGTTGTGCGGGGCGGAGGCGCGGGCGGCGGTGCAGGAGGCGGGCGGGGATGCGTGGCGGGATTTGGCGTTTCAGACGAGTTATCGGAATCCGCGGACGGGATTTGTGGTGGAGGAGCTTTCGCCGAAGCATTTTTCCTTCAACTCGCACGTCGGGGCCTGTGAGGCGTGCGAGGGGCTGGGGACGGAGATGTACTGCGATCCTGTTTTGTTAGGAGAAGGGGAGGATGCGGAGAAGACCCTGAAGCGGTATCGCGAGGCGAAGTCGGAGATCACGCGCCGGAGGCTGGCGAAGTTCATGGCGCACCGGCCGTGCTGTGTTTGTGGGGGAAAGCGGCTGAAGCCGGAGTGGCTGGCGGTGAAGATTCAAGGAGGGAAAAGAGAGTTTACCGCAGAGACGCGGAGGTCGCAAAGGGGCGCTGAGGAAGAGGGAGGAGAGTGGTTGGGGATTCAGGATTTTTGTGAGCTGGGAGTTTCGGATGCGATGCGCTGGATTGAGGGCTTCAAGCCGGATCCGGCGAAGGCGGAGGTTTGCAAACGGCTGGCTAGCGACGTGCGGACGCGGTTGGCGTTTCTTGAGGAAGTGGGATTGGACTATCTGACGCTGCAACGGACGAGCGGGACTCTATCGGGCGGTGAGGCGCAGCGGATCCGATTGGCAACGCAGTTGGGCGCGGGGCTTTCCGGGGTGATTTACGTGCTGGATGAGCCGAGCATCGGGCTGCATGCGGCGGATACGGTGCGTTTGCTTGGCGCACTAACAAGGTTGCGGGATTTGGGAAATACGGTGGTGGTGGTGGAGCACGATGAGGAGATCATCCGGGCGGCGGACTGGCTGATTGATTTTGGGCCGGGGTCCGGGGCGGCGGGCGGGGAACTGCTGGGGGCGGGGGTGCCGATGGAAATTGATTCGCCGACGGGGGAGTGGTTGAGGGGGAGAATCCAGAGGCAAGAGTCCAGATTCAAGGAAGAGAAGAGCGGGGAGTTGGTGATCCGTGGGGCGCGCGAGCACAATTTGAGGAATCTTGATGTGGCGATTCCGCTAGGGCGGCTGGTGTGTCTGACCGGGCCGAGCGGCAGCGGGAAATCGACACTGGCGGACGATATTCTGCGGCGGGCGTTGGCTCGTCATTTCAACGGTTCGGGTGAGGCACCTGGCGCGCATGAAGGCATCGAGGGGCTGGAGTTGATCGAGAAATGCGTGGTGGCTGACCAGTCACCGATCGGCCGCAGTCCGCGGTCGAATCCGGCGACTTTCACGGGGGTGTTTGATCTGGTGAGGGATCTTTATACGAAGCTGAATTTGGCGAAACAACGCGGCTACGGCCCGGGGCGTTTCAGTTTCAACGCAGCGGGCGGGCGTTGCGAGCGTTGTCAGGGGAACGGGCGGCTAAAAATCGAGATGCATTTTTTGCCAGATGCTTGGGTGCCTTGCCCGGCGTGCAACGGGAGGCGTTTCAATCGCGAGACGCTGGAGGTGACTTATAAAGGCAAGTCGATCGCTGATGTGCTGGCGCTCTCGGTGAGTGACGCGCGGGCGTTTTTCCGACCGATTCCGAAGATTCATCGGATATTGGAGACGCTCGAAGATCTCGGGCTGGGGTATTTGCAGCTCGGCCAACCGGCGAACACGCTTTCCGGCGGGGAGGCGCAGCGGCTGAAGCTGGCGGTCGAACTGGCGCGGCCGCAGGCACCGCACACACTCTATCTTTTCGATGAACCGACGACGGGCCTGCATTTCGGCGATGTCGAGAAGCTCCTGACCGCATTGTTCCGTTTGCGTGATGCGGGTCACAGCGTGCTAGTGGTGGAGCATCACCTAGACGTTATCGCCTCCTCCGACTGGGTGATCGAGCTCGGACCCGGTGGGGGAATCCACGGTGGCCGCCTTGTGGCTCAGGGACCGCCATCACTGATCCGGAAGAACAAGAAGTCGCCGACGGGCCGGGCTCTTGCGGCAAGCTGGTTAAGGGAAATTTCCTGAATGCTATCAGTAGAGCGATCGCCGGATGAAATTTACAAATTTCCGGTGGACAAATATCCGGATGGCCGTTAACGACCTCGCCTCCTGACGGGGCATCCGCCCCTGAAGAACTTAGGCAGTATAGCTCAGTGGTAGAGTAGGGGACTCATAAGCCCTTGGTCGGTGGTTCGAGCCCACCTACTGCCACCTAGTTCTTCGATCATCGCCGCTTCTGACGCAAGTTAGAAGAAAATGTCAAAATAGGGCTTGTCAGGTCGGGATCGGCTCCTAGAGTCGCCCCCCCCACAGCGAGGGCCGCTGACGATTGGATTCGAAGC
>JAYSYA010000327.1:0-7114 GCA_043716765.1 Akkermansiaceae bacterium
TGACCGGCTACGGCGCGGGTCTGGTGCTCTTCATCGTAGCGGCGGTGAGCGATTTCGTGGACGGCTACCTGGCGCGGAAAATGGGGCTGGTCACGCCGCTCGGGAAATTGATGGACCCGCTGGCGGACAAGATTTTGGTGAGCGCGGCGTTTGTGTTTTTCACGGCAAAAGGCCTCTGCCCCGTGTGGGTGACGGCGCTGATCATCGGCCGCGAATTTTTGGTTACCGGACTGCGGCAAATCGCCATCGAGGCGGGCCAAGTGTTGGCGGCCGACGGTCTGGGGAAATGGAAAACCACTTTCCAACTCGCCTATCTCATCACCGGCCTGATCTGGCTCACTGGCGAAAAAGCCAAGCAACTTTTCCCCGTCGTCGAGCCCTTGAAGCACCTCGCCCGCCCGTCGTGGGAAGGCGGTTGGGTGCAGCCGATTTTCTTGTGGGCGGCCGTCGCGCTGACGGTGATTTCCGGCTGGAACTACGTCTGGAGCGGGCGCGGATTGCTGAAAACGAGGTCTAGCTGATCTGCGCTTGGTAGGCCGCAGCGTCCATCATTTTGGAGACGTGGGCGGTGTCTTTCACCTTGAGCTTGAAGATCCAGCCCTTGCCGTAGGGGTCGGTGTTGACGAGCGACGGATCCGCCTCGACCTCAGGATTGACCTCCACGATCTCGCCACTAACGGGAGCATAAATGTCGCTGGCGGCTTTCACCGATTCCACAACGGCGGTCGGATCCCCGGCGTCCACGGCGCGGCCGACGGCGGGCAACTCGACGAAAACGACGTCAGTGAGTTCTTCCTGGGCGTGGTCGGAAATGCCCACGATGGCGATGTCGCCTTCGAGGCGGACCCATTCGTGGGAGCTGGCGTAGCGGAGATCGGCGGGGTTGTTCATGGGGTAGGTCAGTGGGGATGGTTGATAATTAGGAAATGATAGGTCTCAAAAATTGTATCGGACTTATTTCTTATAAAACGGCTTCTTCACGACTTCCGCGGGGAATAGCCGTCCGCGGACTTCGATTTGCAGGCGGGTGCCGATTTTCGAAAACTCTGCGGGCAGATACGCCATGCCGATGCCGGTCATCAGCGAGGGCGAAAGCACACCGCTTGCGAGTTCGCCAAGCACCGCGCCGGCGGCGGAAAGGACCGGATAGTGCGCGCGCGGCGGCGGACCCTTGTCCAGATAACGGAGCGCCGTTAGCTTCACTGCCGGGCCATCCGCCTTCTGGCGGACGAGCGTGTCGCGACCGATGAAATCGCCTTTTCCCAGCGCGCAGAAAAACCCGAGCCCGGCCTCGATCGGCGTGCGCGCGGGAGACAAATCGTTGCCGTTGAGCGGATAGCCCATTTCCAAGCGGAGCGAATCGCGGGCACCGAGGCCGCAGGGTTTCGCTCCGGCGGCGAGAAATTTCTGCCACCAAGCAACGCCCTCGGCGGCCGGGCTGAAAAATTCGAAGCCGTCCTCGCCGGTGTAGCCGGTCCGGCATACCACCGCGCCCGTGGCCGTGGTCATGATTCCGTTGCGCGGCGGCAGCGTTTCATCCGGGAAAACCTTGGCGAAAATTTCCACCGCAGACGGTCCTTGGACCGCCATTCCAGCCCACAGATTGCTCTCATTACACAGCGTCACGTTGGCGTCCTGCCGCCCGGCCATCCAGGCGAAGTCCTCGTCGATCATCGACGCGTTCACCACCAGGAAAAACTCCGCCTCACCGGACCGGTAGGCGATCAAATCGTCGATCACGCCGCCGACATCATTGAGCATCAACGTGTATTGCCCCTCGCCGAGGCCGAGCTTGGCGATGTCGTTGGTCAACAAACCATTCAGCCAAGTCGCCGCCGTAAGTCCGCTGACGATGAATTGCCCCATGTGGGAAATGTCGAAAATCCCGCTAGCCGTGCGCACCGCCGTGTGCTCGTCGATGATCGAAGTGTACTGCACCGGCATGTTCCAACCGGCAAAGGGGACGAGTTTGGCGCCGAGCGCCACATGGGCGGCTTCCAACGGAGAGCTTGTCGGTTCGGAAATCACGCTGCGGAGATTGAAAGCGCGACCCGCGCTTGTCAATCGGCGCGAAGCCGCGATGTTCCTCGCCCACATGACTGTTTTTGATCGATTGGAGCGCCGCTGCGGCTGGCTGGCATTTCCCGGATTTCTCCGCTACTACGCGTTGTTCCACGTTCTCGTTTACGTTTTGCAAATCCTACGGCCGGACATTGGACAACTTTTCGAGTTTGACCGGGCGAAGATTTTTTCCGGGGAAATCTGGCGGGTCGCCACGATGTTCTTCGCGGGTTCGCAATTCGGCACCTTTAATCCCGTCAGCCTCTTGCTTCTGCTGTGCGCGGTGAGCTTCGTGTTCATGGTCAGCGACGGCCTTGAAAACACCTGGGGCACCTTCAAGACATCGCTGTTTTACTACACCGGCATCGCCCTCGTGTTAGTGGCAAATTTCGTCTATCCGGTTGGCATCCCGTCGAGCGGGGTGGCGCTGTTCGGCGCGGCCTTCCTCGCCTTCGCTACGCTCTTCCCCAAGGTGGAAATCCTGCTGCTGTTCGTCCTCCCCGTGCAGGTGCGTTTCCTCGGGATGTTGATGGCCGCCGGCATTCTTCTCAACGTCGCCGGGCAGCCGGTCCTGCTGCCGTTCTATCTGGTGGCTTTTTCTAACTATTTCATCTGGGCCGGCATTCCCGCGCTGCGCGGCACTGCGAGAGTCAGCGAGTCAAGCCAGCGGAAAAAGCGCTTTAACGCCGCGACCCCCCCCGCCTCCGCAGCCTTCCACACCTGCGCCAGCTGTGAGAAAACCGACGTCTCCCACCCGCACGACGAGTTCCGCATCGGCCACGACGGCGAGGAGTATTGCGGCGAGCACCTGCCGCAGTGAGCTTCTGCGCCCGGCACTTGAGTTCCGTGCCAACGCCGCCACTGGCACAAAGGTGTCCCGCCGACAAATCGGCTTCCTCGCATTCTTTTCAGGCTTCAATGTGCTTGCTTTGGAAGCGCTCTGGACGCGCATGTTCGCCCAGGTCCACGAGAACCCGGTCTAGGTGCTGGCGTCTCGCGGCGGGTCCGACCTTTAAAATTGATGGAGGGGTTTGGCTTGCCCGCCCTCGGTCTTGGAAATGATCTGAACCCTTACCGGGCCTGCGGTCGCTTCCTTGATCCGCAGGCGAATGGAGTGACGGCCAAGGCCCAGAGTCAATTCATGGCGGGCATTGTTAGGATGCATTATTTTGCCGTCGATTTCCAAGTGAACGCCAGCTCCGCCTGCTAGAGCAAGGGTGACCGGGCCCGCACGAGTGACTTCGATCATGGACTCGACGATCAGACCCGGCGGCTTGCGTGTGTGACTGGTAAATAATTCATCAAGCGGAAGCTCCCCGGTTGTTAGGGCGGTGAACGCGACCTGCTGGCCGCCCGCTTCGGATGCGAGGATCCGCCATTGACGAAGCACTCCATCCTCCTGGACCTTGTAGGGGCCATCCTTGCCGAGTTCCCCCAGGAAGCGCGCAAGGTCGATGAATTCATCGCGACGAAGACTGGCGGTGAGTCCGGCGGGCATGAGGGAAACAGGGATGGTTTCCACTTTGGCAACATTGGCCGCAGCGTAGGAGCGGATTTGTCCGGCGGAATCGCGCAACAACACCTCGCGTTCATCCTGGCGGGCGAGAAAGCCGCTATGGACGGTGCCGTCTTTCATTTGTAGCATGGCGGTGGCATAGCCTTCTTTGATTTTTTTCCCAGGTTCTAGCAGGCTATCAATGATGTAGTCCATGGGGGCGCTGGAACCGAGGCTGAGAAGATTGGGGCCGACGACTCCGCCCACAGGGCCGATCGCATGGCAGGCGACGCATTGCAGGGTGTTGCGGCGATAGATCTTCTCACCCCGGGCGGGATCACCATTGGCGGGGATTTCCGTGACAAGCTGCTTCATTTCATCGGCAGTGAGAGTGGTGATGGGTTTCAGTCCTCCCGACTTCGTCAAGGCGGCCATCAATGCAGCCGTATCCCCGCCCACGGCGCTGGTTTTTTGGAGGGCGTGGGTGGCGACGGACGGCTGAAGCGATTTGTCAGTTAGAGAAGCAGCAAGAATCGCGGGGCCTTCTTTGCGGGAAAGGTAAGCTTGGATGAGCGCATCGTCCGAAGCGCTCGTTTCCGTTAGCGAAGAGAGGAAATCCACAACATGCGGAGCCGCGGCGCGGAAATCGAGGCGGATCAGTGCGTCGAGCACGGCGGATTTTTGCAGCGGAGTTTGAAGAGTGGCGAGCTGTTGTTGGAGAAAAGCTGCTGAGGAGCCCCCGAGATCGGCGAGGCTTTGCAATGCCGCCGAGGCCGAGGCGGGATTTGTTGAGGAAGCGATCTTCTCGAGGGGGGCGCGGAGATTCTCGATTTTCCAGAGACCCGCGAGCTGCAATGCTGGAATCAGAGAGGAATCGGTCGTGGCTCCAACGATGACTGCTAGAGCCTCCCCCGGTTGGTCGGGGATAAGTTGCCGCTGTTGATAGGCTGTCACCAGCGCTTCGAGGGCGGCCTTGCGTTGGTCTTCAGGATATCCGCTGTCCTTGGCCATGCCGAGCAGTTGATTGATCTGCACCTTGCTTCCGGTGCCACCGATGATTTCTATCAATTTAACAGCATCTTCGCCGCTGACTTTCTTTTCCAGAAGCGTGGAAACCAGCAGGGCCGCGGCATCCGGCTGGTTGGCGGCCTTGAGGGCGAAGAGGGTGCGCGTGGCATTGCCGAAAACGAAGTCTCCCTTGCGGAAGGCGGGCAGCCATGTGGGCGCGAGTTCATAACAGGTCAGCCAGAGGGCGAAGTCGAGGTTCTCATCCATCGGCAAGTCGAGCACCGAGGTGGCGATTTCCACCGCGCGGGGTGTGCCTACAACACGGAGTAGGTTGACAGTTTCCAGCCTGACCTGCGGATGCTCGTCGGTGGCCAGGGCTTTGAAAAGGTTCGCTACAGCTCCCGCTTGTTCTGGATCCGTGAGAGCCGCCAGGCCCTTGTTGAGAATCATCTGCCGCAGGACACGCACGGTCGCCGCGCGCATTCTCGGGTCGGCAGTCTTGCTCTCGGCTCCATTTTTCAACAGTGAGGAAAAGATCGCGCCGAAGTTCTCGATCCCGCAGGTTTGCGCGGTCCACATCACTTCGGTAGCGAGGTGGGTGTCGGAGGCGTTTTTCGCAAGGAAGGCCGCCAGCTTGTTCGTTAGGTTAGGAATTTTTCTGGATTTGATTTCCTGTTTCGCCCAGTAGCGAACCCAGTTTTCCGGGGCCTTGAGTTGATCCAGCAACTGGTTTTCATTCAGCGCGGGAAAGTTGACTTGCTGGCATTTTTCCCTGCCCTTGGCGGTGATGCGCCAGATCCTGCCGTGGACCTGGTCGCGGCGCGGATCGTGGAAATCCACTTCTCCATGTTGGATGATAGGATTGAACCAATCCGCCAGATAGAGTGCTCCATCCGGTCCCATGTTCACATCCACGGGGCGGAAAGACCCATGACTGGAAGTGATGAGATCCGGCAATTGGCGGGAAGCATAACCGCTGCCCGTTTCGCTGATGGCGAAGCGGTTGACGCGTTTACCACGGAAATCATTGGTAATCAGATTGCCCTGCCATTCGTCAGGGAAATGTCTGCCGCTGATGATTTCCAATCCGCTTTGTTTCGGTTGGCCGGGATTGAGTCCCTTGAGAATCCGCGGCAATTGATCCGGCAGGCATTTGAAGGTGGCACCGGGAAAAACGTAGTTGATGCCCTCGCCATAAGCCCCGTCGGTGGTGAAACTCTGCCCCCAACGGTCGAAAATGTGGCCCCATGGATTGATCTGCCCCATGGAGAAAACTTCAAGGCGCTCGCTAACAGGCTGATACTGCCAGATGCCGCTGCCCATCAGACGGCGAACGCCGAAGGGGGTTTCCACGTGGCTGTGGATATAGACGCTCTGGTTGAAATAGAGATTCCCATCCGGTCCACCCTTGATGCCGTGAAGGATGTGGTGGGTGTCCTCGGTGCCGAAGCCGCTGAGCAGGACTTGGCGGGTGTCCGCCTTGCCGTCGCCGTTGGTATCCTTCATGAATAACAGCTCGGTGGAGTTCGCAATATAGGCCCCGCCGTCTTGGGGCCAGATGCCGGTGGGGATGAACAAGCCCTCGTAAAACACGGTGCTTTTGTCAGCCTTCCCGTCATGGTCGGTGTCTTCGAGAATGAGGATCTTATCACTCTGCGGTTGGCCCGGCTTGATGTGCGGATAGATGGCGCTGGTAGCCACCCACAACCGGCCCATGGCATCCCAAGCCATTTGAATGGGCTTGGTCACCATCGGTTCGGAAGCGAACAGATTGACCTCCAGACCCTCGGCGACGGTGAACGAGGCGAGCTCGTCCGCAGGATCGGTTGACGGGATTTGGGAGAGCTTGTTCTGCGCGTGGAGCGTGGCGGTGCAGAGCGCGAAAAAAATGGCTAACAATCGTGAAGAAATCATCCGGAGGAGGTAGAGGTTGTTATTTTGCTGATGGAGAAACAGTGGCGGCGATCTGCTTTTCCAAATCGGCAATCAAGGGATCGAACTGTAAAACTTCCGCGGCATTTTTGCCCTGCTCGTGTTTGCGAGATCCGAACAGATAGATCTCGTTTTGCGGACGCCAACGCTGGAAAAACAGGCGGTTCTTCGAGAGAACGAGCCGCGTAAGAACGGGTTGAGCCGTGACGGCAGGTCCGGCATCCAGCCCCAGGCACTTCACGAAGAGCGGTGCAATTTTCACATAGTCCTCCGAAGTGAAACTGACACCATTCACGGTCGTCCATGGCTGACCCGCCATCAATGCATGGAGATCCGCGAAGGCAAGTTTCTCATCGGTGGCGAGTGCGGAGATGGCTCGGGAATATTTAGCTAAAGCCGCATTGTGATCTTTCAATGAAGGCCAACGCGAGTGGTCGCTCCCCACCGCAGGTGGCGATAACAGAATGACGGTGGCCCCAGTGGTTTCACGGATCATCTTGATCAGGTTCCGGTAAGCAGTGACGAAGGACTCCATGCCCGCGTCTCCCTGAAAGGAATCCACCGCTCCATAACAGGCGATGACCGTCGTCGGCTTGATTTCCTGGAGCTGCTTGGTCA
>JAYSYA010000328.1:0-2412 GCA_043716765.1 Akkermansiaceae bacterium
GCAACGGCTTCCGCTTCGATAACTACAACTCCGGCGCTTTCCGCTGGGCGATCGACTGCGCGATGGATTTCCATGCGCTGCCCTACGAGATTCGCGAGCGGGAGATCCGTCGTGTAATGATCGAGAGCGAACAGGAATTCAGCCACAAGGAAGTGGCCCGCCGCTACATAGATATTTACGAGGAAATGCTTGCCCGCCCCTTGGTCGAGAAAGAGTCCGGCGAGTTCATCAAATCCATCGCCGAGAGTCTTAGCGAGAATCCAGTGAACGCTTGATTTTGAGGCGGCCCGGCCTTACTGCCGCGCCACGTTGCTCTGCCACAGAGGCGACTGCGGCACGTCGTTAGGCCGGCAAATGATGATGCCCGCGTGTTTGTTAGCGCCGTTGACGTAATCGGCGATCGGCCGGTCGATCACGGTCATCCGGCCCTTGTCGGTGTCGGAAGTCGCGTGGGCGAAGTAAGCCCGGTCTTGCAACCTGATGATCAGCCCGACGTGCGAGGTGTAACCGCCGGGACCGTTCGTCGTGATCGCGCAGACGTCGCCGTTTTGCAGGTATTTCTCGGCGTTGCGGACCTTGGATTTGGGAACGTGATAGACCGGCAGGTCCGAGACTTGCGCCTCGATTTTCCCCATCGTTGCGAGCAGCGATGGATCGGAGCGCAGGTAGCGGTAGGCTTTCCACTGCACGGTCATTTCCTTGACCTCGCGCTGGATTCTCTGGGCGCCGGGAATCCGCGAGGTGATGTTAGTGGCGTAGCCGCGACGCTGGTTGTCATGGAAAACTTCCTCGAGATGATGCATCCGGCTCAGGTAATTTCCGGTGCACACGCCGCCGCGGTAGCGCTCGATTTCCACCATGTGCAGCAGATCCTGTGGCTTGTAGGGCGCGGGCTTGTAGCGGAGCATCCGGGCCAGCGCCAGCGAGTTTTCATAATAGGTCCAGCAGTCCATGCCCTTGAGATTGGCCACCGGCGACTCAGTCCGGTCATCGACTTCGAGCGTGTAATTCACATAAGGCGTGCCCACCAGTTCGCGGGCCACGCGGATGGTCCGCTCGCTGAGCGGTAGATTGCGCCAGTTTTCACGCTCGGCCTTGGCGACGATCGCATGGAATTTCGACTCGCCCTGAAAGACTGTTGCGAGCGGCAAGCGCGGGCCGGACGGCGGCGGCAC
Source organism: Akkermansiaceae bacterium (assembly GCA_043716765.1). Classification (GTDB taxonomy): domain Bacteria; phylum Verrucomicrobiota; class Verrucomicrobiia; order Verrucomicrobiales; family Akkermansiaceae; genus Luteolibacter. Next base: position 1,176 of record JAYSYA010000328.1, read on the forward strand.
CGGCTTTTGGGCGAACGCTCCTTGATAGGGGAATGCGGCGAAGGCCAGCAGCAGGCCGATCGTTCTTAAATTCATGGATCACACTTAGCCGAATTTCCAACCGGAGCAAAGTGAACATTCATGGAAATCCGCCCCGCGCCCCGATCAACTCCGCGAGCTCTCGAATCCGGCATCTTCAAGCAGATTTCTGCCCGCCACCGCGATGTTTGCCAGTTCGTCGCAGCGTTCGTTTTCCGCATGACCGGCGTGGCCTTTCACCCAGCGCCAGTCGATCTTGTGCGACCCGATCGCCGCCAATAACAGCAGCCACAAATCCTGGTTTTTCACCGGCTCTTTCGCCGCCGTTTTCCAGCCACGCTTTTTCCAGCCGTCGATCCATTTCTTGGAAATCGCATCGATCAGGTATTTCGAATCCGAGTGCAACACCACCTCACAAGGCTCGCTCAGAGACTCCAGTGCCGCGATCGCCGCACGCAGTTCCATCCGGTTGTTGGTCGTCAGCCGATATCCCCCGGAAAGCTCCTTCCGGTGCTTTCCACAAACCATCACCGACCCGTATCCGCCCGGTCCCGGGTTTCCTTTGCAGCCACCGTCGGTATGAATAATCACGCGCCTCATGAGCGGCGGAGGGTGCGGCAATTTCGCGCGACATGACAAGCCGCTTCATTTTTCCGCAAACTTTTTCTAAGGGAATCCGGTTATCCGTGTCTTCATCAGCGTAACGCATGAGCCCGTCCCCGCCGAATCATGGAAACCCGAACTGCCAGCGCCCGCTCCACGGCTGAAATCCGCCGCACTTCGGTCATTTCCATCCGCCCGCCGCACCCACCCATGGAGCAAAAACCCACACTCCGGCAGGTCTTCGACGCCGAGGAATCCGTGCTCCTCCGCTACGCCCACGGCCTGCTAGGGCAGCGCGAGACCGCCGAAGACATCGTTCAGGACGCATTCCTCAAGCTCCACGCCCACTGGGACGAAGTAACCCACCCGCGGGCCTGGCTTTTCCGCTGCACCCGCAATCTCGCGCTCAGCCACCTTCGCGACCACAAACGCGAGACGCCAATGGATGCCGACCGCGAGTGGGAAAGCCCGACTCTCGATCCCGAGCAAGCCCTCGGCAAACTCGAAGCCATCGGCACCCTCCAACTCCTCGTCGCCGAGCTCCACGAAGACGACCGCGCCCTCCTAACCCTCAAGTATCACGACGGCCTCAAATACGACCAAATCAGCCAGCGCA
>JAYSYA010000329.1:0-7092 GCA_043716765.1 Akkermansiaceae bacterium
AGCAACTCGTCCATCAACGCCCCAAGAAACGGCCGCGGGTCATCCACCGGCAGACAGGCGGGTAGGCTGCGGATTTGCAGCGTGTTCCCGCCGAACGCCTCGACCTCGATACCGGCCTCCTGCAATGCCATTCGCTCGCGCAGCACGAGATCCAAATCCCGCGGATCAAGCTCCAGCAGAACTGGCACGAGCAAACCTTGCGTTTCCAAAACCCCGTCGCCGTGGCGCAGGAGCTTCTCAAAATAAATCCGTTCCTTCGCCGCTTTGGGGTCGAACAGCACCAGCCCGTCCCCGCTCTCCAGCAGCACGAACCGCTGATGCAGCATCCCGACCAACCGGAAATCCGGCACTCCCCCGACGGTCGGGAGCGGGGCCGTTTCCACCACCAACTCCGCCAAAACCGGCTGCGGCGCGTGGAAAACAGCCGCCTTCGGTGCGATTTGCACCGCGACGTGATTTAAAAAAACCGGAAGCGCTGCGGCCCGCTCGATCCGTGACGGCAGCACCGGCGCAGGCGGCCGCAAGCCGACAGCCACCGCCTCCAAAATCGCGTCCCGCACATCCACCGGCCGGTGAAACCGCACCTCACGCTTCGCCGGATGGACGTTTACATCCACCAAAGTCGGCTCCAGATCGATCCACAACCACGCCGCCGGATACATGCCATCCGCAACCGCGCCGCGAAAGCCTTCCGCCAGCGCGCGCGAAATCACCGCGTCCTCGACCGGCCGGCCGTTGAGAAAAACAAACTGGTGCCGCCTCCCCTTCCGCGCGTGGCTGGCCGGCAACACGTAACCTTGCACGGAAATCCCGTTGCCATGCGTCAGCGGCAGCCCGAGCAATTCCCGCGACAAATCCGTACCGAGCAACTGCCGCACCCGGTCCACCGCTTTCCCCGCCGGTGGCAAATCAAACACCTCGCGATCATCCCGCCGCAGGCGAAATCGCACATTCGGCGCGGCCAGCGCGTGCAGCCGCAACTGATGCTCGACGTGCGCCGCCTCGGTCGTTTCCGCCCGCAAAAACTTTCGCCGCGCCGGCATGTTGTAAAACAGCGCCTTCGCCTCGATCACCGTGCCCGGCGCACAGCCCGCGTCCCGCACATCGCGGACTTTCCCGCCGTCCACCAGGATTTCGGTCCCTGCGACCGCGTCCGTCTCCCGCGTCACCAGCCGGAACCGCGACACACTGGCGATGCTCGGCACCGCTTCTCCGCGGAATCCCAACGTCATGATCGCCGCCAAGTCCCCTGCCGTCCGCAGCTTGCTCGTCGCGTGGCGTTCCAGTGACAGCAACGCGTCCTCGCGCGACATCCCGCAGCCGTCGTCGCTCACCCGGATCAACGCCGAACCGCCGCGATCAATGTCCACGCGGATTTCCCGCGCCCCGGCGTCGATGCTGTTTTCCACCAGCTCCTTGACCACCGAGGCCGGGCGCTCAACCACCTCGCCCGCCGCCACCTGGCTGGCGAGAATGTCGGAGAGCACGCGGATCTTTGGCATCGGGGACAGACAAAGACAGAAGACTTCCAGACACAAGGCGCAAGAGAAGAGTCTCTCACCGCGCACCCGTGGATCCGCCGGATTGCTGCGGAGGATCCCGAGGTATCGGAGCGACTCCGGCAAATGGAACCTAAGAATGTCGACTCGTCGCGCGCTCCGCCCCCGCCTCTTTAAGACCTTGCATCCGCAAAAGTTGAAATTACGTTCTGCCGCCGATGACATTTCGCCATCACCCGTTCGCGCTGTTTCTGATTTTCGCACTCGCCGGCCCGGTGACCGCCCAGGAACGGCTTGCCGACATTCTATCCGATCCCGCGAACCAGCTTTCCCGACCCGCCGACCGCGCCCGCGTGGTCGCCCGGTTAGCGGCGAGCGAAACCACCCGCCGCCACAACGCCCGCGCCCGCGCCACCCTGCTTGGTCTGGCGTTGCGCACCGAATCGCCCACCGGCCGGGTGCAGGAAATTGTGGACTTCGATGGCGACAAGCCGGTCTATTTCACCACCGACAACGTCAACGCCGCCATCTCCACCGGTGCCGACCTGCTCCGGACTTCCCCGTATTCGCTAACGGGTTCGGGCGTCACCATCGGCCTCTGGGACGGCGGTTCGGCGCGCGCCAGCCATCAGGAATTCGGCGGCCGCGTGAGCGTCATGGACGGTGCCGCCATCATCGACCACGCCAGTCATGTCGGCGGCACCCTCATCGCCTCCGGCATCGTGGCGGCCGCACGCGGGATGGCCGCCAGCGCCACGGTCCATTCCTACAACTGGACCAACGATGTTTCCGAAATGACCTCCCGCGGTGCCACCTACGCGGGCGAACCGGGAAAAATCTATCTTTCCAACCACAGTTACGGCTACGTCAGCGGTTGGAACTACGTGAACGGCGGTTCGCCCTACCGCAAGTGGGAATGGTGGGGCGCAACCTCGACCGTTAGCTCCACGGAAAGCGACTTCGGCCTTTATAACAACTATGCCAACGACAGCGACTCGCTGGCTTTCGGCGCTCCCTACTACCTGGTTTTCCGCAGTGCCGGAAATGACAATACCGACAACCCCGCCAACGGCGACACCGTCACCTTCACACCCGGCAGCAGCTCGGTCGTCACCTACAGCTCCGCATCCCATCCCGGGGGCGACGGAACTTACCGCGGCGGCTTCGAGACGATCGGCTTCGATGCCGTCGCGAAAAACGTCATCACCGTCGGCTCGGCATTGGACGCGGTCACCGCCCCCACGAACGGCACCCGCGATCCGGCGCAAGCCGTCCTCAATAACTTTTCCGCCTGCGGTCCCACCGACGACGGCCGGATCAAACCCGACGTAGTGGCTAACGGCGACACTCTCTACTCGTCGCTCGGCGGCAGCAACACCACCTACGCCACGTATAGCGGCACCAGCATGGCCACCCCGAACGCGACCGGCTCCGCCGCGCTGCTCATCCAGCAATACTCCAGTCTTTTCCCCGGCCAAGCCATGCGTTCCAGCACACTCAAGGGCCTGCTCATCCACACCGCCGACGACCGCGGAAACGCCGGCCCGGACTACAAATACGGCTGGGGCATGGTCAACGTGCAGGCCGCCGCCGACTTGATTAACGATCACTCCGCCTCCCCCGCGAAACAACGCCTCACCGAAGACCAGCTCACCACCTCCACCATCACCCGGACCCAGTCGTTTGTCTCCGACGGCATTTCGCCCATCTCCGCCACACTCTGCTGGACCGATCCGGCGGCCAGCGCACTCGCCGTTTCCGACTCCCGCAGCCCCCGGTTGGTCAATAATCTCAACCTGAAAATCATCGCGCCTAACGGCTCAGAGTTTTTCCCGTTCGTGATGCCCTTCGTCGGCAGCTGGACTCAAGCCTCGATGAGCTTGCCCGCCACCACCGGCGTCAACCACACCGACAATGTCGAACAAGTCCGCATCGCCCCTCTCGCGGCCGGCACCTATCGAGCGGTTGTCACATTTTCCGGAACCCTGGTGAACAACAGCCAAAACTACTCGCTGCTTATTTCCGGATCCACCGCCGAAGCACCGCCGCCGCCTCCTCTCGCGCTCACCTCCGTCTCGCCAAACAGCGGCCTCTCCGGCAGCGTCACGCTCGACCTAACCGGCACGAGTTTGCAGGCCGCCACCACCGTCAAACTCGCCCGCTCGGGCCAACCCGACATTGCCGCCACCTCGGTCCAATTGATCGGGGAAATGCTCCGCTGCCAGGTGAATCTGACCGGAGCCGCCGCCGGCACGTGGGATGTGGTCGCCACCAATCCGAATTTGCAAACCGCCACCCTTCCCGCCGCCTTCACCGTGATCGGCGCCATCTGGAGTGAGAATTTCGACGGTGCCGTCACCGGTTGGTCGTCGCTGGCGAACCCCACCTCCAACAACTGGTCGCTCGTGACGACGCAAAGCCAATCCCCCACCAAATCCTATTTCGCCGCGGGCCCTTCTTTCAAATCCATCACCAATCTCACTTCGCCAAACATCGCGATTCCCGCCAGCGCGACCAACCTCCAACTTAAGTTCTGGCAGAACCGCGACCTGCAAAACTCCAAGGACGCGGGCAAATTGGAGTTTTCAATCAACAACAGCACATGGTTCGACGCAGCGTCCACCGGCTCTGGTGCCGTTTTCGCCAGCAATGGCTATAATGTTAGCGTCAAAACTCCCGGCAAACAGGCCGATCAAAACCAATTCCACGGCCTTCCCGCGTGGTCGGGTAATACCACTGGCTTTGTGGAAACCATCGTCAATCTCACCGACACCGCCAAATACGCCGGCAACAACCTGCGCCTCCGCTGGCGCCTCGCCACCGACTCCACCATTGCCAGCGCGGGCTGGTACATCGACAGCATCTCGCTGCTCGGTGGCGGCGATTCCACGAACCAAGCCCCCGTCATCACGGCCAATGCGACCTCATCATCCATGGAAATCGTCACCGACCCGGACACCACCGTCTATCAAGTCATCCGCGCCACTTCGACGAACCTGTCCGTGGCCGCCACCGACAACGGCGGCGAGGGCTTCCTAACTTACACCTGGGTCGTCACTAGCGGCCCGCCGCATCCAGTCTTTTTCACGACCAACGCCAGCAACGCCGCCAAAACCACCACTGCCGAGTTCGAAGGATCCGGCGACTATCAGATCAGCGTGTCGGTCCGCGACGCCCAAGGCCTCACCACCACCAGCGAGGTAAACATACGTGTCCTTCAAGCGGTCTCCGGCGTCCTCGTCAGCCCGGCCGCGGTCACGCTTTCCGTGAACTCGAGCCAAGCCTTCAGCGCCTCCTTGCTCGATCAATTCAGCGTCCCCATGACAACGCAACCCTCGTCTTTTAGCTGGTCGAAAAGCGGTGGCGGCACGCTCAGCAGCACGGGAGTCTTCACCGCCACCACCGTCGGCGGACCCTACCTGATCACCGCAGCCAGCGGTGGATTTTCTAACGCCGCCAGCGTCTCCATTACACCCGCCCCCGCCTCCGTGGTTCTCAGCAATCTGAGTCAAACCTACAGCGGTGACCTCAAGGCTGCCACCGTGACGACGAGTCCTGCAAATTTGTCCACGGCAGTCACCTACAACGGCTCTTCCGTAATTCCCACCAATGCGGGAAGTTATGCGGTGGAAGCCAATATCACCGACCCCAATTACCAAGGCTCGGCCTCCGCCACGCTCGTCATCCAAAAAGCCACCGCCACGGTCACCCTTGCGGGGCTCACCGCCACCTACGACGGCACGCCCAAGCCCGTCACCGCCGCCGCCACCCCGGCGGTCTCCGCCATCGCGGTCACTTATAACGGCTCGCCGGACGCACCGAGCCCTGTCGGCACCTACGTCGTCGTCGCCACCGTCAACGATTCTAACTACCAAGGCGGCGCGAGCGGGTCGCTTGTCATCTCGCCGAAAAATGACTTGGCCTCGTGGCGCAACCTGCATTTCACCGAAGCCGAGCAAACCGCCGGCACTGCGGATGACAACGCCGATCCCGATTTCGACAACTGGCTAAATCTAGCGGAATACGCGCTGGGCAGCGATCCACACCTGTTCACACCGCCGCTTGTTAGCACCCGCGACAGCAACGGACTCTCGCTCGTCTTCACCCGCCCCGCCAGATTGCCAGACGTCACCTATCACGCGGAATCCTCATCCGACCTTGGCACGTGGTCGCCCGTGGCCATCGACTCACAACCGAACGGCGACACCGAAACCGTGCTCGTCCGCGACCCGCTCAACACCGGAGATTCGTCCCGGCGCTTCCTTCGTTTGCGCTTCGAGCGGAAATGACGCCCCGTGCAATCCCATTGACCCGCCACCGCTCGCGACTAGTCTCGCCGCGCACCCATGGCTGGCTTTTTTAAATCCCTACTCAACAAGATCACCAATCGCGCGGAAATCGATTGGGACGACCTTGAGGCCGACCTCATCAGCTCCGACCTTGGAGTCCGCATGAGCACCTCGATCATCGACGAACTCCGCGACCTCGGCCGCGAGGTTTCCGCCGACGACGTCGTGGAAACCACCCGCCGCCAGATCGCCAAGCGCCTGCCGGAAAATTTCCCGCCACCCGCGCCAAGGGCCGATGGCAAACCATTCGTGATCCTCATCGTCGGCGTGAACGGCACTGGCAAAACCACCTCTTCGGCCAAGCTCGGCCTTTGGCTCCACCAGCGCGGCCATTCCGTGATCCTCGCCGCCGCCGACACCTTCCGCGCCGCCGCCGTCGAGCAACTCCAGCGCTGGGGCGAGCGGCTGAAGCTTCCGGTCGTGAAGGGAAATCCCAACGCCGACCCTTCGTCCGTCTGCTTCCACGCCCATCAAAAAGCCATCGCCGACAAGACCCAATTCCTCATCTGCGACACCGCTGGCCGTATCCACACCCGCCACAATCTGATGGAAGAGCTCGGGAAAATCCGTCGCACGCTCGCCAAGCAAGACGAGACCGCGCCCCATCTCACGCTGCTCGTCGTGGACGCCACCACCGGATCTAACGCACTCCAACAGGCGAAAGAGTTCCACAAAGCCAGCCCGCTCGACGGCCTCATCGTCACCAAGCTCGACGGCTCGGGAAAAGGCGGCATCGCGGTGACCATCCATGACCAGCTCGGCATCCCGCCACGCTTCCTCGGCACCGGCGAGGAGCCTGCGGCGTTCTCGATTTTCGGGAAGGACCGCTTCGTGAAGGAAATCCTGTGAGGCGCCCTATTTCCCGTCGAACTTCTGCAGTGCTTCAATCTGGCGCTCGACGTCGTAAGCGAATGATGAGTATTTGGTGCCATACTCCAACGCAGCCTTGTTGATAGCCTTCTTGAAGAACGCATCCGCCGTCTTGTAGTAGCGGAGAATCTCTTCGTAAGCCTCCGTATTCCGCTCAATGTCATAATTCAGCGAGGAATAATTGTCTTGGTGTTCGGACAGCGCGTTGTCGCGAATCGACTTGGTCCTTCGGGTTCCAAATCGTGATCCAAGGCGGCTGGTGCCTGGCGGCTTTTCCCTCCGCGACTCAGATTGCCGATGGCCACGGTGGTCTTGGTGTCGATGGAGAGCCGGATGGTGCCGGGGTCGGCGTCGGCGGCTCGATTGATGCGGTG
>JAYSYA010000330.1:0-21156 GCA_043716765.1 Akkermansiaceae bacterium
AACCCCTCTACCATGCAAAATCAGGGCAACCTGTCTAGGGAAAAAGCCGGGTTCTTAGTCTGGTGGGGACCGTAGCTCTGCCTGCCAACCGCCCTGCGCGCCGCGGCCAAAGGCTTGTGGAAGGATGGCCCGGCCGGGCGCCGGGTGCGGGCGAAACTTGGGGCTTGGATCACCGCACCGCCGCCCTAGCATGCGGCGCATGTCGGCTTTGTGGTTGGATCTGTTTATCGTTGGAATTTATTTCGCCATCATCATCATCATCGGCTGGCATTTCAGCCGCCGCAGCGGAAACGTCTCGGATTTCGCGCTCGGCGGCCGGTCGATCCCTTGGTGGGCGGTGCTGGCATCGATCTTGGCGTCTGAGATCAGCGCGGGGACGTTTTTCGGCACCCCGGGCGAAGGGTTCCGGCTGCGGAACTACACTTACGCGCAGCTGATGGTCGGTTATTTGTTGGCGCGGTTGGTGGTGAGCGCGGTGTTCATCCCGGCGTTTTACAAACACAACGTGGTGAGCATTTACGAGTTTCTGGAAATTCGGTTCGGGCCGCGCACCCGCAGCGTGGCGAGCGTGATTTTCCTCGTCACGCGTTCACTCGCCAGCGGCTCCCGGTTGTGGGTGCCGACGCTGCTGATGGTCGTGATTTGGAACCAAATGAATCCGGAACGACCGCTCGGCACTTGGGAGCAATTCTGGGCCACCGGCGGCGCGCTGGTTTTGATCACCATCCTCACGGCGGCTTACACGGCAGTGGGCGGGATCAAGGCGGTGATCTGGACGGATGTTCTGCAAATCGCGGTGCTGTTCGGCGCGCTCGGGTTCTCGGTCTGGTATTTGCTAGGCCACATTCCCGGCGGCTGGGAGGGCGTGAAAAGCCATCTCACCGGCCCGCATGATTTGAAACTCTGGGAATGGCAGGGCGATGTCCCGGCGGACCCGCAATTCGTGAAAAACTACGGTGCCAGCTGGGGCGCGATCAAGAGCGTGCTGGAAAGCGAGTTCACCGTCTGGGCCGCGCTCTTTGGCTCGCTGTTCGTGACGCTGGCCACCCACGGCACCGACCAGGACATGGTGCAGCGCATGCTCACCGCCAAAAACAAACGCCAGAGCGCGGTGGCTACGATCCTCTCCGGCCTCGCCGACATCCCGGTGACTTACGCTGTTCTAACCATCGGCATCCTGCTCTCCGTTTACTACGGCCATGTCGTCAACGACCCAGCGCTGCCGATGGCGGCGGGCAAGCCGGACAACACGCGGATTTTCCCGTATTTTGTCGTCGACGTGATGCCCGGCGGCCTCCGCGGGCTGGTCGTCGCCGGTGTCCTGGCGACCACCATGGGCTCGCTCGGCACGGCGATGAATTCGCTGGCCACCAGCTACTCGCGGGACTTCCATTTCCGCTGGTTCAAGACGCCGGATGACGACCGCGCGCGGGTGCGCATCATCAAGCTCAGCACCGTCGGCTTCGCGCTCGTGCTCATTCTCGTGGGACTGGCGACCGCCTTCGTTAAGGCGCACAACCCCGGCCTCAGCATCATCGGGATCATTCTCGGAAGCTTCGGCTACACCTACGGCTCGCTGCTAGGAATTTTCATGGTCGCGCTGTTCACGAAATCGCGCGGCAGCGAGACTGGCAACCTGATCGCGATGGCCGCAGGGATCATCGTCGTCGCCGTTCTCAGCAACCTTCCTAACGACGTTTGGAAAATGGTCTCCAATGGCCCGCTTTACAAAAATTTCGAGTGGATGCCGGTGATTGAATTCCCTTGGCGCATCATGGCCGGCACCTTGGCAACTGTCGCCGTGGCCCTCTGTTTCAAGACCAGCAAGGATCCGGTCGGCGGACTTGGGATGCACTGAATCGCCCGGCGGCGGACGTGATGAGCCCTTAACAGAACCCAAGGTCGCGAGTGCTTTGATTTCAAATGGATGCGTCGATCTGTTGGAAGTGCTAATCTTGATGCTTCGGAAATCCTAAGCAAAATCCGGGTCAAGTTTTTAAAAAAATGATCTGTGGAACCCTTGTGGAATACGGCCCGTCGTCAGCATTAATTAGATGGTCGTAAAAAACTTTTCCAGGAACGATTTCAGCTGCTCATCTTTTGCACCTCGCCGCGCCCACCACCCTGGAGCGCGCACCAAGAGACCCCCTAATAATTTTTTAAAAGACTCGTCAAATGATGGAACCTGAGGAAGCGGCAATCGAGGAAGTAGTGACGAGTTTGGAAGAAGTTTCTTCGGAAGACGGGGGATGGATCAGTGTTTGCGACGCCTTGCGAGTGATGGTCAGCCACGATGCCTTCCAACGTTGGTTCCGCGCCGCCCGCTGGTTGGGCGTGGAAGACGACGTCGCTTCGATCGCGGTGCCCGGTGAAATCCATCAGGTGTGGATCGAGACGAATTACCTGCCCGAACTGACGATGGCAGTCACCGGAATCTTTGATGAAGTTCGGGAAGTCCGGGTCGTCGTCAGCGAGGATGTTGCCAGCCCTAACGACTTGGAAGCCGGCCACCCCAAGCATGCGCCTGCCTTCGGCCGCCCGACCAAGGCCGCCGCACTCGAAGGCGAGGCGCTCGACAAACGCATCAAAGCGGCCGGCCTCAATCCGGCCCACACTTTCGCCAGCTTCGTCGTCGGCTCCAACAGTCAGTTCGCCCACGCCGCCTGCGAGGCGGTCGCGAAAAAATCTGGCGTCGGCTACAATCCGCTCTTCATCTACGGTGGCCCGGGCCTCGGGAAAACCCACCTCATGCAGGCCATCGGCCAAGAGCTGCTGCGCCGCCAGCCCGGCTCGCGGGTGATTTATCTAACGTGCGAGAAATTCACCAACGAGTTCATCGACGCCATCCGCCGCGGCGACATCGAGAAATTCCGCCGCCGCTACCGCAGCTCGGATGTTTTGCTTATCGACGACGTCCAATTCCTCGCCGGCAAGGAGCGCTCGCAGGAGGAATTTTTCCACACCTTCAACACCCTGCTCGACGGCCGCAACCAAGTCGTCCTCACTAGCGACCGCCCGGCCTGCGAGATCAAGAGCCTCGAACCGCGCCTGATTTCCCGCTTCGAGTGCGGCCTCACCGTCGAGATGCAACCGCCGCAAATGGAGACGCGGATGGCCATTCTCAAGAAGAAATCCATCGACTGGAAAGTCCGCGTCGATGAGTCCGTCCTGCGTTTCCTCGCCGAAAAAATCCGCACCAACGTCCGCCGCCTCGAAGGCGCGCTGATGCGGGTGGCCACTTACGCCTCGCTCGCCGGCGAAAGCGTGACCGTCGAAAAAGTCGAGCATCTGCTGCGCGACCTCATCCGTGAGGAGGCCGGCCGCCAAGTCAGCATCGACTCCATCCAAAAGGCCGTCGCCGAACATTTCGACGTCCGCTTGGCCGACATGACCAGCCGCCGCCGCCCGGCCAGCATCGCGTTTCCACGCCAAGTGGCCATGTATTTGAGCCGCTCGCTGACCAAGGGTTCGTTGATGGAAATCGGTGAAGCCTTTGGCGGGCGCGACCACGGAACTGTCATCCACGCCTGCAAAAAGGTCGCCGGATTGGTCGATGGCGAGCCGGGTTTGAAAGAAAGCATCGCCCGCATCGAGTCCCAGCTTCGCCGTTGAAGCTCACTTTCGGGATTATTCACAGAAGTCTTGCCAAGGGGCGGCTAAAACCGAAACTGCGCGGCAACCACTCCCCAGTTTTAATTTATGAAGTTCCGCATTTCCAAGGAAGCCTTTCTCGACGGCCTACAAAAAGTCCAACACGTGGTCAGCTCGCGCACCACTTTACCGATTCTTTCCAACGTGCTGCTGGTGGCCAAAAACGGCCGCATCCAGTTCACCACGACTGACCTCGACGTCGGGATCACCGGCTCGGTGGAAGCCCAAATCGAGAAAGAAGGTGCTACCACTCTTCCCGCCAAGCGGCTTGTGAGCATCATCCGCGAGCTTCCTTCCAGCGAGGTCGAAGTCTCGGTGGACGCGAAAAACCACGCGTCCATTCGCAGTGGCCCTTCGTTCTTCAAAATCATCGGCCTCGGCGAAGCGGAATTCCCGCCACTGCCTGATTTCGAGGGAGCCAAGGTCTTCAAAATCCCCCAAGCCACCCTCCGCGACGGCCTCAAGAAAACCTCTTACGCCATCTCCACCGACGAGACCCGCTACGTCCTCAACGGCATTTTCGCCTCCTTCCGCGACGGCAAAATGACGCTCGTCGCCACCGACGGCCGCCGCCTCGCCATGGTCGATGCCGACCTCGAATTTCCCGCTTCCCACGAGACCGACGTCATCATCCCGACCAAGGCCGTGCAGGAACTACAGCGCCTGCTCGGCGATGCCGGCGAGGTCATCGTCAAGCTCAGCGACAGCCAGATTTCCTTCGCCATCGGCGACAGCCTGCTCGCCAGCAAGCTCATCGAGGGCAACTATCCGAACTACCGCCAGGTCATCCCCGGCGACAGCAACGAGCGCGTCGTCATCGGCCGCGAGGCGCTGCTCGAGACCGTCCGCCGTGTGTCCTTGCTCTCCTCCGACAAGTCGAACTCGGTGAAACTTGTCTTCAGCGAGAACCACATCGAAGTGACCGCCAACTCGCCGGATGTCGGTGAAGCCCAGGAATCGATGGACGTGATCTATCAAGGTCCGCCGATGCAGATTGCCTTCAACCCGGAATTCCTCCAAGCCCCGCTGCGCGCCTTGGATACCAACGACGTTTACCTCGACCTGATCGACGAGATGAGCCCCGGCGTTCTGCGCATCGAAGGATCTTTCCTCTACGTGCTCATGCCGATGCGCGTGACGAACTGAGGAGCGAGGATTTGTTTTCAAAAGCGTCTGTCAGCGATGACAGGCGCTTTTGTTGTCCCCGCAGAAAACGATCTGCGAGAAAAAGGCGTGAGAGGAAAATGGCAATGCCTGGCTCTATGGCTCGCGCTGGCGATCTCCGCACGCGGCCATCTCGTCACCCAGATATCAGCCGAATGGAAAGGCGGCCGGCCCTGGGAAATAGAGGTGCTGTTCGACGCCGGCTACGCCATTCCCGAATCGCGGGGTGACGCCCAAGCTCCGGCTCCGCAGCGCGCCTGGCTGTTGGAAATGGGCGAGAGCGGCTGGGCTCCCCTGCGAGTGGAGGCGGAACGGTATTTGCGCGAATGCCTAGAAATCAGATCCGGCGGGAAGGCCGTGGAGTGGCGGGTGGACTTCGTTGACTTCGCCACGAACCCGCCGGATTTCGCCGAGCTACTCAACGACGGCGCCTATTTCCGGATGAGAATCAAGGGGCTGGAACCCTTGGAAAACCGCGCGGAAATCGCATGGCGGGGTGGTGCGCGGCCGACCTTCGTTTTGAAGCTACCGGGAAAACAAGGCGGCTATCTCACGCTCGCTCCGGGGCAATCCCTGCCCTTGCCGGCGGAGGAGGACACCGGGGCCGGTCGCGCGCCGTGGACCGAGTCGTTCCGCCAGGGATTCCTGCACGTCTTGTCGTTAGGAATGGATCACGTGCTGTTCGTGATGGGGTTGTTTTTCTACCGCCGGGCATGGCGCCCGCTGCTTTCGCAGTCGCTGGCTTTCACGCTGGCGCACACCGTCACGCTGGGACTCGCCGCCGCCGGATTCGTGCGGATTCCGGGAAACTGGGTCGAGCCCATCATCGCGTTGAGCGTGATGGTGGTGGCGCTCGAAAACCTTAGGCCTGTTAAAAAATCCACAAGCGCGACGCGGCTTGGCATCGTCTTCGGCTTCGGCCTGATTCACGGCCTCGGCTTCGCCGGCGCGCTTTCCGTCTGGATCAAGCCCGGTCCTGATTTCCTGCCGGCCCTGCTCAGCGCAAATCTCGGAGTTGAAGCCGCACAGGCCACGCTGTTAGCCGCAGCGTGGTGCCTAACGGCCGGCTGGCACGGGACCTTGAGCTACCGCCGGGCGCGCGTCGTGGGTTGCCTCGCCATCGCCGGAACCGGTGCGTTCTGGCTATTGCAACGATTGTGAAATAAAAAATCCGCGACTCGGGATTTGAGCCGCGGATCATGTAGTTCGAGCGCGCCGAGCTGTGTTATTCGGCGTCTTTGTCTTTCTTGCCCCGCTCCTCTTCCTTCTCTTTGGAGGCCTCAGGACGGGGCGCGCGCTCGCCTTCAGGCTGTTTGGGAGCCGCACGTTCAGGCTTAGCTTGTTGCGATTCAGGTCGCGGACGTTCGGCTTGTCGTCTTTCGACGGTCGGCGCTGGCTCCACCTTGCGGGGCGGCTGTTGCGGCCGTTGGGCTTGCTCCCTCTCAACTGGAGCTGGCTCCACCCTGCGGGACGGCTGTTGCGAACGCTGCGTCTGTTGCCTCTCAGCTGGAGCAGGCTCTACCTTGCGGGATGGCTGTTGCGGACGCTGGGCTTGCTCCCTTTCAACTGGAGTTGGCTCTACCCTGCGGGATGGTTGTTGCTGAACTTGAGGCTCTTGTTTTTTCTCGGTGCGTTCTCTCCGCTCCGGCTCGGGCCGGCGTTGCTCGTTCTTCGGAGCCGTCGGTTCAGCGGTCTTCGGAGTGCTCGGTTCTGCCTTACGATCAGGGCCGGGTTCCCCCTCACGTGGCGCGGACTTTGACTTAGGCTCACGCGTCGGACTCGAGTCATCCCTGCGGCCTCTTTCCGCTTCGGTCTTCCGAGCCGGCTCCGGAGTCACCTCGCGCTTGGGTTCGGGTTTCATTTTCGTCGCCGATTCAGACTCGCTCCGGCGTTCAGTGCGGTCCCTCTCGCGACCTGGCTCCACTTTGGGTTGTCCCTCGGGAAGTTTTGGAGGTTCGGCCTGCTCATCCTTTTTACGATCCGTTCCCTTCTGCGTGGCTTGTCGCTCCGAGGCCCGAGGGGCAAGCCTTTCCGGCGGCGCATCGCCACTGCCAGCGCGGTCCGATTGCTTTGCGACGACCGGCGAGCGATTGACCTTCACGCGTGCGGCAGGCGCGGGGGATTCATCCGTCGCCACTTTTGCTTCGCTGGTTTCAAGTTGCTTGCGTTCCCGGGTGAACTTCCCGATCTCCTCACGTTGTGAAACAAATCGTTCGCGGTCCTGTTTGTCCACGGCTTGGAAACGTTGCCGTCCGCGATCCTCACTACCCACCAAGCGATCGAGCGGCTGCGCCACGGCGAAGTTTTCCGCACGGCGCTCTGCTTCCGGAATGGAGCTCAAGGCCGCCCAAGTGCGCGGCGGACGAGCGTCCTCGTTGTCGCGGCGATATTCGAAATATTCGCGGCGCTGCCTGTCCCAATCGTCATCATTACGGTTTTCCCAGCGGTAGTGGCTATAGATCGGATCAAAACCGCTGCGGGTGTTGTTATAATGGTAAGAAGCATAGTAGCCGTTGTCACGATAACTTGGCGCATAATAATCGCCAAAATAGTAGTGTCCGTAACGAGGTCTTACAAACAAGTGATTCACAAAGACCGAGATATTGATCACTGTGGTCGGCGTGTAACGGAAATCAGGCCGCGAGTAAACATTCCTGTCGAAATGCACCGGAGCGAACAAAACGCCGCGTCGCGCCACCCCATAGTCCCAATAGCCGTCAACATACACATAGCCGCGGCGGGTCCAACGGTGATGACTCGGAACCCAAATCCAGTTTTCACGGACGGGTGCCCAATAACCGCTCCGCCAGGCGTAACGTTCGTCTTGCCATACCCAGCTGCCCGGGAGCCAACTTACGTCACGCGACGGCGCATCGATATTCGGCCCTCTTTCCAAGCTCCGTGGAGGTTTAGGGAGGTATGAAACCTCGGCAACTTCCGCATCTTCCCAGTAGCCGGACGTCCATTGGTGGCGGCCATCCGCTTGTGCCCAATAACCCGGAACCCACTGCCTGCCCGGCGGCAGATTCCGCCAGATGCCACTGACCCATAGAAAGTCGTCTCTGTCCTCGTCCCACGCCCAATAGCCCGGAATCCAAGTGACATTCTCACCTTCTAAGCGTTGATCCGGCGGGATCTCCTCGATAGCCGACGGCGGCTGGACATTCACAATAATCCCCGGTTCGGGGTCGTAGGAAACCGTGGCGGCAAAGGCCTCGTGGACCGGTCCGCGAGTTAGCACCTCGCCGGCCGATGCCTCCGCAGTTTGCGCCGTGGAATTACCCGCTCCGAGCATTGACCCGCCGATTAAAATCGCAGTGAATGCCCCTAACATTCTGTGAGTTTCTAGAGTCTTCATGATTTTTTGTTGGTTACCGCAGCAAGAGACGTCGCAGGGATGGAATTGATTCGAACAATCGCTCCCAACACCAAACATCGAGCCTCTCGCAACCTGCAACCTTCCGCCGGAATGACGAGATTGCAAACCAAACATTCTCCATCGTATGCTGGATCAGCTTGCCCAACGCCTGGCATCCGCTAGGAAAGATTGATGATCAATCGTTCTGTCAAACTCGCCGCACTCGGAGTCCTGCTGGCATCAAGCCTATCAGCCGGTGCCCGGACTTGGACAAACGCGCTCGGCAGAACCTTTGAAGCGGAGTTCGTCCGGATGGACGGCACCCAGGTGATTTTCGTGCTGCCCGACAGCAGGGCTTTTTCCTCGCCGCTGGCGGACTTGAGTCCCGCCGACCGGGCCGTGCTACAGGCCGGCTCGCGTCCGGCGGGAACGGTGGCGTCAACTTTCAACCGGCCCTGGCCGCGCGAGGTCCGGCTGGATGGTCCGGTCACGTGCAAGGTGGTTTCCGAAGACTCCCAATCGCGGCGCTATATCTATGAAAGCCCGGGCTATCGCTTCACCTGCGACGCCCGCGTCACCGACGACGCGTTGAGGAATTTCTCCGTCATGTTCGAGACCACCCGCAAGTATGTGCAGAGCATTCCGCTTTCGCTCGGCGGCGGCAGGGAGCGAAACGGCAAGCTGGACATTTTCCTTTTCCGCAGCATCGATCAATACATCAAGGCAGGCGGCCCGCCTTCGAGCGCGGGATGCTACACGCAGGGTTTGGTGTTAGTCCCGATGGCGAGCCTCGGACTTCAGGAGGGCGGCACCGGCTTCAGCCTCGACACCGCAAGGTCTAACAATATTCTCATTCACGAACTGGTCCACCAACTCACGCCGGACGCCTACATGGCACCCGGCGCGTGCGGCTGGTTCAGCGAGGGGCTGGCGGAATACATCGCGATCACTCCTTATAACTGGGGATACTTCCGTCCGGACATCCACGGGAACGTAGTAAAAACCTACGTCACCTCCCGCGGGGGCGACGGTCTTGGAAGCCGGTTGTTAGGAACGGACATCGCGGCTCCTAAGTTGAAGGATTTCATGCTGATGCCTTACGCCCGCTACGCCGGCCAGGACGCGAACTTCAACTACGGCCTTGGCCTGCTGCTGACTCATTATTTTTTCCACATGGAAGGCGGCGGCAAAGCACTCCGGATCACGCAATTTCTCAAGGAGCTTCAAGCGGGTAGCCGGGGCGAAGCGTCGCTCGCGCCGCTGCTAGGTGGAGGCACTTACGAAAAACTGGAAGGCGAGGTTTCCGCCGCATGGGCGCGGATGGGCGTGCGGGTCCGCTTCGGGGAGTGATCCCGCTTATTCCTTCGCGAAAATGAAATCCACGCCCTTGCGGCCCCAAGCCTTCACGATGTCCTCTTCGAGCTTGTCGAAGCTGCGACCGTCCAGTAACAGGTCGAGGGCTTTCTCGCTGTCCACGCCGTCGTGCAGCGCTTTGAGGAAGCCCTTGATCCGCTTTCCATCAGCTTCGCCATCCATGTGGAAAAAGTAAGTAGTGATGAGCAGACTGCAACCGTAGTTGAGCTGGGGCTGTTCGAGGAAATTGCCATAGTCCTGAAGCATGAAGGTCTTCAAAGCGGGCAGGTTGATTTTGGTGCCGAGTGCGCGGCCTCCCATGTCCTTGGAGCCAAAGCCGGTCGCGTAGTCGAAGATGTCTTTCTGATTTCCGCGGACGCTGAATCCGCCGGATCGATAGGGAGTCACCGCGACGTATTCGGCGAGTCCCTCCGTAAACCAACCCATCGCACCTTTGCCGAAATAATTCTCGGGCGTTAGCTGATGGACAAGTTCGTGGGGCAGGGTCTTGCTGCTTTTATCCCGGTCCAGCATATAGCCGCTACCGACCGGCCTCACCCCCAGGCTGGTCAGCGGAACCATCACCACGCCTTTGCCGCCGATAAACACGCCGGCACTGCCAGGCAGGCCTCCGGCTTTCACATAATCATCGAGTTCTTGGAACAGCAGGATCTGATGTTTGTTATCCACGGTTTTTCCACCGTTAATCGCCAGGGGCAGCGAGCGGCAGTACAGATGGGTGGCCTCGAACATCACGGCGAAGCCCTTGACGACGGACTTGGAAAGTCTCACGTCACAGACGTAGCGATAATTCGCGCTCTCATAGACGAAGCGCTTTTTCTCCGGGTTTTCCTCCACCGTGTTGACCTCGGGATCCTCACTGAATTTGATCCGGTCGGGCCACGGGAGATCGAAGTTGAGGCCTTGGTCGGCCTTCCCCGTAGCGGGCAGGGCGCGGGATTGTTCAACGTATTGGCAGTCGCCCAACGAGAGTTTTGCGAGCGGGTAGGAAATCTCACGACCATCCTTCATTTTCAAAAAGACAGTCCTGTCTTCGACCCGCAGGAGGGACGCCTCGATCTTGCGGTTCTGGATATCGGTCCATGACCGGACCTCCGTCGCGGGGGCCAGGCTCAGGAACAAAAAGGAAAAGGTGAGTGTTCGCACGCTGCCGATGGGTTTGAAAACGCAAAGCTACCGGGATTTGTCCAAGAGTCGAGCGAAGGCTTGCACCCACGAAAGCGTCGTCCGGGTAAGTCACTGCTTGGAAATCACGGGAACGCGGTCATGGTTCCGCCGCGACTATGGAAGAACTTGGAACGAATGAAAAAGCCGACGCTGAAGAGCCAATCCCGCCGCCGCCAGGGTTGCGGCAGGATTTGATGGTCTTGATGAAAGTGCGGCTGAATTTCTTCGTGCTTGTCACCACGTTTTTCGGATTCCTGTTATACTCGCGCGGGGTCGACATGAATTGGATGAAGCTGCTCCACACGATCCTCGGCACGGCGGCGGCGGCGTTCGGCTCGGCTGCTTTCAACCAGCTAATGGAAGTGGATCTGGATGCGCGGATGAAGCGCACGGCGGACCGCCCGCTGCCGTCCCGGCGGATGGATCCGCTGGTCGCGTTCGGCATCGGTTGGGTGTTGTCGGCGGTCGGGATCATTCATTTGGCCGTGCAAGTCGGCCACCTAGCAGCATATCTCACAGCGGCGACTATCGCAATTTACGTTTTCATCTACACGCCGCTGAAGCGGGTAAGTTCGACGAATACGCTGGTCGGCGCGATTCCCGGAGCGGTTCCGCCGGTCATCGGCTGGGTGGGCGCGGGCGGAAGCATCGGCTGGGAAGCGTGGTTTTTATTCGGGTTGTTGTTTCTCTGGCAGCTCCCGCATTTCATTGCGATCAACTGGTTGTGCCGCGCGGAATACGAATCCGCGGATTACAAAATGTGGTCCAACCGCGATCTGACAGGGCGGAAGAGTGGGCTGCTCTCCGCGATGTTCTCGCTGGTGCTTGCGGTGTTCTCGCTGCTGCCGGCTTGCTTGGGTTTCGCCAACCTGTTATGGACAATCATCGGGCCGCTGCTGGCCTTGGTGATGATGGCGCTGGCGCTTAAATTCTCGCGCGACGGCGAACGGAATTCGGCGCGGCGCTTGTTCCTGTTCACTCTGTTATACCTGCCGATCGCCCTTCTCGTGCTGGTGTTCGCGTGGGAAAGTTAGAATGTCATGAACGAGCTGATCGCATCCACGGAACGCTTGGCAGCCGGGCTGCGGATTCTTGAGTTCTCGCCGCCGGTGGCTTGTGTTTACCGGACTCTCGACTACACGTGGCAGGCGCACCGACAGTATTTGGAACGCTTCGGCAAAGGAAGGAAGCGCGTCATTTTTCTCGGCATGAATCCGGGCCCGTTCGGGATGGCGCAGACCGGCGTGCCGTTCGGCGAGGTGGCCGCGGTGCGGGATTGGATGGGGATTCAAGCGCCGATCGGGAAGCCCGAGCCGGAACATCCGAAGCGCTTGATTGAGGGGTTTGAATGCAAACGCTCTGAGGTGAGCGGCCGACGGTTGTGGGGGCTTTTTGCGGAGCGGTATGAAAACGCGGGGGATTTTTTTAAAGATCACTACGTGTTGAATTACTGCCCGCTCGTCTGGATGAGTGCCAGCGGTGCCAACCTAACGCCTGACAAGCTTCCCGCCTGGGAGATGGCTCCCGTGGAGCAGGCGTGCCAGCAACATCTCCGGGAAGTGATCTCGCTGCTCAAGCCTTCCTGGCTGATAGGCGTCGGTGGATTTGCGGAAGAGCGGTTGCGGCGTGCGGCCGAAGCTTCCGGCAGTTCCGCGGTGATTGGCCGCATCCTGCACCCGTCGCCCGCATCGCCTGCGGCTAACCGCGGCTGGGCGGAGGCGGCGGGCCGCCAACTGGCAGATCTGGGAGTCTGGTGAAAAGGCTCACTCCAAGGTTGTCCGGAGCTTTTGAACCAGTCGCACGTCCTCATCCCGGCCCGCTTGTTCGAGGGCTTGGCAAAGATTGTTGAGCAAGCGCAGCAAGATCGTGCCCGGATCAACGGTTTCACGCAGGAGATTGCGCTGGACTCGGTTGAGCTGGGAATTTTCTAGCAGGTCAGACTGGAGATGGAGTTCACCACGGGCAAAGCAATCGATGACGAGAGGAAGCCCGTCTTCGAAGATCCGGCACATGAAGTGCCCGGGGAAATTGACGCCTTCGATCTCAAGATTGAGGCGACGTCCTACGAGCATGAAAATCAAGCAAAGTCCGAGAGGGTTTGAGCGGCCTTCCGCGATGCACCAGGCGAGATCCGAGTTTCTGGGATCGTGGTAGCCCGCCGGGTTGCCGCTCAGGCGTGTTCCTTCGAAAAGAAACGCGCGGAGTTCGTTAGCCGTGGTCACGCCGTCGTCGGTCGCCTCCTCCGCGAGGAGGTCGAGCGCATCGGATAGAGGCTGGCGCAGGGAAATTCCGTCGTGAAGAAAATCCGACAAGCAGCGGAGAAGCGCCTCAAAGGATTCCCAGTCTTCCTGCAGGGCGGCGGCACCGCCGGTGGGCGCGATCCACTCGCGGACGAGCATTTCCCGGCGGGGCGGGCTGAGCATTTCCGCGAGCAGGGATTTTTCCCGCCTGCTCAGTGGGCGTGGCTGCGTGGCGAGCCATTCGCTGAGGTCTCCGCCGCAGAGGGCGAAGCGTTCCGCCACGCGCGCGCGGACTGCCGGAGTCTCGTCGTCAAGAAGCCGGAGAAGCGCGGCAAGCTCTTCAGGTGCGGGCGGTGCGGCGTTCATCGCTAACTTAAATAAGGGACCGTGTGGCTGTCACTAAGCCAGCGTGCGCAGCAAGTGGGCGGATGTCAACGAGGCCTGTCGCCATGCTCAAGAGAAATTCAGCGCGTCCATGTCGAAGACGACGGTGACGTCTTCAGGCAGCGGAGTTTTTGCTAGAACCTGTTGGACGTGACGGGTGAGCGGGCGGGCGCGGTGGGAACGAAGGGTGATTTGAAAGCGGAATTGGCCGTGCGAGCGGACGAGCGGCGAGGGCAAGACTTCGCCGAGGGTGATGTTGGCGGGGAGGTTTTCCGCCAGGCGGAGGTGAAGGGTTTGCAGGGTGAACTCGGCGCGGCGCTCGTGGGTGGAGCGGCTTGTTAGCACGGCGCAGTGCGCGTAGGGCGGGAAGGAGAACTCGCGGCGGAATTCCATTTCCTGCTCGGAAAATCCGTCGAAATCGTGCTTGCGCGCATACTGGATGGACGGCGAGTGCGGGGTGAAGGTCTGCACGATGACCTCGCCTTCGAGATCGCCGCGGCCGGCGCGCCCGGCGACTTGGGTGATGAGCTGGAAGGTGCGCTCGCCGGCGCGGAAGTCCGGGACGTGCAGGCCGAGGTCGGCGTTGAGGATGCCGACGAGCGTCACGTTGGGAAAATGCAGGCCCTTGGCGATCATCTGGGTGCCTATCAGGATATCGATCTTGTGGGCTTTGAAGGCGGCGAGCGTGTCGCGCAGCGCGTTCTTCCGGCGCATGGCGTCGGCGTCGATGCGGGCGAATTTCGCTTGTGGGAAAACTTTGGCTAACACTTCCTCGACTTTTTGCGTGCCGTAGCCTTGGAGGAGGATGTTAGGATCGCGGCACTCTGGGCACTTCCGCGGGACGATGGATTGGTAGCCGCAGACGTGGCAGACAAGCCGCTCGTCGGTGCGGTGATAGGTGAGGGCGACGGCGCAATGCGGGCATTGGCAGACGTGGCCGCAGGAAGTGCATTGGAGGGACCTGGCAAATCCGCGGCGGTTCAGGAAGAGGATGGATTGCTCGCCTTTTTCAAGCCGCTGTTCGAGCGCAGTCCGGAGTTTGTCGGATAGAATGGCGGGCGCGCCTTTGCGTTTGGTTTGCTCGATGCGCATGTCCACCACGCGGACGAGCGGCATGGATGCGCCGTCGGCGCGCTCGTTGAGGCGGAGCAGGTCGTATTTGTCAGTGAGCGTGTTATTCCAGGATTCCAGCGAAGGCGTGGCGGAGCCGAGCACGATCGCGCACGGCTCGAAGGCGGCGCGCAGCACGGCGACGTCGCGGCCGTGATAGCGCGGCACGTTTTCCTGCTTATAGGTGTTTTCGTGCTCCTCATCGACCAGGATGAGTCCGAGGTCTGGCAGCGGCGCGAAGACGGCGGAGCGCGCGCCGATGACGATGCGTGCGGTGCCTTTGCGGATGCGGTGCCATTCGTCGAAACGCTCGCCTTGGGAGAGGTTCGAGTGGAGCACGGCGACTTGGTCCTGCATGCCGGCGAAGCGGGATTTGAAACGGCGGACGGTCTGGGGTGTTAGGGAAATTTCCGGAACGAGGACGAGCACGGTTTTCCCGAGGTCGAGCGCGCGCTGGGCGGCTTGCAGATAGACTTCCGTCTTGCCGGAGCCGGTGACGCCTAGCAGAAGAATGGGTTTGGACCCATTCGGATTCGCGACGGCGGCGAGCACCACCTCAAGGGCGGCGGTCTGGCCGGGGTTGAGTTCGAGCGGCTTGGATTCGAGGATTTCCTCGACGTTGCCGGCGTCCGGATCGCGGCGGACTTCCTCGGCGACGAGGCGCAGCAGGCCGGCTTTTTCCATCGACTTGAGCGCGGCGGCATTGCCATCGCCGAGATCAGCGACTGGCAGGCGCATTTCCGGGGCGTGGCTGAGCAGGGAGAGAATGGTGAATTGGCGCGGCGCGCGTTTTTCCAGTTTCGCGAGCACAGCTGGGTCCGGGGCGGCATCAAGCCCGGCGACGCGGCGGGTTTTCGCGGAGTTTTCCTCGGAGCGCACGCCCTCGGGCAGCACCGAGCGGATTACGGACTCGATGCTGGAGCCATAGTAATGGGCGATCCAATCGGCCGTCCGCAGCAGGACTGGCGTGATCAGCGGCTCGGGATCGATGAGTGATTCTAACTCGCGCAGTGCGAAATCCGCCTGCTCGGGCTCGCCGGTGGAGAGGACGGTGCCGGTGGCGGATTTCCGTCGCAGCGGGATGCGGACGCGGCAGCCCGGCCGCACGTCGAGCCCGGCCGGGATGGCATAGTCGAAGACGAGCTCCGAAGGTCCGTCGATCAACACGCGTGCATTCACTGAGGCGGAGCGTGGCGGCGGGAGCGGGACGGGCCAAGGTTCATTTTTGAATCCGAGCGCCGAACATTCAGGAGCGCTTAACTGTTCTTCTGAAAACGTTCTAGTGAACACTTTCTGATTGCGTGATGATTCTGAGCCTGCCATTTTGCAAAAGTATATGAGGGAGACATAGGAATCAAGAAAACCCGAATTTGCCCGAATTAGGCCAAAATTGCCCGAAAATCGGGGGTTTCAGGAGCTGGGATGCTCAACTGGAGGGTTTGAGAAAAACGGGGGGAAACAGGGGAAAGGACAAAGAATTGAGAAAAAAATCCCCGCCGCCGCAGGAGCCGTGCGGCGGTGCTGCGTGAACCATGCAGAGCGAAGATCTGAAGGGCAGTCATCTTGGTGTGATCTCGTTGGGATCGCGGGCGGCTTTGGCCTTGGGCGAACGCTGGGACTTGTTGCGCGTCTGGCTGCTCCCTACGCCTTCGACGGCGGCGATGCGGTTGACGAGCGTGTCGCGGATCTGGGTGAGCTGGCGGACCGTGCAGCGCTCCGCGAGGCCTGCCTTCCAGTCGGCTCCGAGGGTGAGATCCGGCCGGCGGGTTTTTTGGCGCGTCAGAAAAACGACGTAGCCGACAGTGAGCGGGCCTTTGCCTTTGGCTTTGATCGCGGCTTGGCGGGTGAGGACCTTCCTGAATTCGATCCGGGCCGGGCTTTCCTTCCATCGACTGCCCGGATTGAAAAAGTTGTTAAATAACATCGCCCCAGCTAGGAGCTTGGTGGTTTTGGCGGTCGCCAGGTGCATGTGGGCGGCGAGGGCGTCGGCGATGAGGCTGACCAGTACGCCGCGCTCTTCGTGGGTGTCGCCCGGCTCGGCGTGGTCGGTGGGTTTGCCGGTGCGCATGAGGCTTTTGAATGCTTGGGCATCGTCGCCCGCTAGGGTTTGGAAATGGGCGAGCAGCGGGCGGAAATGAATGTGATTGCAGGCGGTGATTCCGGGGAGCCCGACGGCGTCCTGGCACTGCGCCTTGCGCCAGGTGTCGAACGTCTCGCCGGAGTCCAGGTTGCCGGATTGCTCTTGGATTCGGAACGCCTTGTTCGCCGCCATGATCAGCGGCTTGATTTCCTTCGGCGTTAAATTGCCCCGCTTTTTGGCGGCCTTTTTGGCGGCGGTTTTGCGGGCGGTCGGCTTCGTGATTTTCGTGCTCATCGGTCCTTGGGGTCTTTGAATTGCATGTCGAGGAAGGTGAAGAGATCCGCTTCGCTCACGACGTCGTGCGAGGCCGTCCCTGCTTCGTTGGTGAATCCGGACCCGTAGGGATTCCAGCTCCAGCCGAGCTGCTTGGCACGGGTCGCGATGGTGACGTTGTGGGCGGCCGAGCCGGTGCGGCAAACGAGGTAGTTGAACCAACTGGCTTCCGTCGTCTGGAACAGATCCACGGGCACGCCGCTGCGGGTGTGCAAGGCGAGTTTGTTTTGATCGCCCCAGGTGAATCCGCCGATCTTGTTCGGCCGCTTCGCGAGGATATTGGCAGCGAGTAAGTCGGCGATGGCTAGTTGTGCCAGGCACACGGTTTCGTTCTCGAAAAAATCGCCGTTCTTCGGCCGCGTCAGGGTCTTGCCGATGAAGAGGATTTCCACATCTCCCACCCACTGCTTGCCGCGCCGGAGCGAACCGGCGACGATCACGCGTTCGCAGACGGGGGTGAGGGCTCCGACAATTTCCTGCGCGACCGTCAGGGCGATGTGGCGGGAGAATCTTGGTTTTACGGGAGGGTTCATGGCTGGGTTGAGAAGGGTTAAATTCTGCGGAATTCGATGCGGGTGACTTCGGTGGTCGACGTGGCTTTCATGTGGCTGCAAAACATCGCCACGAACTCCGGGCCGGTCAGGTTTGGAAAGCCTTCGAAGAGGGCCTCAGTAGCGCCATAATAGGGATCGATGATCATCGAGCCGAGTGGCTCCCGGCGGACGGACACCACCTCGATTTCACCGAGGCGGACGATGGATTCGCCGGGCTTGAGGCCCATGCATTTCCGGCACCCCATGAGGTGGTCGCCGGGCTTGAGAAACTGCCATCCCAGGCGGCGGGTGACGGTCTTGGTGCCGTCCAGAAACTGCGGCTCGGTGAGGCTGAATGAAATGTTTCTCATGGGATCAGAAAATTAGAGCCGAGGGGAGATGGTGCCGCAGCTTGCGCAGGCGCTGCCGGGGCGGACGGAGACGGATTCGCAGTTTTGGCAGGCGACGGTGCCCCGTTTTGGGGCGGGCAATGCCAGGCGCAGGGGAGTCGCGCGGTATTCGCGGTCGGTCTCCAGGCTGATTTCCATTTGTTCCTCGCGGGGCTTGTAGTGATAGCCGCGCTCGCCGTCGTTTTCGGCGAACTCGACGGGACGCAGCTTGCCGAAAAACTTGATGGCGTCCGCGGCGGCACTGATGGAGTCGAAAACGAAGGCGCGGTGGTCGAAGCGGACGACGGGCTTGATGACTGTCTTGGGTGCGGGCATGGGGTTGATGGGGTTGGTTAGGAGAGGAAAGGAGCACCGGCGAAATGAGGATGCGGAGGCGAAACCGCGCCGGTGCCCGCTGGCCGAAATCAGGGGGTCACTTGGTCGATCGGCTTGGCGTTGTCCCAGGCGATGAGGGTGCGGGATTTGGGGATGCCGGCCTTGTCGCGTTGGAGGCATTGGGCGACGAAATCCGGAGCCTTGCTGCCGAGAATTTCGCGGGCGGATTTGCGGAAGTTCTGCCCGTCCTTGGCCAGGCGGCCGTAGGTCGTTTCCGGGACAAAGAACCGGTGGAGATAGATCTCATGTTCCACGCAGTAGCTTTGCATCGTTGAGTCAAATTCGCTGCCTTGCCGATAGCTGGCGACGATCTGATCCGACTCGAAAACTACCGGCACGATGAGGCCGAGCTTGGGGCTGCGGGCGAGGAATTGACGGCCCTCGCGGTCGGCTTCCTGGAGCGGGATTTGCTCGCCTTCGAGGCCTGCTTGTTCGAGACGTTTCTCGATGGCTTTGAGTTCCGCCTGGGCGGTCTTGATGGTGGCGCGGAGGTCGATGCCGCGCTCAAGGTCGGAGCTGATTTGTTGGGGTGTCATATGAATGATTTGTTGGGGTGAAAGTTAGGAATTGAGACGGCCTTCGAGGATGGCGACGCGGCGCTCGATACTGGCGGATCCTCGGTGCCCCGCCTTCTTCACGCGGGCGTGAAATTTGAGGAATTTATTGTGCCTCTTGAGAGCGGCCGCGCGATCGGCCGCATCTTCTCTCTTGGCTCTGCTTAGCTCCTTATTGCAATCGGTTTGAACCTTGCGGAGGGCTTTCTTGAGGGTGGAAATCTCGGACTTGATGACGCGCTTTTCAGCGGTGGCGATGGTGGTTTTCTTGGCAGGCATGATGGTGGTTTGGTGAGAGTGGTTAGGATTGCATCCGGCGGGGCTTGAGGGCTCCGAGGATCTCGGCGATTTCCTCAGGCGTGGCGGAGGCTTCGGGTGCGCTTTTGATGAGCGGCTTGGGCGCGGTGGGATAGCGCGAGGGAGCGGCTTCGACCTCTGGTAGATCTTCCCAGCGGCGCTCTTTGATCCAGCGGTCGAGAGCCATGACGTATTGGTTTCCGTCCTTTTTCCATTCGGGGCTTCGGTTCCAGATTTTGAGGGCGTGGACCATCACTTCGACGGTCGGCCGCTCGTTGCGCGGGATCATGTTCCAGGCCTTGCGGCAGAGGTGCTTTGAGGAGCGGTTCCGGGCGATGGCCAGGGCGTGTTTCCAGAGCACGTCGAGACCGGCGACGGGCACCGGCTCGCCGGTCAGTTTGGCCTCGGCCTTGGCGATTCTGAGCTTGAGCCCGCTGACCGTGGCCTCGGCATCGGCAAGCAGCCGGCGCAGCTTGTTGAGGGTGATCTTCTGGTTTTCGATCGAGGCGGACATGGGAATTTCAGGAGTTGGAATTTGCGGCGGAAACCAGACGGCCGGCGGCTTCTCTGCCGCTGTCAGTGAGCGACCAAATGTCCGAGCAATCAGCTAGGCTGCTGGTGGTGACGAAGCCGTCTTTAACATGCCGTTTGCACATCGCCTCGATCACCAGAAATGGCAGGCGCATGAGGTCGTGCAGGGCGTTGGTCGTCGCGGGGGAATCGGTCAGGCTGACGAGGATTTGATTGGGGCTGGTCATGGTTCGTGGGTTGGTTAGCGGATGAGAGAGTGGGCGAGTTTGCGGAGGGCGATGTAGTCGCGAGTCATGGAGCGGGCTTGGGAAAAACAGCGGGCGAGGACCTCGTTGATTTGTGGCAGGGTGGTGTGGTCGAGGTGGCGATACCCTGGGCATCCGGGGCCGGAGATGATGCGATTGGCGGAAGCGGCTTTGAGGAGGCGGAGCTTGCGGTCGTTGATGCCGAGATCGGCGAGGATCTGCTTGGCGGGGGTCCACTGCGGGCCGCGCTGGTAGAGGTAGGACATGAGGCGTTCGACTTCACCATCCGCAGGGGCGGGTGTGGGGCTGGTGAAATCGAACGACGCCTGCTGCATGTTATTCGAGGATTTGAGCTTCGGCTTGGGCTTGGCAGTGGGCTTTGATGACGGCTCCCCAGGTGATGGATTTCCGCTGTTCCTTGGCCATGTCCGATGCGTCCTGCAGAATGGAGATCCAGACGCCGAGGCCCTCGGCCGCAAGCTGCTCGCGTTGCAGCTGCAGCGGTGCCGCCTTGTGCTTTTCGGTGGCTTGCTTTCCCTCCGCGTCGATGTAGGAAACGGAGATGGAGATCTCTTCCATGGTCGCCGGAGGGAGGCCGTAGGCGGCGGCGAAGAGCGCGGCATCGTCGTCCGGTGGTGAGTTAGGGAGCTGGAGCGGGGTGACCCGGCGACGCCAGATTTGTTCCAGCGCTTTGGCATGCGGGCCGGTGCGGAAGTTGTCGCGGCCTTCATTCGTCATGGAGATGACGACGCCGCATTTCCGTCGGTTCCACAGCTCGCGGAGGAATGAGAAAACCTCAATGCCGGTGGTGGTGTTTTTGCGCAGGCAGCGGTGCATTTCATCGCAGATGAGCAGCATCCGGTGATCGATGGTGTTGATGATACGCTCGGCGAGCTGGGCGTCGTTGCCGTAGTGGAGGATGTTGAGTTGGGCGGCTAGGGCTTGCAGGAACTTGCCGAGGATGCCGCCGGTGGGGCACTCTACCAGGATTGTCGCGCCGTGGTTGTGGGTGCGCTGGTATTCCTCCAGGGCGACGGATTTGCCGATCTGCGATTCACCGAACAGAAACAAGAAACGCTGGCGGAGCCGGGCGCGATCGCAGCGGCGCTCGATCTCGCAATACATCCGGGTGCGGATGAATCCGGAGACAACCAGATCGTCGCGGCGGTCCTCGATTTTCTTGACGGCGGCGATGGCTGTCAGAATCGGTTTGATGTTCTCGCCGCGGCGGATGCGCCCGCCGGAGAACAGCGAGTCGACGGAGTCGAACGAGTAGTAATCGCCATCGGGCTTCTTGAGCAATTTGCCACGCTCCTCGCGGGAATAGTCCATCCTGAAACATTAGAGGTG
>JAYSYA010000034.1:0-2060 GCA_043716765.1 Akkermansiaceae bacterium
ACTCGGATAGGCCGCTCATGAAAGTATTTACTGCCGCATTCGACGATGGATCCGGAGCGGCTCCGAGGATGGTTTCCAACAGCGGAATCCCCTCCAGCCAGCGGTTAGCCTCATGCAGGGTTTCGAATTGTTCTGCCAGAAACCGCTGCGCCGGACCGGAGGAAAGCGCGAGATGGCAGAGCACCGCGACGATCCGGTTCAGCCGCGTCGGCTCGGCGGGCGGCACCGTTCCGACCTCGCCCGCAGTCTTGTCGGCATAAACCCGCTTCGGTTGGGACTTGGCCCTGGCGATGGCTTCGCGCAGCGAGCTCGTGGATGTCTGGAGATGCACGGCCACGATGTTGAGCTGGTTGTCCTGCACCGCGAAATCCGTGATCAGGGATAACAGCTCGGCGCATTCGTTCAGCGCGGCGGCCCGCTCGGCGGGCGAGTCGAACAGGCCGGTGGCCTTCGCCCGTTCGAGTTTAAAATGAAAAAATTCCTTCGCGTTAGAGAGCAGTTGTCGGAACGCTTCCTTGCCGTGCGCCTTGAGATAAGTGTCCGGATCGTCCCCCGCAGGCATCTCCACTACGCGGACGGACAAGCCCTCGGGCACAAGTTCGCGATACGCCTTCTCGGTCGCGGCCAAGCCGGCCTTGTCCGCGTCGTAGCAGACGAGGACGTTGTTGGTGTAGCGCTTGATCAATCTCGCGTGTTCCCGCGTGCAAGCCGTGCCGCAGGTGGCGATGGCGTGCTCGATGCCCAACTCGTGGCAGCAAATCGCATCGATCTGCCCCTCGCATAACAGCGCGGCTTTTTCCTTGAGAATCGGCTTCTTCGCCCGGTCCAGCCCAAATAACACCCGGGATTTCTTGAAAATCGCAGTTTCGATCGAGTTGATATATTTTCCGCTGTTTTTGTTTTCGCGGAGCTGACGACCACTGAACGCGATGACGTCGCCGATCTCGTTGCGGATCGGAAACATCAGCCGGTCCTGAAACCGCACGAAAAGCCCGGATCGCGGCTGGTTGTCCTCCTTCAGCTTGACGATTCCCGAATCTACCAGTTCGCGTCCGGTGAACTTCCGCGAGCGCGCCCAGTCGAGAAACACCTTCGGATGGTCCGGCATCCAGCCGACTGACCAGCTCGCCGCCATCTCGCTGCCGAAGCCCCGCGATTTCATGTAGTCCCTGGCATGCGCCGCGGCCGGATTTTTCATCAGCTGCTCGTGAAAAAACGCTGCCGCCTCGCGATGAATGTCTAGCAGGCGTCCGCGCGTGCGGCGGGATTGGTCGGCATTCAGATCGGACTCCTCCTCGACGAGGTGAATTCCTGCCCGCGACGCGAGCTTCCGCACCGCATCCACAAACGGCAGGTTTTCATGATCACGGACGAAGGAAATCGCGTCCCCGCCCGCGCCGCAGCCAAAGCAATGGAAGCGCTGGGTGGAAGGCGTGATGTAAAACGACGGCGTTTTCTCGTTGTGAAACGGGCAGTTCGCCCGGAACGACGAGCCCGCCTTTTTCACCTGGATGTAAGAACCGATCAAATCGACGATGTCCGTCGCTTCGAGCACTTTCTCAACACTGTCTTTCGGAATCTGGGCCACGGGTCTTGCTGTGGGCGGAGAGTAATGAGCCGGGCGCGGCGACAAAGTTTAAAATCCACCCGGCGCACTGAATTGCTTGCCAAGCTCTACTAAGAACATTAATTCTCCCCGCCCCGGCCGCGAGTTCGCAGCCGTTTTTGGACAAAGCATGCTTAGCTCAGTGGTAGAGCACATCCTTCACACGGATGGGGTCCTAGGTTCGAACCCTATAGCGTGCACCAGTCTTCGGGCCTCTGTGCTAAATCGCCTGAATTGGATGGGGTCATTGCTCACGGATTAACACGGTTTCGATTTTATGGAGTGTGCTCATCAAGGATTTGTCCGAGCTCCCCGCCGAGACCACTTCGACACATGCTCAGGTTCTAGGACTCCGCACATTCGCGTCAACCTAAGCTGCAAGTCATTGAAAGTTAATTGGATAAATCAAAAATAATGTCACAAAAGTCTTGACTTTTCCTATCGGCCCCGCCCG
>JAYSYA010000331.1:0-21001 GCA_043716765.1 Akkermansiaceae bacterium
GTCAGGCGTGGTGATTTCCAGCAAATCCGCCACCAAACGCCCGATTTCAAGCTCTACATCACAACCGATCGCGGTGAAAATTTGAATGAGTTCTACCAGATCCACCCTTCGCTCGCAGGTTTCAATCCTGCTGACCAACCCGTGCTCTCTAGCGAGCAAACGAGCCAAGTCGCGTTGCGTAAAGCCTTTTTGGCTACGCAACTCGGCGATGCGCTTGGCGATAAGCCAACCCCGCACAGAATGGATGGATTTGGGGAACAAGACGTTTTCATGATGAGGAAATTTTCCTTGCTCTCAAAATGGAGGCAAGATATTTGATTTCATGTTGCGCGGATAGTCCTCACCACTTTTTCACTCCACATCCTGTCATCAAACTTTACGCCTTCGGGTTTCGCATTCTGCTTCCCGCCATTCAAGGGAGCGGCATCTTTGACCTCCGTAGCCTCAAAACCTGGATTCTCCCAAAGGGGTTCCCGTCCGTGTCGAAATCGCCCAGCAATCTTCTTTTCGAACTGAATCGACATCTGCCAATCCGTCTAGAAAATACGACCAAACATGAAATTCCTACCCGTTTCCCTCGCCTTGCTAGGAGGATTGCTGCCTTTACCCGGCCAAGAAAAGACAGAGTCGCAGTTGAATGTTGGAATTCCTGATCCTATCGAGGAAGAATCACAATCGGAACCGGCACCCGATCTGCAAGATGATATCGCTGCCGATGCTTCTCCCGGCAAACGCACTTTCATCCCTCACGCCTTGGAAGTGCAGCCTTTCACCCCGCCGCCGCCACCTGTGGTGAAACGCCTCCCCGCCGTCCGCGTGGACGCAGCCGTCACCCATCTTTCCAAAAACTCCCGCACACTCACCCTACAGCGTGGCGAGGCCTCAACCGAGCCGGATCTGCCGCCGCCGCCACCAGCACCGCCCTACGTCGAGCCGCACGAACCCACCCCGGAAGAGGTCGCTCAACGTATCTGGCAGCACGCCACGACCTCAATCTCGGAGCCACTATCTATGACCACAAGATCAGCGTCGTGAACTGGACCGATCAGGAAACTCTCGTGCGCTACGAGGCGGTTTGTGGTTTTGACATCGGCTTGTTAGCAGGTGTCGGCGGCTTCATTCACAATGGCGAGGATTATGGTTTGTTTCTGATGCATTCTGACTTCGACACCACTTGGGAGCGCCGTCTTACAAAGGATTGGCAACTTGAAGTTCCTGAGGTGGCCCCCGGTGAAATCCTTATCACACGTGGTGATATGAAGGACACCGCCGCCACCGCGCGCATGACCGTCGTCAAGGAAATCATCGCAGCGGAAGCACCGCGCCTGATTGCCTATCAGGCCGCAAGGACCACCTATTTCGCAGCCTCCTCCGCATGGCACGCCGCGCACCCGCCCATCCCACGCGACGAGACCTTCATCCTCCGCCCGCATCGCGGCAGCCGCTACCTGCCCGGCGCTAAGTCAATCACACCTGCCCGACCATGAAGTCTCACCTGCACCGCATTCCCTTGTTTCTGTTATGCGTCGCATTCGCCTCGGCGGAGCCACCGGGCATCGACCAATCGCTGGAATTCGTGACACCGCCCACCGGCGCGATGTTCATCCGCTGGCATGGCAAACCCGGTCGCAGCTACTTCGTTCAGGTTTCCGATCCCGCCGATCATCTCAAGACATGGCGTTTCGAACCCATTATTGAAGGCGGCACCGACATTGACATCAGCTACGTGGTGGACGGCACTGCGGAAAAGGGCTTTCTCCGCCTCAAATATACCGATCAAGTCCCCGCTCCGGGCGAAACCCTGGACACCGCCGACTTCGATCATGACGGCATCCCGAACCTGTATGAAATCCAGACCGTGCAGAGTGATCCGCTCGACAAAACCAGCGACGGAGGAGACATTAACAGCAATGGACTATCAGACGGCTGGGAGACGTTCCACTTCGGTGGACTCGGCATCGCCGATCCGAATGCCGTTCTCAAGCCTGACGGTCTGAGCAACAAAGAAAAAGCCGAACTCGGCTTGAATCCGAACGCGGACTACTCCGCTGCGAGTGCCGCACAGACATCCGGTTACGCCTATGATCTTACGGGCCGTCTCACCGGCGTCACCGCTCCGGTGGGTGCCGGAACCTACGATTCAGACGAGGAAGGCAACCTCCTCAACGCCCAATAACCGACATCCGTTTTCGTGAAATACATTTCACTTTTCTTGGTCGCTCTATTGGCGGCTGTGTTTTCAGCCCGCGCACAGGATGAAAACAACCCTGGCTGGCTCCAAGGCGGCGTTTCTCCTGAACTTGCCGCCGAATGGTTGACGCGGCCGGGAGCGCCCCGAACGATTTCGGCGGAAGAACCGGCGCAGGCCGCCCCCCTTTCAGACCAAGAGGCGGCGGAGTCATTGAGCGAGGCCGCCCAGGCAGCACCTCTCAATATCACGCCGGGAGGAAATGAAGCGGACGCGGTCACCCCGGAAATCGAAGCTCTCGCCAAGGGCTTGCGCTACGATCCGGTCAAGATTTTCGAATACGTCCACAATTTCATTCGCTATGAAGCCTATTTTGGATCGAAGAAAGGGGCGCACCTAACGCTTCTCGAAGGGGGCGGCAACGAACATGACCAATGCGCCCTGCTCGTATCGCTTCTCCGGGCGGCGGGTTTGAGTCCCAGCTACAAATATGGTCCTTGTGCATTCAGCTATAATCAAATGGCGAAGTGGCTCGGTATTTCCACAAGTCCCTTCTCGCATTGGACGAATGCCCAATTACTCGCCTACTACTATCCGAACGGCGGCGCTCCCAGCGGGTTTCCAACCGCCGCAGAACGGGAACTCCTGACCATCTATGAATTCTTCACTCCGCGTGGCTATCCCTATGTGGACTTCTTCAGCCAGTCGGGCGTGAATTTTTTCAGCGTCCCTCACGTCTGGGTGGAGTTGAATGGCATGAAGCTTTCACCCGCTTACAAATACCAGACCATTCGCAGCGGCATGGATCTAGCGGCCGTCACCGGCTACTCGCGCAGCCAGATTCTCGCGGATGCGGCCGGCACGGTGAATCCAGACGGCGGTAGCCGCTGGGTGAGCGGGTTGAATTACGCCGCAATTTCCAGCAGTCTCACCAACCAAACCCAGAATTTCATTCAAGCGGTGAAAACCAACCATGATTGGCGGCATTCCGAGCGGATCACGGAATCGACCACCATCGATATGGAAACCTACATGAATCTTGATTCATGGTCCACCGGCAACACCGGCGGCATTAAAGCGATCTTCCCGGATTCCTACGCCGCATCCCAATGGCTCCCCTTCGAGACATGGGCGGCCATTCCCACAGCCCACATGTCCAAGCTCGAAATCCGGGCAGGCGTCTGGAGCGGCACTTCTTGGACAAGCACATATCTCAACCAAACCCTCAATCTCCCCGGACTTCGCGGGCGCAAGCTGTCCATGACTTTTTCTGGCAATACCGGACGGATTTATTTGGATGAGACCCTTGTCGGGACGACTTTCACCATTCCCTCGGCTCAGACCAGCTTCGACCTTCGGCTGGGTGTCACGCACAACCATTATGAACTGATCGGCAGCAATTACACCGTCAGTAACACAGGCAAGAGTAACCAGTCGGAGACTAAGAAATACCTCAAGGGCGACGATTGTGCCTACGCGCTCATCTACTCGTTCGGAAACCCCGACCGCCTGTCCCGTGCGAGGCAGGAACAACTCGACGCCTATCGTAGGGCGGGCCTTGCCGACAGTGATTGGCGAGTCCGCACGGAATCGCTCAACATTATGGGTCTCAACTGGCTCCACCAATGCCATCTATCGGAACAAATTATCTCCGGACTCTTTAACACGGTTCCCCTCCACCATCACCAGTTCGGCAGGGTCGGCCAAGAGCGCTCGTTCTCCTCCGGCGACATTTCCTTCTACATCGACGTCGGGCTGGTGTTTTCGGCCCGCAACCACCGGACATCAAACTTCGCAGAGTCGCTGAATTGTTCCTACCTTAGCACCACCTTTGCCAGTGCCATGGAACATGGCACGTTAGAGCAAATACAGGGAGTCGGGCTGGGAGCCACATCCACGATGAAAATGGTGTATCTCGCCAATCAGGCTGGCCAGCGCATCTACCGCGCCACCAAGGCCAACTGGTCAGCTGTCACACCCGAGTTGCTAATTTATCCGTCCGCCACCGTCACTGAGATCGGCACCGCTCTCAACACCAATAGCCTCAGCCGCGCCTTGCTGCCCCGGAACGGAAAGCTGGTTCTCAACCAATACTCCGGCTTTGGTTACGCTCTAGAGGAGCCGACCCGCATCAGCATGAAAATTGGAGCTAACTACGGCGGTTACAACAGCCAGCCCGGAACAGTTTCGTCTGCGGAAATCAGTGCCTGGTCGAAAAGCAATCCGGCCTATCTCTCCTCCACCTCCAACCTGTCCATTCCCACCGATCCACTCACCGTTCCCAAGCACACCTTCGGCGATCCCGTGGATGTCGCCACCGGCGCGTGGGTCTCCGATGTGACCGACCTGAGCCTCGGCGGGAGCGATCCCGCAGGGATCACCTTCACCCGATCCTATAACTCTAATGCCGCCCACAACAACACCTCTGGACTCGGATACGGCTGGACCCACAGCTACGATATTTCCGCCACCACGCGCAGCAGCGTTAAAGCCGGACTCGGTGCCACCACCTCTTATCAGGCTGCACCCTTCTTCGCAGCCCTTGCGGCCGCCGCCGACCTCGGCCGCAACCACGCCACCGCCAAGGAATGGGCCACCGCCGCCCTCGCCATTCATTGGGCGGTGGATCAGTTACGCTACAAAGCAGTCGCCATCACTATCGGCAACAAAACCCTCGAATTCATCGAAATGCCCGATGGAACCTACATGCCGCCCGCAGGCATGAATCTCACCCTCGTCCGAAATGGTAGTGGTGCCAGCGCCTATTACACCCTCACCCGGCGGCATGGCTCCACCATGACGTTCCGCACGGATGGCAAAATCGGCAGCATCACCGACCTCTTCGGAAAAACCCAGCAATTCGCCTATTCATCAGGCAAACTTGCCACCATCACCGATGCCTTCGGACGCACGCTGACGTTCAACTGGACCGGATCAAAAATCTCATCCGTATCCGATAGCACCGCTCGCTCGGTTGGCTTTGGCTACACCGGTGACAATCTGACATCCGTCAGCGACGTCGAAGGCAAGGCCACCACCTACGGTTACGACGCGGCTCATCGTGTCACGTGGACCAAGGATCCCGAAAGCCGGACCATCATCGAGAACGACTATGATGCCAAGGGCAGGGTGATCGTGCAGCGCAACAAGGGCGAAACGGCCCGCACCTATAACCTCTACTACAGCGGATACTGCAACATGGAGGAGAACCCGCTCGGCGGCACCATCGCCTATTACTATGATTCGCGGGGCCGCGCCATTGGATCGAAGAACGCGCTCGGACAATCCGACTCCACCCAATACGACGGCCAAGACCGCCGGATCGTCAGCTTTTCCCGGAAGGGCGATCGCTTCGACTGGTATTTCGACGCCGACAACAATCTCGAATCCACACGAGACGAACTCGAACACTGGACGGACTATTTCTACGACGCGCAACACAGGGTAGAAGAAATGTGGGACAAGCGCGGGAAAATCACCAACTATACCCACACCGCGCAACACCAACTCGAAAGCGTGACCGACCCCGAAGGAAACATCACCTTCCGCACTTACCACCCGAACGGATTCCTTTGGACAGTCAGGGACGGAGAGCAAAAAACCACCACGATGCTATACGACGCCTGGGGCGGCTTGCAGCGCGTCACCGCGCATGACGCCACCTACCGCACCTTCCTCAATAACGCCCGGGGTGACGTTCTGGAAGCAACGGATGAGGAAGGGCGCAAGACCGTCAATGCCTATAACAAACGCCGTCAGCTTCTCACCACGACCCTGCCAACAATCCCCGGAGAACCCGCCGCCGCCATCGTCCATGAATACGATGATTCCGGGAACCTCCAGAAAACCACCGACGCCAAAGGCTTCATCACCAGTCACACCTACAAAACCGAAGGCAAGCACCACATCACTACGCTCCCGGCACTGCCTGCTGGCAACAATGTCATCACCACCGGCTACGACCTGCGTGACTGGCCTGAAACAGTCTCCAACTCTATGGGGCACACCTTGACCACCGAATACGACGCCGCCAAACGCCCCGTGACCATTTACGATCCGATCAGCCGACCAACCGAAACGGATTTCGATGCGAATGGACGGCCCACCGAGGTCAGAAATCCGCTCAACCACCCCACTGGATTCATCTGGAGCTCACGCGGCGAGAAAACCCGTACCACCAACCCCCTCGGCCACTACGCCAATTCCACACTGGACCCCAACGGCAACCAGACCCTGCTGCGCAACCGCCGTGCCAAGAACTTCCTCTTCGCCTACGACGACGCCAACCGCCTCGAAACGGCCACCACTCCGACACTCAAAATCACCCGCACCACTTACTACGACAACAACTTGGTCAAGTCCGTCGAGGAAGCCTCCACCCAAACCACCCAGCTCTTCTACAACGGCAAAAACCTTGTTTCTAGCAAGTCTGATCCGACGGGTGCTATCACCTACGGATATGACGACAGCGGACTTCTCGAAACCGTCACCGAAGGCACCACCACGATCACCCGCAGCTACGACGAACGCGCTAGGCTTAAGACCTTCACCACCGCCGACGGCGATTTCATTCAATACCGTTACGACGCCAGCAACAACTTGACCCGCATCACCTATCCACCCGACGCCACTCACCCAACGGGCAAACAGGTCAACTACATCTACAACGCCCGCAACCTGCTGGAGAGCGTCACCGACTGGTACGGCCGCCTCACCACCTATCAATACGACCGCCTCGGCAGACTCACCGGCACGCTCCGGCCAAACGGCACTAGCAACCAGATCGCCCATGACGCCGCGAACCAACTCACCTCCATCAAAGAAAGCGCAGGCGGCAAGCTCATATCTTACCTTGCATTCCAATACGACGCCGCCAGCCAGATCAAATCCCGCTTCCGCGCTCCCCTCGCCAATTCCGGCTGGCAACACCCAACCTTCACCGCCACTTACGACGACGATAACCGACTACTAACTGCCAACGGCTCCAGCATCGTCCATGATGACGATGGCAACATGACCAGCGGCCCCATCACCCCGACGTCCGGGAGCGTTGCCTTGGGATACAATTCCCGCAACCAGCTCACCAGCGCTGCGGGAATTTCCTATATCTACGACGCGGAAGGACGCCGCCGCAGTTTCACCGATGCCACCGGCACCACCCGCGATGTCATCGATCCGAGCGGAAAACTGCTCATCCGTATCCAGCCAAGCGGCGCGAAAACCTACTATGTGTATGGCATCGGCCTTCTCTACGAAGCGGACGAGGCAGATACCACCAAGACCCATCACTTCGACCAGGTCGGCAGCACCATCGCAAGAACCGACGACACCGGAAAAGTCATCGGCCGCGCCGAATACAGCGCCTACGGCCTCATCACCATGAAGGAAGGCGATATGAACACGCCCTTCCTCTACAACGGCCAAGCCTGGGTTCAAACCGACTCCAACGGTCTGCTCAACATGCGGGCCAGATACTACAGCCCCTACCTGATGCGCTTCCTCAACGCCGATCCCATCGGCTTCAGTGGCGGCAGCAACTGGTTCGCCTACGCGGATGGAAATCCGATCAGCCTGAGTGATCCATTTGGGCTGTGTGCGGGCAGAAACGCCTGCACCGGCGGATACGGAGAATCTAACGAATTGGCAAGGAATGAAGTTGGAAACCTCGGTATGGCAACTAGTATTGCCTTGGGATTTACGCCAGTTGGGATTTTCATGGATATCGGAAGTACCGGTCAAGCTGCCTACAGCGGTGACATGGCTGGAATGGGTCTCGGCGCTATTGGATTCTTGCCGTTTGGAGATTTCGCGAAGCTTGGGAAAGCCGCAAAGGGAACAACGGTGCTTGGCGAAAACATGATGCAGCGCGTCATACCCTACGCTGAAAAGACTGGCGGACGAACGCTGCCTTTCGGAACGACTAAAGAACAATGGGATGCGATGACTCCTCAGCAACGATGGAAACTCAACGACGGTTCGCTTAGAGCACGAATCAATGAGGGTGATTCGTTTCAGTATATCGGACAAGATCCCTTCCGAAATCCACTTCAGCGCCAGCAATTTGACCTAACAGGATCGGAGCTACTACGCCTCAATGAGCGAGGTATCCCATATCAAACTGTTTCACCGCAAGCGGTTCAGTCCGTAATTGGAAGACCATAGACATGAACATGAACGGATGGGAACAGCTCCTTTGTAGCTACTTTGGTGAGACTTGCATTGACCAACTGGCGGCGTCACTCGAGGAAGATGGCTTTGCAGTCTCACGGGCAGAAGTTGATGGAGCGGTCATCTTCAAACGCTTCGACGTGTTCCTTGAAATCGGCTACGAGTTGGAAACCGCTCCGAATTACTCGCCAACCATCGTCATCGGTATGGGCGACAAGAAATATGACGAGGCAGGAAAGCCTGCTGGGGTGCCTTTATGGTTCGTGATCCGCGATGATGAACCGGCAAAGCGATATTCGTTTTGGAAGTTCTCCACCGAGGCCGAATTGCGGGGGGTCTTACTTCGCATCAAAAATGAAGTGCTTGACCGGCATGTCAAACACCTCTGGCAGCGCACCGAACTTCTGGAGAAGATGCTGGCCAATTTTCGCTCTGAGTTCGCTTGAAATTGCTGCCCTCAAATCTTCCCTCCGGCCCTCGCTAACAACGCCCTCCCGGAAGATCGTCGCTCCGCCCCACCAAACATCCGATGGCTCATGCTGCCGCGCAGCTCATCGACGGACTTGTAATCGTGCTCGTCCCGCCAGCGGCTCAGCCCGGTAATGAGCGGGCCAATGTGGCACGGGCCGTATTTCACGATCGCGATAAACACTCTCGAATCAACAAGGTTCACCCCTTGCAAAGTATGGAGTTGGAAAAAGCAATCGGCACCGAACGAGGTGTGAAATGATGTTGAGATGCAGCGCTGATGGGCTTATGTTTCATTTCTTATGAAATGGTCTCTTAAACTCGGCAGCGTTGTCGGCATCGGTGTCTATTTGCACTGGACCTTTATCCTGCTGATCGGCTGGATTTTCCTGGCCCATCTCGGCGCGGGCGAGACTCCGCGCCAAGCATTGGCGGGCGTGGGTTTCATTTTGGCGCTGTTCGGTTGCGTGGTGATGCATGAATTCGGGCACGCGCTCACGGCCAAACGCTACGGGGTGGTGACGCGGGACATCACGCTGCTGCCCATCGGCGGCGTCGCCCGCTTGGAACGCATTCCCAAAAAGCCGCTACAGGAATTCTGGGTGGCCATCGCCGGGCCGGCGGTGAACGCAGTGATCGCGGCGACCATTTACGGAGTCCTGCTGGTCCAAGGCCGGACGCCCGACCTGATGAAAGCGTATGACATGACCGACGGATTTCTGCCGCAGTTGATGTGGGTGAACCTGTTTATCGGCACTTTCAATTTGCTGCCGGCATTCCCCATGGACGGCGGGCGGATCTTGCGCGCCTTGCTGGCCAGTCGGATAGGCCGCCGCCGCGCGACTGCCATCGCAGCGAATATTGGGCAGATCATGGCGATCCTGCTGGGCGTCCTCGGGTTTTTTTATAACCCATTCCTGATATTTATCGCGATTTTTGTCTATCTGGGAGCGCAGGGCGAAGCGGCGCAAGTCGAGGCGGAGTCGGCGCTGGAAGGCCTGCAAGTAAGGGATGCCATGATGACGCGGTTCCGGACTCTATCCACCCGTGACACGCTCGGCACGGCCGTCGAAGAACTTCTCGCCGGTTCACAACAGGATTTCCCCGTTCTTGAAAGCGGCCAAGTGCTTGGCGTCCTGCGCCGCAACGACTTGGTGAAGGCCCTGATGGACGGGGACCGCGGAGCTGCGGTCGGCGATGTCATGTGGCGCGAGTGCAACCCGGTCAATGACACCGACGTCCTAACGCCCACCTTGGAATCCATGGGGAAAAATGAATGGACCACGCTGCCGGTCATGGGCGGCGGGCGGATCGTCGGCTTGCTGACCATGGAAAACATTGGCGAGTTGATCATGGTCAATGCCGCCCTCGCCGGCAAGGCGACCCGGGTGAGCCACGCCGGATGACATGGGTAGCCTTTTGACAAGCTGATCTATTCCTGTCGGGGCCGGAACAAAATTACTGACTCGCCGCCTTCACGTGCAAATTGTGAATGTCCGATGGATTCCCATGAACGAACATCTTCCCCCCGACCTGATTGCCGCCGTCGAGCAGCAGCTCGTCTCGCCGCACCCCCCCTGCGGTTTGAGATGCTTTTCCACCGCCACGAACCGGACATCCGCATAGCGCAGGAAGATCAGGCCGAGGACGGTGGGAGAGTATTCGGAAGGCTTGAGCGCGGCGTTGGACCAGAGCTGGTTGGCGAGGGAAAAGAGATTTAAGTTTGGGGAGCAGGCCCAAGTAATTCTTGCGGGAGTGCCAGGTTCAGTCCGGTCCGTGCAAGATTGAGTTCGGGGTCGGTCACCGCGATCCGGCCAGGAGCACTTGGTTTCTAGCGAACGGACGAAACCAGCGGACAAGGAATCGCGATGACCTGCATGCCCGCGTTTTGCGCGGCAATGATTCCAGCGGGCGCGTCTTCGAGGGCCAGGCATTTCGAGGGTGAGACGCCGAGCAATTCGGCGGCTTTGAGAAAAATATCGGGGGCCGGTTTTCCATTCACCACGTCATCTGCGGTCACCACCTCGTCGAACCAGTCGGAGATCCCAACGATTTTGAGCGTCTTTTCGATCACAAACCGGGAGCCACCGGTCGCGATGGCCATTGGCACCTTGCCGCGGAGACTTTCTGCGAACGCGGCCACCTCCTCGATCAGAGTTACCAGATCGAGCCGTTTGAGGAAGAACTCCCGCTTGGCCAAAGCCACGGCGACAGGATCCAGCCGCAGGTCGTATTCGTCATTCAGCTCGACCACGATGTCCATCGTCGGCCGGCCGCCCATGGCGAAGAAAACGTCCTCTCTGAAAACACCGCCGGCCCCGTAAAGCGCGAGCGCATCGCACCAAGCCTCGAAGTGGACGGGCATCGAGTCGACCAAGGTTCCGTCGCAATCGAAAATTGCGGCATCAAAACCTTTGGATGGGAACGAGAAGGGGCCGATATTTGCCATTTGCGCGCAGCGCTTAGATTCAGAATCCGGACGACGCAAGAGCGGTGATCAATAAAACATCAAACACTCTCGGGAGGTGCCGTTTTGACTACCCTCATTCATCATGAATGGGATTCATTGATAAGGGATCCGGATCACAAACTAACGATCTGATTTTCGTAAACGCCGGGTTTCACCGTTTTAGTGTCGGTTGAGGTGTTTCGAAACTCCACCTTTCCCGCAATCACCACGCCCGCAGCGAACCGGATCGGCCCGCTGATTTCCAATAAATCACAAGCGATCAGACCGGGAACTCCCAGCGCCTCGATTTGATCCACCAGCTTGTATTCGTCTGAAAGCACAATCACCGGCGGCACTCCG
Source organism: Akkermansiaceae bacterium (assembly GCA_043716765.1). Lineage (GTDB taxonomy): Bacteria > Verrucomicrobiota > Verrucomicrobiia > Verrucomicrobiales > Akkermansiaceae > Luteolibacter. The sequence continues at coordinate 11,634 of JAYSYA010000331.1, forward strand.
TTCCGTGAATCGGCAAGGCAAACTTGGCCGTTCTCCAGCACTTCGTAAGCGTTGGATCGCAGCGCTAGCAAATCACCCGTGGTCTTCACCGGGGCGAAGCGACTGCGCGGCACGTCGATCGCGGCCGCGCCTTCAAAGCACTCGATCGCCGCGCCCATCGCGCTTTCCAACTGCACCACTGGCGTCGATTTCTTGTCGCGCGGATCGACGGTCTTATTGTTGCGGATCATCGGCAGGGGCAGCACGCCGGAGTCGGCAGCGAGTTGTTCCTTGAGCAAATCGAGTCGCAGCCAGAGGCTGTTGGTGTTGAAATAACGGTGGCGGTCGATGTCTTGGAACGCCTCCATATCGGTGTCCGGGCATTGCGCCACCTCGCGCAGCAGCAGGCGGCCGTCGGCTTTGCGCACCGCGAGATGCCCGCCCTTGCGGTCCGCCGCCGTCCGCCGCGTGACTTCCATCAGGAACGGCGCGCCGGATCGGGCGAAATAACCAAGGATCGCCGGATCGAGAATCGCTCCCAGGTTGTCAGAGTTAGAAACAAAGGCGTATTTCACGCCCTCCGCCAGCAAGCGGTCCAGCCAGCCACTGCCAACCAGTGCCGGATAGAGATCGCCATGGCCCGGCGGGCACCATTCCATGTCCGGGTCCGCCGGCCACTCGACCGGCAGAAAGGTCGCTGCGTCGATTTTTGGAATCTGGTTTTGCATCAGCTCGACCTCGCCGGCGTCCGCCAGTCCCTGCGCCCGGTATTCTTCCAGATGCGCCAGCGTGTCCTCGCTGGTGCTGAAGCTGTTCATCAAAAGCAACCGCACATTCGCGCCGCTGGATTTGCGGAGATCGAGAATCTGCCGCACCATCAGGTCCAGGAAGTTCACCCCGTCACGCACGGCGAGCAGACTTTTTGGGCCTTGCAAGCCCATGCCGGTGCCGAGGCCGCCGTTCAGTTTGATCACCACCGCTTGCGCTAACAGCACCGCGTCTGGCGCGCCGGTCGCAGCGATTTCCTCGAACGAAGCCAACCCGGCTGCCGGATAAATTGTCTCTTCCGGGATCATCCCCGACTCGTTACGCAGCAGCGCCTCGTAGTTTCTGCGGAAGGCACGGATGGCGGCATCGCCCATCCCCGCGGCGATCATCTTGGTCTCAAAAGCGTCGAAATTTCCCATAAGTCTAAAAATGTTATCGCGCTGAAACTGAATCGGGATGACGCGTCGGTCACGCGGAAAGTCACAAAAGAGAAGTGCTTTTGGGATTGACCGTCAGGCTGCATGACTATTGGACGCGGCCGCAGTTCCGAATTACCCTCCGGTCAATTTCCCGCATGAAAATCCTGATTCTTTCCCGCAACGCGCAGCTCTACAGCACCGCTGCCCTCGTCACTGCCGCCGAGGCACGGGGGCACGAGGTCCGGGTCGTGGATTACCTGCGCTGCTACATGAACATCACCTCGCGCAAGCCGCGGATCTACGTCGATGGCGAGGAACTGGTGGCGGACGCCGTCATCCCGCGGATCGCGGCGCGGCACACGTTTTATGGCAACGCTGTGGTCCGACAGTTTGAGATGATGAATGTGTTTTCGCTGAATGATTCGGTGGCCATCGCCCGCTCGCGGGACAAACTGCGGTCGCTTCAGATTCTGGCAAAACGCGGCGTCGGCCTGCCGGTGACGGGTTTCGCCCACCACACCGAAGCGTCCGGCGAGCTCATCAAGATGTGCGGCGGCGCGCCACTGGTCATCAAGTTGCTAGAAGGCACTCAGGGCGTAGGCGTGGTGCTGGCGGAAACGACCAACGCCGCGGAATCCGTCATCGAGGCCTTCAAGGGGCTGAACGCTAACATCTTGGTCCAGGAATTCATCAAGGAGGCCGAAGGTGCTGACATCCGCTGCATCGTGGTGGGTGGAAAAGTCGTGGCGTCGATGAAACGACAAGGCGCGCCCGGCGAATTCCGCTCGAACCTCCACCGCGGCGGCACCTCGGAAAAAGTCAAAATCACCGCCCAAGAACGCACCGTGGCGATCAGTGCCGCCAAGGCGATGGGCCTTAACGTGGCGGGCGTGGACCTGCTCCGCTCGAATCACGGGCCGGTGGTGATGGAGGTGAATTCCTCCCCGGGCCTTGAAGGCATCGAGCAATCGTCGAAAAAAGACGTCGCCGGAATGATCATCGAGTTCATCGAGCGGACGGCGGTGAAGCCGGCCAAATCGACGGACAAGTGAGTGGATCAGCTTTGCGCTTTGATGCGGCCGAGGACTTCCTGATAGGCCTCCATTACGCCCCCGAGATCGCGGCGGAAACGGTCCTTGTCCATTTTCTCGCCGGTCTCGAGATCCCACAGGCGGCAACCGTCCGGGCTGATTTCGTCGGCGAGAACGATGACTGATGGATCGGAGACCAAACGGCCGAACTCGAGCTTGAAGTCGATGAGTTTGAGCCCGCACTTGGCGAAGAAATCGGTGAGAACGTCATTCACCTGGAGGGCGGATTTCCGCAGGTGGACGAGGTCTTCCGGAGTAGCGAGGCTCAGCTCGCGGATGTAGTCGTCGTTGATGAGTGGGTCGCCGAGTTCGTCGCTCTTATAGGAGAACTCGACGATGGGCTGCGAGAAAGCGCGGCCTTCCTCAATGCCGGTGCGCTTGCAGTAGCTACCCGCAGAGAAGTTGCGAACAATGACCTCGACCATGAGGATATCGACTTTTTTGACCTCGACGTTCGTGTCATCGATCTGGCGGACGAAGTGAGTCGGCACGCCGGCCTTTTCCAACATGCCGTAGATGAGCGTGCTGATCTCGTTGTTGAGGTGGCCTTTGTTTTCGAAACTGGCCTTCTTTTCGCCGTTGAAGGCGGTGGCGTCGTTCTTGAACTCCATGCGCAGGGTATATGGATTATCGGTGGCCCAGAGGCGCTTGGCTTTTCCTTCGTAAAGTGGAATCATTCGGAAGTCCTAAAACTCCGCCCCGCTCCGGTCAAGGGCGCTCAATCCGAATGGCGAAATGTTTGCAAAACTACCCGGTCCAAGTTCCGGCCCTTAAAATTGAGGACTTGCATGCTATCCGCACATTCTAGAATCTGCCGCAGCGTAATGCATCACGGGGAATCTACTGCCAGCCAGCCACTGCCTCCAGCCAAGGCGAGGTTCCAGCACGCCCGGTCGCTGCCTGCGAAGCGGCCGTTCTACGTCGCGGTGTTCTTCTCAGCACTGCATTTTTTGGGATTGATCATGACGATCACCGCGCTCGCCTTATTCGTCACCGCGCCGAGTGAGCAAGCGAGAAATCTGATTTTAGGCGGGATCGGATTCAGCGTGGTGACGTGGCTGGTTGCTTTCTTCAAACGGCGGGCGGCACGTTGCCCGCTTTGCAAGGGGACGCCGCTTCTCAACTCGGGAGCGCGCCCGCACTCCCGGGCCACGCGCCTGTTCCCGCTCAGCCACGGTGTGAGCGCCACGCTTGCGATCATCGCCACGCAGACCTTCCGCTGCATGTACTGCGGCTCGGCTTTCGACTTGCTCAAGACTCCCTCGCATCTCCGGGGGACCAAGACCGATGCCGCTGACGAGTGAGCCCGCGCCTCAGGACTCCGTGAGCCGGGCGTGGCGCTCGGCCATCGTCCACGCCACTTCGGGGACCAATTCGTGCCAAAGAGCGTCGTTGGAACGGATCATCCGGCAGACGTCGCGACCGGTGTAATCCAGCAACTGGTCCTCATCGCAGGAAATCCCTTGGATTCGCTGGTTGGCCAGGAAGTGCTGATAGAGATGCACGCTGTCCGCTGGAGCAAGGAAGGTTTCCGCAGTGACGAGTTCACCCGTGCGGCGGTTTTTCCAAGGGAAGACATAAAGGGTGACGCCTTTCTTAAACAACCGGCCGAAGGATTCCAACAAACCGCCCGCTAGATTTTCAGACCACTTCGGTTTGAACAACTCGTTGAGTAATCCGATGCTGAGAAGGATGCCGATGGGCTTGCTGGTATAGCGGTCGAGAAACGCCGCGATCCGGTGGAACTCCGCGCAGCGGGAGAGCAGCACGGTTTTCCCCAACGACTGGAGCGCGTCCGCCCGGTCCAGGAAATCGACGGGATCGATTCCGCGGTCGCGCAACAAGTTGTGCATGGAAATTTCACACAGCTCGATGGCCGAGACATGATCCGCCGCACTCAGCGACTGCCCGAAGCTCTCGCGGCCATTCTCCAGCATTTCCAGATGGACGTTCATTACCGGGTTAAAGCTGCCGCGCAGCAGCAGGACCGGGCGGCCGTGAAGCGCCTCGGCGGGCTGGACGACCTCACCGTTAGGTAGAAACATCGTTGCGTCTGTGAGACCGCTTTCGACCAGTTGCAAGGCGCAGAGCCGGTTGTCGAAAAAGCCATAGCCGTGGCCGGTGAACTTTAACAAATCCACCTCCACCCGACCGGGGGCGAGGTTGTCCAACAGCGACTCGACGAACTTCCTCAAATGCCCGCGGTAGCGGAACGCCGAGTGAATCAGGTTCACGCCAAGGATCCCGAGCGCTTCCATCTGGCCAATCGAACCGGCGTCCAACAATCTAACGTGAAGCGTGATGTCGGAGGGCGGATCGCCCGGTTTCATCTGGAAGCGCAAACCGAGCCAGCCGTGACACTCGCCGCTGTCCTGCCAGCCACGCGCGCGGACGGTGTTGCAGAAGGAGAAAAAAGTCGTCTCCTTGCCGCGCTTGGGAGCGAGCCGTTCTAGCAAAATCGAGTATTCGTGATCCAGCATCGCGCCGAGCCTGCTCGCCGACACATAGCGGTCGGCACGGCCGTAGATGGCGTCGCTCATCGTCATGTCATACGCGGAGATCGTCTTCGCCACGAGGCCCGCGCTGCCGGATGCGCGGAAAAACCAGTTGGCCGTTTCCTGACCGGCACCGATCTCGGCGAAGGCACCGTAAACGAGCGGGTCCAAATTCAACTCCAGAGCCTTGTCGTAAGCCGTCGGCGTCATGGGGAATCCTCCTCCACCCAGCCCTCCGCGACGAAGCGCTCGATCTCCACTTGGTTGCTAGACGTGGCACCGGCGGGAAATCTGAGCGACAACATCAGATTGAGGCTTTTGGTGTCCATGTCTGTGTGGATTCTTCCGTTCAAGACACTTCCCTTCTCGGCATAAGCATAGACCGCGTGTTCGTGGTCGGGCGACTCCAGGCGGTAGGACTGCCATTTCTGATCGTCGGTGAAGGCGAAGTTGTAATAATCCACCCGAGCCAAAATGACGCGGAAAACGTGGCCGCTTGTCGGCTTGGTCGCCATGAATTCTTTCCATGAAATCTCCGACCAGCCGACCCAGCTTTCCCAGTCAACTTTCAGACCCTGCGGGGTGTCGATGAACGCGATGGAATTCTCCTCAAAATCGCGGGTTCTTACAGCGAGCGAGACAAGCTTGTCTCTGACAGAAACAACCACGCCCGAGTCGAGCGGGTGCATGCCGGGTGCCTCGATTTTCCCTGCGGGATAAAAGCCGCGCATGCGGGCTTCCGCCACTTCCGGATTGCGGACGAGTGGAAGGAGTTCCTCCACCGTTGTCGCTTCCAAGAATTTCCGTGCCAGGGAATCCGCCTCGGTTAGCAACACCGCCTCGCTGCGCTGGGCCGCTGGAGGAACGACGGCCTCGTCGGGATTCTTCACTTCGGCAGGCCGCTTGGCGGCTTGTCCCGCCGGGTGGATGATCGGCTTGATTCCTCCATTCATCGCAAGAAAAACGCCGGCACCGATCAGCACCAACAAGGCAACCGCGCCCGTCACTAGCAACCCGGTCGGTTCCTTGCCGGCATTTCCCGTCCGGGATGACTTCGGCTCCTCCTCCCAAGCGAAATCCTCTGCCCTGGCGGACTTCTTGCGGCGGCGGTTCTTGGATCCGCGCAGTTTCCCCTCACGAGCGGATTCATCCGCCGCCCGCCTCGGCGCGATCAATGCCGGGGCGGGGTCAAGCGACGCCGGGATCCTCAGCATCCGCCGACAACTTGGACAAAGGATGCCCTTCCCGTCATGATCCCTCGGCACGCGAAACACGAACCGACAATCCGGGCACACATAACCACTCCATCGACGGGCGCTTTCCATGGTGTCTGTCACACCGCCACCTTGGGCTATCAGGACGGCGGACTGCAAGCTTGCTGTCAGAAAAGGCCGGGAATTCCCGGCTCGTCTTAAATCTCCTGGACCGGAAGGTTAGAAACCTCTTCCCGGACTTTCTCGGCCAGCGCGGTCGAGAGGTAGCGCTCGGTGGACGAGCAGCCGATGGTGACGATGCGTTTTCCTTTGAATTCAGGACGTTTGGCGACTTGCATCGCGGCCCAGACATTCGCACCGGTGGAAATTCCCGCAGGCAAGCCTTCGAGCTGCGCCAGCGCTTGTGCGGTAGCGATGGCGTCCTCGTTGGAAACCAGGATGGTCTCGTCGATGATCGAAACGTTGAGGTTCTTCGGAATGAAGCCCGCACCGATTCCCTGGATCATGTGAGGACCCGGCGCGCCGCCGGAAATCACCGGGCTGGCGGCAGGCTCGACCGCGAAAATTCTAGCAGTGCTGCGCGATTTCAAAACCTCGCCGACTCCGGTCAGCGTTCCACCCGTGCCGACTCCGGCGACGAACGCGTCCACTTGGCCGTCGGTGTCGCGCCAGATTTCCTCGGCGGTCGTTTCGCGGTGGACCTGCGGGTTTGCCGGATTTTCGAATTGGCCGGGTCCGAACGAGCCTTCGCCGTGCTCCTCGAGAAGCTTTTTCGCCATCGCGATGGCTCCATTCATGCCACGCGCACGCGGCGTGAGGACAATTTCCGCGCCGAGCAAACGCAGCAGCACGCGGCGCTCAATCGACATGCTCTCGGGCATGGTTAGGATGCAGCGATAGCCTTTCGAGCGGGCGATGAACGCGAGTGCGATGCCGGTGTTGCCGGAGGTCGGCTCGATGATCAGACCACCGGGGTTGAGCGATCCGTCCTTCTCGGCGGCTTCGATCATCGCCTTGCCGATGCGGTCCTTGACGCTGAAGAGCGGATTGAAAAACTCCGCCTTCACGCAGATCTCGGCATCGAGGCCGACGGTGACATGATTGAGACGGATGAGCGGAGTGTTGCCAACAGTGGCAACCATATTTTCGGCGATGTTCATGATGTTTTAGGGGGGCGTGCATATTTTGTCCACAGTCCAACGCGAGTCAAGACACTGAGGAAAAAACCTTGTTTTTTGAGAAGTCCAAAACGAATCCAAATCTTCCGAAAAACTCATTTGGTTAGCTATTTGAGCGCCACTACATGTCTCGCGGCGAGGGCGGGAGCTAGCAGGTATTTAGAAAAGTTCACATTATTACGATTGAAACGGATTCGACCGTGACCTTACGACGCCCTGCGCGAACCAACTCGCAGCGATCAAATAGTAATCTTATAGAACACATTACGTATTTCATAATGCAACTACCGCGTTTCAAACCCTACGGATGTCACATCGTCTGACCTCATTCCCCTAATCCCAACAGAGCTTTGTAATGCTCGACAGATCCATCAAGCCCCGCAGCAACGGGAGAACCGGGCAGACTGAAATACTCACCCCTGAAGAGTGATGGACACAAAGGATTGACCTCGAGCAATCGATAGAGCCGCCAAGATTGATCGTAACCAGCAATCGCGCCCGAGAGTTCTTCACGATCATAGCTACCGGAGTCATCCCCGCGTTGCCCGGCGCACAAGACCCGCCACCCCTGGTGCACAATGTCGAAAATCGCCCGCCCGTAAGCGGCGGAAATCTTCGCAAACTCGCCGGTGGGACCTGCGGGCCAAGTGATGGACTCCACCAATTCAACGATTTCCTGCCAAATCACTACCGCCTCGGCCTTTTCGGCGAGTGCTTCATCGAGCCGCCCATTGTCCGACAGAAACCTCAAGATGATGGCAAGCTGCTCCCTGCCGCCGAGCCGGTCGTCGCGCATCCAACAGCCGGTAGGCAACACGGCTTCCTGCAGCTCACGATCAAACGCCTCGCAATGCCGACCTTTGAGAATCCCCTGCGCCGAGAGTAGGCATAGTTTTCGGAACCGCGCGGCGTCCGCCTCATTGAGTCCGATCTTTCGGATCGCATAGTCGTGGAAAATATCCTCCTCGGAACGCGACGGATCTTTGACAAAACCCGCCAGCACATAGGCATTCAAATCCGGCCAAAGCTCGTTCGAGATATAGGGTCCGTACCAACCACCGCCCCGCGACCACGCATAGACTCCGACAATCAACGGATCTCCCATTACGTCCCGCAGGCCTTTCTTCACGGCGTTCTCCTCGAAGCCGTTGATGACGCCGTCCATCACATAGTTCGGATAGGCTCCTTTGCCTTCATACTCGCGCTGGCACTGGACCTCGATGATCTGGCGGTGCTTCCCGAGCGTCAGACACTCGTTGAATTTCACATGACGCCAGAAATCAAGAGCGGTGTGTTTGATCGAAAAAACCAGATTTTCGTGCGGTGCGATCCGCTCGGTGACTTCGAGATAGTGATCAGGCCGCGCGTGAAGTTTGTCCGGAAAAATATCCCATGTCCGAAAAAACAACATCCGGTCGTGCTTCACGCAGATTTCCTCGCGCAAGAATCCGACCAGTTCGACGTAAGCCTCCACCTGCGCGGAGGTCCAAACCGGCTTGCGTTCTTTTTCCCCCAAGGTTTCCTTGTAGAGATAGGTCGGCGACCACGCGTCCCCCACCCGGGGAATCGGACCGTTGCCCACATGATGGGGCGTGTCGAAGAGGTAAGTCTCGCCCACGCGGATGATATAGCCATCGACTTGCGGGAAGCGTTTGCATAGTTCGTCGAAAAGAACCCGGTGAATCTCAAGGGTCATCGGCCGCTCCAGCAGGATGCGGCCGGATTCGGGATCGCAGATTTCGTCTTTGTAATGATCCACCAGCCGCTTCGGAAGGACGAAGAGGTCGATATGATAGAAAACCTGGAGCCTCTCGGCCTTCGCCGCTGCGATCTCACTCTCGATGCCGGGCGTGATGGTTTCCAGCCAAGCACGCTCCGGCGTCCCTGCCGGAAAAACGTCCACACCCAGTTCTGCAAACGTGACGACGCAGTTGATGTGTTTGAAAACCTGCCCGTTGAATCCGTAGTCCGCGAGATGCGCGGGATCGAGGAACCGCGACTGAAACGGCGGCTCTCCCGGGTTGTGATGCACCATATCCAGGATAAATTCTGTCATGCTCTTTTAGTTAGTGTTAACGATGGATGGGAAGGTATTCAAAACCGCACGAGTCCTCGACCGCCTCGCAAGGGCTTTCATGATCTATTTGAGGGGGTCTTCGTTCCAAGAATCGCCGTCCTTGCCATGGTTGGTGAGTCCGCCGGTTTGCTTGCGGCTCGGCACTTG
>JAYSYA010000332.1:0-20947 GCA_043716765.1 Akkermansiaceae bacterium
TCCAATTAACTTTCAATGACTTGCAGCTTAGGTTGACGCGAATGGGCCATGATCGTAAAGCATCGGTCACTGTCCCAGGCATGGTTCGGATTGCTGCGAGGATTACGATTCACATCATCCCGATGCAGGGAAAAGTCCCACTGGGACTGCTGGCAGTCCCGGCAAACCTCACCACCGACGCCGTGGTCTTTCTCCCGGGCGAGACCATCGCTCCGGCCGGAGAAGAACCGGAGCACGCCGACAACAGCAAGGATAGTCCGGACCAGCCCCACTTAAGGCAAGAGCTCCATTTCCGGGCTATCCGGAGCGGCTCGGTGTTGAGAGAGTCCCGCCGGCATTGGTAACACGTCTTCACCCCCCCGTGTCCGCCAAACCTAGATAGATTTACATCAAACATGGCGCGAAAACCGTTGCCTCGCGCAAGTCTTGCAGCCTCACGCCGCCCTGCCGGACAGACGACCACGCGCTAACAACCATCGCGCGCCGAGAGAGCAATTGCTGTATTACATGACGGCTATTCAACAATTCGACCATCTCCTCGCGGTGTCGGGACATCGCTTTATCCGCCACTGCCGGCTCGACCCGCCGCTTCCGGCCGCCATCGTTCCGCTCGCGGTCCTCAACTTTGACAAGGATGCCCGCTTGTGCGGGGATCTACTCATCTTCGGCCGCCAGGGCCGGATCGGCAATGAATCCGGCGCGCAGGCGAGATTCAGTTAGAGCATCGGCCGAGAGGGGCGAGGGGTGAACTCGGCACCGAACTTAGTTTTGGGCAACAAGGGCAAATCCGGCTGCACCCCGGCGACCCCGGCTCGCCAGTCCTCTTCCGCGTCAGAAGTCAATGAACTCTGGCGGCCCTTGGCTGCGCGACCCAGATCCATAACCAGTCCGACCAATTCCTGTTAAATCATGTTTACGCCGTGCCCGGAGTTCACCCCGGGGTCATGCACATGGCGGGAGCGAAGGTGCGCCCCGTTCCATTCTTGCCCGGCGTTGATTCCGGCCCGATCCATCAGGTGGCACCTGAACGCCCCGCCGGGGCAAATGCAATGATTGCACATGTGACCCGGATTCGGCGAGAAGCGGGATTCCCCTCGTCGCTTCCCTCAAACATTTTATAAACGTTAACTAAAACCCCTTAATGAAAAACAAATCATCCTTCCAAAGCTCCATTCTCGGACTCGTCGCAACCGCCACATTGGTCTCATGCACCCACACCGGTGTGCGGACGGCACCCGTGGACGCCACCTCGCCAAACACCGCCCTCGCCGACGCCGTCACTGGGTCGGTGAACTCCTATCGTGTGAGCCATGGCGCAAGCGAACTCAAGCGCCATGCAGGCCTCGACCTTCTGGCGCGCAACCACAGCAAATACATGCGCGCCAATCGCGGCAAATTCACCCCTAACGAAACCAACGCCAACCATCTGGGTTTCGAGGGCAGAGCCATGGTGGCCCGGCGTCATTACGACTTCAGCAGCTCCACCGAAACTGTCGCTGCGGTGGCCAAAGGCACCTCAGACGCCCGCTCCGCCTCCAAGCTGCTGGCGCTGTGGAAGGAATCTCCACAGGACGAAAAGGCAATGAGCACCAAGGAATGGACGCACACGGGCATCGGTACGATTACCGACTCCGACGGCACGGTCTTCGCCACCCAGATTTACGGCACGGAAAACCTTTTCCCCAGTACCCGGCGGGATCGATTCAACTGATGCCAAAACGGCAGGCATGACAAACTTCCCATCAACCATCCCACTTACAAATCTACAATGAAACTCCAATCGTTAGGCATGAGCGCTCTCGTCGCGACTTTCTGCTCCTCCGCAGTTCTCGCCGGTGCAAGTTCCTCGCAGACACCCAAAGTGTCCGCCCCCCTGCCGGGCAAGTCAGTCAAGACGAGTCGTGTGGAATTCAAGGAAAAGGGACGGAAGAACACTGCGGCCGGCACCACGTCGGACGGGGAGTCGGACGACGAACGAACGTTGAAGCGAATCGAGCGCGAGGCGCTAGAAAAGGCCTTGGCCGCGAGGGAAAGCGGCAAGGCCGCCAATGCCCCACAGATCGTCGCTCGGCGCGCGAGATGACAACGCCACCATGAGACGACTCCTGAGACTCACCGCTTTGCGACCGACGTCGCGGACCGCTGAGGTCTCGCCGCGAGGCTTTCAGGCTTTTCCTCCGGATGATGCCCAAGCCGAGAAAAAAGGGTGGCTTTCACGCCTTGCAGATCCATGGGTCTTCGGTACCCTGTTTCCCGCGCTGGCCCTGTTCGGCGGTTCAACCAATTTGATCAACTGGGGTCCCGGGCTGGCGCTGGCCGGTGCCGCGTTACTGGCGCTCGCGCACAGATACCGGCGGGATGTCCGCAGAGTAAGCCTTCACGCGTGTCTCTTCCTGCTGTTGCTCGGCTTGCTTCTGCTCCGCGCGGCGAACTCGCCTGACGCGGCTTCGGCGGCACACAATGCGGCCCTGATCGGCATGGCTGCCGCAGGCCACCTCGTTGGCCAACTAATGGGAGCAAACCAGTCTCGTTGCCTCTTCACCGGCCTTGCCGTCGTCGCGGTGATCCATTTGTCCTGTACGCTGATACAGACGACAAATCCCGAGTGGAACCTGATCTATCCAGGCCGCTCGGGCGGCTTTCCCTCAGGCCTGTTCGCACACTACAATGAATCGGCGTCCTTTTGTCTTGGTTGCGCCGGCCTGCTAGCATCCGGCCGATGGAAGGAGCGAGGATTGCTGAAAACCGTCATGACGTGCGGCAGCATTTGCGCCTTGGCCTCCATTCCTCTCACCCTCTCGCGGGGTGGCAATTTAGCCCTGGCATTCATGGTTGCCATGCTCGCGGCACTTATGCTGGCACGCGCATTCCGGGACTCGGGTTCCGCCTTAAGCACTTGGCTTCCGGTTTCGGTCCTCGTCGCCATGACAATCATATTCGGAACCTCCGTGGTCCCGCTGATCGGCCGCAAGATGGGTTCGGCCGGCTTCTATGACGACGGATGCAGGATCGAGTTTTGGCAAGCAGCCATTGAGATTGCAAAGCAGCATCCGTGGATCGGTGGAGGCGCGGGGAGCTTTTCCTGGAATGTCTTCCACGTGCTTACCGGTCTGAACTCGGAACCCACCATGGTCCATCATGAAGCGTTGCAACTCGCCGTGGACTACGGCTATCCCGCACTCGTCATGATGGCCGTCCTCATTGCTGCGCCACTGATCCGGCTTTTCTGGCGTCTCGCGAAGCGCCTCGATTCGCCCGCCAACTTGTGGGAGGCGGCCGCCCTTGCCGCGATGCTCGCTCAATCCAACTTCAGCTTCGTGTTTCAGACCGCCCCCGGATCGTTCCTCGCCGCGCTCATTCTCGGACGAATCAGCCGGGGCATGTGGAACACCCATGCCAGCGCCACACGGGCGCAAATTACCCCTGGCCGCAGAGATTCCCGCCAGCAGCAGTTGTTTTTGACAGCGGTTGAGAATCACGTTGCCGATTTCTTTTCCGGCCAGCGGGGGGCGGTTTCCGCACTGACCGCGCTGCTTCTTGGTTCGAAAAAGGAGGATTGGCTGACATGCGGATACGATCTCATATTCTGGAACAAAACCCTAAATACCAAGGCTCTCCGGCATTCGATGAGGAGCATCGCCGAGAAGTGTTCCGACGAAAAAAACCCTCTGCCCCCGCCGGATGAGGCTCCCTGCGGCAGGGAGATCACCGCCGCCGGACGCAAATTGCAGATGGCCGGAAAACTCGCGTTGGCGGGATGCGCGATTCCCCTCTTGTGGTTTGGATCAACGCTCGGCATGGCACTCGTACAAGCGTGGAGGCCGCTCTATCATCCTCAACAGATGAGCAACCTGAAACGCTTCCAGAGCCTCCTTTGCCTGATGGAAAGCCACCACGGCCTCGGCATCGACCGCAAGGTCTTGGCTGCGGGAATCGACTGCATCTACCAGCTCAAAAGCCAGCAAGCGCGGGAATACCTGGCCACACGCTACCAGCAGCGGCTTCGTGATTCGGTGACCGAATGGCGTGGCAACCCCGGAACGGCCCTCCAGCTCGCCTGCGTCTTGGGATGGGCGGGCGACGTCAAATCGGCCATGCGCCTGCACGATCACGCCATCATCAGCCAGGGGTGCAACGAGTCGCTTTTCATGGCGCATGCCTTCAAGGGCCAGTATCTCTATGAACTCAGTATTTCCGCAGGAACTCTTGGCCGGATCGACCAGCAAAAGAGCCGCGCCGGCGAGGCGGCCGCGTGTTTCCGCAACAGCATGGCCCAGGCAACTTGGCGGCTGCCCGGAGAATTATCCAAAATGCTCGAAGAATGCGAGGTTGTCCTGAAACCGTAAACCGTGCGACCGCCGTCGACTTTGCCCGAGCCGCGGAGCGCGGTAAAGCGCGGCCCCGTCAGACTTCCAGTTGAAGATGGCAAGCCGCCGGGTCAAGAGCGAACGACTGATAGAAAACGTTTCCACGCGCCGATAGATTCCAACGCGCATGCTTCCAATCTCGAAAAATTAATCGCGTCGCTGACACCGTCCTGCTCCAGCATGGATGCCACGCACAAAAATCCGCAGCTCAGGGCGGCCCCCCTGATCTGATGCACGGCCATCCTCATTTCTCCCATGTTTCGCTCCGGGCTAAAGGCCCTCAAGTCGGCGACCCGATCCATAAGGCAGCTGGCGAAATCATCGACAATCTGATAGATCTCGCCGCCGGTGAGATCTCCCAGGGAAACGAGCTGGTCGATATCGAGCAGATCCGGACGATTCTTCATAAAGTGATCGGGGGGCGGCTATTTGAGATCTCGTGGCTGTCGTTTGCCTGCGAGATCATACCGTTTGAGCATGTTGTAAACCGTCCGGAGACTCACACCAAGACGTTTGGCAACGAGGCGGCGGTTCCCCGCGCAAAGGGCCAGCGCTGCCACCAGCGAGGCGCGTTCCATTTCCTCGATTCGAGCGCTCCCCACCACAATGGCCGACGAACCTTCCCCACGCTTCGCTGGATCCCATAGGTAAGAAGAGCAATCCGCAGTCCCGATGATCGATCCCTTCGTGTTCCGGCACGCCGCCTCGATACAGTGGCGCAGCTCATCCAGGTTTCCGGGCCAGTCGTGCTGCAGCAGGACTTCCATCGCCGGCGCACTGATGGACAGGCGGGGGCGCTTGGCGGCCACGCAGAAACTCGTAATAAACTGTTCGCAGAAGACGGGGAGATCCTCAATCCGCCGCCGCAGTGGCAGCAGCCGGATATGCATGGGTTTCAGACTGAACCACAGTTTCTTCGAGAAGCGGCCACCAGCAGCCTCTCCGGCGAGATCTACGGACGCGGTGCAGATGATCCGGCAAGAAACCGGAAATATCATCTTGGAACCCGGCTGCTGAAATTGGCCGATGTTCAGAATCTCCGCTATTTTCGATTGGAACGGCTGGGACAAATCCTCCAATCCATGAATCAGCAAAGTTCCCCCCGCAGAGCGTTGGAGCTCGCCCCGGACTGGATTTTCCGCCGCCCCGCCGCACCTGCCAAACAACGCGGCTTCAACACACTTGATGCCGGGGTCGCCAATCCTGAGAATCCGCAGCGGCCCCTTGGGATTCACGCCCGCCTCATGAATCATTTTGGCAAACCTGACTTTGCCTGCTCCCGGTTCACCGGTTATCAAGATCGGCTGATCCGATAGGGCTGCGTTCGAGACCAAGGCATGGCTTTCACGGCCGGTCTTCGATAACCAGTTAGCGCTCTTGAGGCTTGCGAACGGCGAATCGACCAGGTCGGGCGCGACTGAATTCACCCGCTTCACCGCGTCGCATATCGCGGAGAAAAGTGCCGCAAGATCCACGGGTTTGGTAAAATAATCCCTCGCCCCCGCCTTGATGCATTCGACGGCGACGCGCGCCGAATCCCGGGCGGTTAAAATAAAGCAGGGCACCCATGGCTTTTCCTTCAGAAGCTTGCGCAACAGTTCCACGCCATCACCGTCCGGCAAGCCCAAGTCCAAGATGATGGCTAACACCGGCTCCTCAATCAATCGAAGCGCGTCAGCGCTGCAAGAACATTCCAGCGACTGCAACCCCTGCTGACTGCAAAACAGCGACAAGATTCGCCGCGTTGAGACATCGTCCTCCACGATCAAAATTCGTCCCTGCAACTGCTTGTCCATCATCGGCAAATTTTAAAAGTGGTGACTGGATTCAATTAGCAGTAGTTCAAAATAAAACCAACTTTGTTTGTCTGCTTGAAGTTTAAAATTGTTCACCTCCTGTCCCAGAGACGGGATAATTCGAGCCAAGCTGCTTGATTATCGGGAAATTCACAAAAACCGGGCACCGAATGCAAAGATTGCACGATTCGACTAGTCAATGCATTTAATGACCTCTTGATCGCACAAATCAACGGCTGGCTAACGAGCTAAGATCTGACTTGGGCATGTAAAGCGCAAGACTTTCCCAAGCCATTCTGGCGTCGTTCGACTTTCCCTCATCGCGTTTTAGCACACCTTGGACCGGTTGTGCAACTTGTGCACAATTCGGGGGAATTATCGAACATCCAGGTTCTTATGCGTCCGTTGCAAGTGAAAATTCTGCCTGTCAAGACAACGAGCGTTCGCGCACCAATCCACACCTGTTACCAACTCATGAAGTTTTTCTCAAGATCTCAGGGCTGCAATTCTCACCCGTCGTCGATGGGTAGGGAGTGTGCCTGTAAGGGGGCGCTGTCGAGAACCACTTCAGCGGCCGGAATCTCCAATCCGGCCGCTGTAATGTGGGCTGCCCCACCGCCTCGCTTTTCTGTCCACAGCGCCTCGGGTGTCGCTACGGGACAGGCCGGGCTTTCAAGCCCAAGAAGGGCAAGGAGAGCCCACAAGTCGGCGGGTGTCGGCCTGAGGGCTTTCCTTGTCACACTTTCCAGTGAATTTCCGTTCCGCGCTATCCGGGGGGATGGCGCCGGGCGGCGGGGCTAGTCCCCAACCAGTGCCAGCGGAGAAATTTAATCCCGGGGGGGATGTGCTAAAAGCACCGAATTTCTCCGCTGCGCACTACCTCACTGAGTGACAGGCACAAAATCCTTCGCAGCCTTTTTTGATATCCTCGGAGGTAGTTCGTCTCGGGCTGACCTCGCTGGATGTTGCGAAACTTCTCTTAGGAAAATTGTCTTCCCCCCCCGCTTGAGACAAATCTGTAGAAGCTGTGGGGACGTACACAGCCGGAAAACTAAAATCCCCAATGGGCTTTCAAACGCCGGTGCCCATCGCTTCCTTCTCACGGATACATGAGACCAGCGACTTCTCGATAGATTCGGCAAACGCGGCCCCTTTGATCGTTATCGTCATGAATATCGACCGACGGTCCCCGGGGACCACGGAACGAAAAGTGAACCCCATTTGATCAAGCGAGTCGGCAACCTTGGTGATTCCGGCGCAGGTAATCCCCATCCGGGATGCCAAAACATTCAGCTTGAGACGGCGGTTTTCCAGAGGATAAAGGATCATCAACAAATGAAGGCTGCTGAGATTCATATTGGACAACCGCAGATGACAGAGAACGCGATCCATCGTATCAAACAAGCTGTCCGAAGGACAAATACTCAAGGCATCCGGCTTTTTTCGATACTCCGACGCGGACTCATAAACTATCCCGTGTCCCTCACTTACGCAGTCGATTAACTTCATTGGTGTATGAGTATTATCCTGGGTGGGGTTTTCAACTGATGTCCTGTTTCCGTTTTCAGAAACCCATCCACAAAATGCAAACTTTGCATTTGAGCTCCTCGAAGTTCCAGACAGCGGAATTTACCGCTAAATTCGAAATCGCAATCACACCAGCCATCGCACCATGTCGACTTCCTCACCCCTCCGGGATCCCAGCGCAACCCTGCCCGAAAACGAGCTTGCCATGATGGCGAGACTTGCGTGGAGGAACAGCGCGCGCTGCATCGGTCGCTTGTTTTGGCAAAAACTTAAGGTGATAGACGCACGCACGGCCGTAAATCCTGATGATATATTCGACGCTTGCGTCGCGCACCTTCGCCTCGCGACCCGTGCCGGGAAAATTCGTTCCGCGATCACTGTGTTTCCACCTGCCCGGGAAAATGAGCCAGGCATCCGGATTTGGAACCGCCAACTCGTCCGATACGCGGGCTACCTTGAAGGCGACGGATCGATCACGGGTGATCCCGAGCAATTGGAATTCACCCGCAAAGTGATCGCCTTGGGTTGGCAGCCGCCCCGGGAGCGCAGCCATTTCGACTTACTGCCTCTGGTGATCGGCATGCCCCGAGGAAAATCCCGTTTTTACCCACTTCCCCGGGAATCGGTCATGGAAGTGCCGATCTCCCACCCCAACCTTTCCTGGTTTGCGGCATTGGGACTCAAGTGGCATGCAGTGCCGGTCGTATCCGACATGGCACTCGTCGGAGGAGGCTGGCGCTTCACCGCAGCTCCTTTTAGCGGCCACTACATGGCTACCGAGATCGCTTCAAGGAACCTGGGAGATGAGAACCGCTATAACCAACTGCCTCGCATCGCCAGACGCATGGGACTCAACATGCGCTGTCGCCGGAGCTTGTGGAAAGACAGGGCCCTCGTGGAGCTCAACACCGCCGTGCTGCACTCCTTCCACGAAGCAGGCGTTACCATCGTCGACCACCACACCGCCTCCTCCCAATTCATGCGGCACGTCGAGCTCGAAGGAAAATGCGGACGAATCGTGCCTGGCGACTGGTCTTGGCTGGTTCCCCCGATGTCCGGTTCTGCGTGTCCGGTGTTTCACCGCTATTACGATGAAGTTGCTTCGGAACCAAATTTCGTCAGCCAACCGCCCTGGTGAAATGCCCCCGCAAGGATTGACCGATGCGGGATTGTCGCTGAAACGCTTTCCTCCCGGACACCTGCTGGCGGTGCTCACCCGCCGCGGCGTGCTGGCCAACCAAACCTCGTCGGGTCCGGCACGCCGTTGGTCATTGTCTCAGACATTCTATCCGACCACTTCGCCGCGAACTCGATTTTGCTGCACCACGCCTAGTCCAGCATTACCCTAGGCATCCAGACCTGTTCCCCCATCCCACCTGTGTTCCGGCGGCGACAGCCGGGTCACGTTCTTCGTTAGGAGCCTGACACGCCGTCGCCGGCTGCGGCGGCGAAATTCAGCGAGTGAGTGAGTTTTTCCCGGCGCTCGCGGACGAGGCGGACGACGAGCGCGGTCCAACCGGTCTGGTGCGAGGCACCGAGTCCCTCGCCGGTCTCGGCGTGGAAATACTCGTGGAATAACAGCAAGTCCTGCCAGTGCTTGACGTCGCTGTAGCGCTCGGCCTCGCCGAAACAAGGGCGGTAGCCATTCTCATCTGGCAGGAACAGCGAGATCAGGCGGTCGCACAGGTCGATGGCGACCTGGCGGAGCGTCACGAGATTTCCGGAGCCGGTGGGATACTCGATCTTGAAGGTGTCGCCGTAGAAATAGTCGTAGCGTTCGAGCGCTTCGATGATGAGGAAGTTGATCGGAAACCAGATCGGTCCGCGCCAGTTCGAGTTGCCGCCGAACATGTCGGTGGTGGCCTCGCCCGGCGTGTAGGGGACCTCGTGGCGCTGGCCGTGGTGCTCGAAGACGAAGGGCTTTTCCTCGTGCGCCTTGCTCAGCGAGCGGATGCCGAAATTGGATAGAAATTCCTTTGAATCCAACATGTAGGCGAGGCTCTTGCGGAGTCTTGCCTCGGATGGGATGGCGAGCAGGCAGCGGCCGGGGTTCTTGTTGCCGTGGACGCGGCGGACGGTGATGTATTTGAGCAGGTCCGGGCGGTTGACGAGAAACCAGTCCATCCGCTTTCGGAAACTCGGCAGCGCGTCGATGGTTTTCTGCTTGATCACGGTCACCGCGCACATCGGTAATAAGCCGACCAGCGAGCGGATGCGTAGTGGGATCGGCTCGCGGTGGTTAATGATGAGCTGGTCGTAGTAGAAGCCGTCGTAGTCGTCCCAGAGTCCGGTGCCGCCGAGGGAATTGATCGCGTCGCAGATGTTGACGAAGTGTTCGAAAAATTTTGACGCGATGTCCTCGTAGGCGGGATTTTCCATGGCGAGTTCGAGCGACATTGAAAGCATCGTTAGGCAAAACGAAGCCATCCACGCGGTGCCGTCCGCTTGGTTGAGCCGCCCGCCGCCGGGGAGCGAATGGGAGCGGTCGAAGACTCCGATGTTGTCGAGGCCGAGGAAGCCGCCGCCGAAGACGTGGCGGCCTTCGATGTCCTTGCGGTTGACCCACCAGGTGAAGTTGAGCAGGAGTTTTTGGAAGGCACGTTCGAGGAATAACAGGTCGCGGTTGCCCTTTTCATCGGCGATTTTATAAACCCGCCAAACGGCCCAGGCGTGGACCGGCGGGTTGACGTCCGAGAAGTTCCACTCGTAGGCGGGGAGCTGGCCGTTAGGGTGCATGTACCACTCGCGGAGCAGCAGCAGGAGCTGGTCTTTGGAAAAGTCCGGGTCCACGGCGGAGAAGGGAATCATGTGGAAGGCGGTGTCCCACGCGGCGAACCACGGGTATTCCCACTTGTCCGGCATTGAAAGGATGTCGCGGGCGTGGAAGTTCCGCCAATCCGCGTTGCGCCCTTTGAGCCGGGCTTCGGATGGCGGTTCGCCGTTTTTTTCGCCCTTCAGCCAGTCCTCGATGACGTAGTGGAAAAACTGCTTGGTCCATAACAGGCCGGCGTAGCCCTGGCGACAGATCAGGCGCTCGTCGCGGGAAATGCCTTTGGGAATGACATCGTCATAGAACGCGTCGCTCTCGGCAATTCGTTGGAGGAAAACTTGGTCAAATTCCTCGAAGCCATCAAATCCGTTAGCCTCCTTGAGCGAGTGCAGCCGGCAGCGCACGGTGATGGATTTCCCCGCGGGGATCATGAATTTCAGATGCGCGGCGGCCTTGGTACCGGATAGAGTGGGGGATACTGCGGATTTTTCGCCGTGGATCAGGTAACGATGGAAGGCGTCCTTGACGTAGGGCGTGGGATTGGGCGTGCCGAAGACGCTCGCGCAGTTCGTCTCGTTCTCGGTGAAGAGCCAGGGCACGCAGCCCGGGAAATCCGGCGAATCAACGAGTAGCCGGAAATCGCCTAACGATTCGTGCCGCGCAATGAGTGCCGTGCCGTCGCCGGTGATGGCGGGCTTGTTGACGGGCATTTCCCGGTTGTTTTCCCAGCTCCAGATGTTGCGGAACCAGAGCGAGGGCAGGACGTGGATCGGTGCGGCTTTTTTGCTGTGATTGGTCACGGTGATGCGCCACAGGATGTCGTTAGGGGTGCGTTTGGCGACCTCTTGGACGATGTCGAAATATTTTCCATCGTCAAAATAGCCCATGTCGGCGAGTTCCAACTCGGGACCGCTGCGGCCGAGCGCTTGGTTTCCCTCGCGGATCGCGGTGTAGGGAAAAGTGGCTTGCGGGTATTTATAGAGCGCCTTGGTGTAGGAGTGAGTGGGCGTGGAATCGAGGTAGTAGTAGCATTCCTTTACGTCCTCGCCGTGATTCCCCTCATTGCCGCCGAGGCCGAAGAGGCGCTCCTTAAGAATCGTGTCGTTGCCGTTCCACAGCGCGGGGGCGAAGCACATCCGGCATTGGCGGTCGGTCCAGCCCTGCAACCCGTCCTCTCCCCAGCGGTAGGCGCGGCGGCGCGAGTGGTCGTGCGGAAAGCTGGCCCAGCTGTTGCCGTGGTCGGAATAATCCTCCCGCACGGTGCCCCATTGGCGTTCGCTGAGAAAGGGTCCCCACCTTCGCCATTTTTTTCCGCCCGCTTTATCCTCGGCGAGTCGCTGTTGTTCCCGATGCATTCGCCGGAATGAAGCACGAACCGTGCGCACCCACCAGCGAACATAACGGGTGGGGGAAATTCACCGGAACTTCCCGCTCAAATCGCTGGCACTGAATCCGCACTTGCGGAAATTTTGACAGCCGGGCCATGATCGCTATGGTCCCGCCGTTCCAAGGAACCCCCAACACATTTTACCATGAGCGAAACAACCGTCGAAAAACACGTCTTCCAAGCCGAGATCCAGCAATTGCTCGATTTGGTCGTCCATTCCCTTTACACCGACAAGGAGATTTTCCTCCGCGAGCTGATTTCCAACGCTTCGGATGCGATGGAAAAACTCCGCCACATCGAGGCCACGGAAAAGGATGTGCATGAGCCGACCTTGCCGTTGGAGATCCACATCACCACTGATGCCGAGGCGAAAACCCTGACGATTTCGGATGCCGGTATCGGGATGACTCGCGAGGAATTGGTGAAAAACCTCGGCACCATCGCCCACTCGGGGACCAAGGCGTTTCTCAAGTCGGTGAAGGATAGCGGCAGCACGCCGGGCAACATGATCGGCCAGTTCGGCGTCGGGTTTTATTCGGCGTTCATGGTGGCGGACGAGGTGAGGGTCCACAGCCGCAGCTGGCGCGCGGGGGGCGAGGAGCTCGTCTGGATCAGCGATGGCAAGACCGGTTATGAAATCGAGGATTCACCCGGCCAGTCGCGCGGGGTGAAAGTCGTGATGCACCTGAAGGAGGAACTCGGCGAGTATGCCGAGGACACCCGCATCAAGCACCTGATCGAGCGTTACAGCAATTTCGTCGGCTTCCCGATTTTCCTCAACGGCACCCGCGTCAACGAGGTGGAAGCGCTGTGGCTGAAAAACAAGTCGGAGATTTCTGAGGACGAATACAAGGCGTTCTATCAATTCGCGTGCAAGGCATTTGACGAGCCGGCCTATCGCCTGCACTTCAGCGCCGACGCGCCGATCGCGATCAACGCGCTGGTTTTCGCGCCGAGCGAGAATCCCGAGCGAATGGGCTTCGGCAAGGTCGAGGGCGGCGTCTCGCTTTACTCGAAGAAGGTGCTCATCGACGCCGACCCGAAAGGCCTGCTGCCCGATTGGATGCGCTTCATGAAGGGCGTGGTCGATAGCGCGGATCTGCCGCTCAACATCTCGCGGGAAACGATGCAGGACAGCGCGCTGATCCGCAAACTCGGTGCGGTCATCAGCAAGCGCGTGATCAAGATGTTTGAAAAGGAGGCCGAAGCCGATCCGGAGAAATACCGCAGCTTTTACAAGAAATTCGACCGCTTTTTCAAGGAAGGCATCGCCACCGACTATTCGAACCGCGACGCGCTGGCCAAGCTGCTGCGCTTCGAGTCATCGCTCACGGAACCAGGCGCGGTCTGCGGTTTCACGGACTACGTCTCGCGGGCGAAGGACGGGCAGGAATCGATTTACTATCTGGTAGGTGCGAGCCGCGAGCAAGTGGAGAGCAGCCCTTACGTGGAAGCCTTCAAAGCGCGCGGGTTGGAAGTCGTTTATTTCACCGATGCGGTGGACGAATACGTCGTCGAGTCCCTCGGGGAGTTCGAAGGCAAGAAGCTCGTTTCCATCCGCCACGGCGGAGTGGAGTTGGAAGAGCACGCGCCGGAGGGTGACGCTCTCTCCGAAGAGCAGACGGCCGCGCTTTGCGAATTTCTCAAGGCCGAACTTGGCGACCGCGTGACGCGGGTTGCCAGCGGCAAGCGGTTGGTAGAAAGCCCGGTGATCGCGCTCGTTCCGACGGACGGCATGAGCCCGCAGATGCGCCAGATGATGAAGGCGATGGACGAGAATTTCAAAGACGAGATCAAGGTGGAGCTGGAAATCAACCCGCGTCATCCGCTGGTCAAGAAGCTCGCCGAGGCCAAGGATTCCAGCCCGGAGCTGGCCAAGCTGGTGGCGCTGCAACTGCTCGACAACGCGTTGATCGCCGCAGGCTTGCTAGAGGACGCCCGCGACACGGTTTCCCGAATGAACAAGCTGATGGAGAAAGCAATGGGCTGATGAAAGCCTTCTGCCCGGAATGCAAGAATAGCCTGACCGGACCCAAGTCCGCGATGGGGACGCGCGTGGATTGCCCCGAGTGCCGGCATTCGTTCTACTGGACGGACCGCCAGCACGCCGGGGAGACCTTCGTGGTCTATGACTTGGAAACGACCGGATTGGACCCGGAGCATGACGAGTTCATCCAGATCGCGGCCATGCGGTTCACGGCGGGCAGCCTCTGCCCGGAGGAGACGTTCGCCAGCTTTGCGAAGCCACGGCGGCCGATTTCCTCGTTCATCGAAAATTACACGGGTGTTGGAAACCGCCACGTCGTCGATGCGAACCGACCGGAGGAAGTGCTGTGCGAGTTCGCCGCTTGGTCGGGGGACTCCACCCTCATCGCGCATAACGGCTTGAGGTTTGATAGCAAATTTCTAGCTGCCACCTGCCGCCGCCACGGCTTGCCGATGCGCGAGGTCCACAGCATCGACTCCATCCACATGTCGAAGATGTTATTCGGCAAAACCCGCGGCACCGGCCACTCGCTAGACCACCTGATTTCCCGCCTGCGGATCGACCAGCAAGGCATCCGCCGCCACGACGCGCGCGGCGACGTGGAAATCCTCGGCCGCGCGGTGGCCGGCATGTGGCACCGCCTCGGGCTGGATCGAGCTTTCAACGGTGTGCCCCGGCATGGCGCTTTTCTGCCGCACCACCGTCCTCAATGCGGTTAATTTCACATCGAGTTTAAGTGATCTGTCTGACCGGCTGCTGTCTCCGCCGGACTATTCTGAAATTTCCAACTTTAAATCCTCCGAGTTCCCTCTCAGTTCGGGGGCATACATCGCCTCCGCCGTCGCGGGTAGCGCCTTGTAAATCCCCGGTGCCTCGGCGCGGAGCTGGTAACGGAGCGTGTGCGTCCCGCGCGGCAGGGCACGGATGAAGAAATCCACCGTCCGGTCGCGCGGCTCCATGTAAGCGCTGAACCCGTCACCACCGCCGACGTAGCCACTCAGCGCTTCGAGCGCTTCGAAGCCGGCCGCCTTGGCATCGGAGAAAATCAGATACTCGTAGTCGTTCTTGCTTTCGAGGATCAGCTCCACTTCCACGCGGTCGCCGGATCCAAGTTTCGCCCCGTCCGTCAGCGGTTCGCGACGGAATCGCTCGACCTGTTGTTTCGCGATCAATCCGCTGGAGTCCGGCACTTCGGTTTCCTTTTCCAAGGCGATGAGTTTGGAAATCCGGCGCTGCACCTTCACCTCCAGCCCGGCGGCGCGGAGCTTGTCTTCGAGAGTGAAGACTTCCAGATAGGCGTTGGCATAAAGCGCGCCCTTGCCGGACTTTTTAAACTGGATTTCGTGTTTCCCCGTGGTCACGGCATCGCCCGTGAGCGTGACCGTGCCGTCGAAGGTGAAGAGGTTTTCCCGGTTGATCGAAACCTTGCGCAGCGATTTCCCGTCGAGCAAAACATCCACTTCCATCTCAGGAGCGTCCTCGCCGCTGGCTTTGAAATAACTGGCGATGGCCTCAATGGCGAACGCGGTGTCGCGCGTGGATTCCCAGAAACTCGCGTGTCTGCGGTTGTTCACCAAATACTTCACCAAGCCGCGCGTATCAGCGTCCTGCGGCTTCACGGCGGCGAGCAGCTTAAGATACCACGCGTGCGCCTCAACCTCGCTGCCATACCAGTTCCACCAGTAATTCGTGTTTTGCAGGTCGAGAAATGCCGTCTGGTTTTCCGCGTCGCGCTTGAGGTGCTGGGAAATCATTTGCATCACTTCATCACGGCGCGCCTCGTCGCCCTTGCGGTGATGCTCCAGACCGAGCAGGCACTTGCCATACACCGGCAGGCTGACACGATCCCGATAGAGAAACGCCAGCATCGGCTCCGAATCGCGTTTGGCCTCGCCCAGAACGAGCCGGACGAACGCGTCCATCGCGTCGCACGTGGATTTTTCATACTTCTTCGAGTCCTTGATTTTCTTGCCTTCCTTGCGCAACGCATCGCGCTCGACGTGGAGTTGCAGCGCGGCAGCCTGCTTGCGCTCATACGCCATCAGCCAGGCGATGCCGGAGTTCAACATCGCATCTGGGATGTTCGCGCCGTTCTGCTTCGCAACTAACAAACCATGGACCACCACCGCCGTGGTGTGCGGATAGGAAACCTCGCCGTAGCCGGAGAACCAGCCCCAGCCGCCGTCGGTGTTCTGCATGGAGATGAGTTTCTCAACGCCCTTCGCGACCATCTTCTCCATCTCCACCTCGTCAAAGACCGGGTTTGTCTGCCATTGCTTCCACTGCGCCGCGCGCTCGGCGGAATCTCCGAGTTCCTGCGGGTTGAGATTGGTGCGCTTCGCTTTCACTTCCGCGAGATTGATCTTGAGATCGCGCAACAGCTGTTGGGCGATCACGGCAGGCACGAAGCGGTTGAGCGTCTGCTCGGTGCAGCCATGCGGATAACTCGCCAGATAGGGAATTGCATCCACCACCGCGCCGGCGATGGTGGGTGAAAAGCGAACGGTTAGCTTTGATTGATCCGGCCGCCGTTGCTCGGGCACTTCGATTTGAATTTTAGCGGAATCCGCGCCCGGTTCGACCGCGCGGCTCCACGCGTCCTGCCGCGACATGCCGTGGACGAGGACCGGCAGCTTGCGCTCGACGGCATCGCCATCGTCGCCGGAATCGGCACGCATCCGGAACGTCGCCTCGCCTTCGCGCAGTGCTTTGACCCGCCAATCGACGCGGGCTTCCGAACGCGCGGCGATTTCCACGGTCTGCGGCGCGCCGTCGATGGCTTCCAGGTTATCGCTATCCATTTCGAGTGTAACCTTTACGGTCTTCGGCGCGTCGTGATCGTTCTGGACGACTGCGCTGAAGACCGACTCGTCGCGTTCTACCAGAAAACGCGGTGCTTGCAGACGAACCAGCAATTCCTTGGAGGTGATGATTTCCGCGCTGCCCTCGCCGACCTGCGTGCCTTTGCCAAGCACCCAGACGCGGGCTTTCCAAGTGGTGAGGTTGTCCGGAAACTCCAGCGGAATTTCGGCGCGGCCCTCGGCGTCGGTCTGGATCGCACCGGACCATTTCAAGAGGTCGGCAAAATCCTTGCGGACGAGGGTGGGAGTCGCGGCGGGCGCGGCGGTGCCCGCAAGGGGATCACCTTCTCCTGCCATTTTGCCTTTCGGAGCTGCGGACGCGGCCATCGCCATCATTGAAGCACCGCCAGCAGAATCGCTAAATGGGTCGCTCTCCATCATCCTAGACCTCGCGCCAAAACCACCGCCTCCCATGCCCTTCCCCGCATAACGTCCCTCGTCGCCGAAACGCCCGAGCGATTGCATCCCGATGGTTTTCGGGCGGAGCAGATTTCCCGGCGAATCGGGGATGGAATGGCCGGTATCTCCCGGATAATAATTGTTTTTCCACGTCCAGAAATTCTCATGGATTACCCCGACGTTAGAACCACCAGTGATCGCTTCGAGCGATTTGTCATAAACCGTCAGCACGGCGGTGCCGATGACCGGCTTGCCTTCAGCATCGCGCAAGGTGACGCGCAGGGCGGAAGTTTCGCGCGGCTTTACCCGGCTTTTCGCAGGCTCCAGCGTGACTTCGATCAACTTGCTAACCGGCGGTAGCAAAATTTGCCGGACCGCGGTGTGGACCTTCGCGCCATGGACGCTGACGCCTTCAATATACATGTTAGGCATGTCGCGCAAATCGAGCGGGACATCGACTTCCAGGCTCTTGCCATCGAGCTGGATGCGGCGGGCCTCGCGACCGGCGGGGCCTGCGATGTGGAGGAAGAGCCAGACGTTGGCGTTGTCCTTGTCGCTGTTCACGCGGAGCTTCACCGTCTCGCCGGCGGCATGGGACGGCTTGTCGACGGTGATTTCCAACGGGCCGAAATGCCAATCCGCAGGATCGGCGCGGCCGGGACCGTGGACGTTGAGAATCGTCGCGCCCTCCACCGGATCGCCGTTCTTCATGGAGAGGCTGGCCGCCAGGCGGTATTGGCCGGTGGCGGGCGCGGCAAAGCGCTGCTTCACTTCACCTTGGGCATCGGTCTCTACCGCGAATGACTGAATTTCCTTCTCGTCGATGCGACCATTCTCCCCGCGGGTGAGTTTGAAGATGACAAGTTTTCCCTTCGCACCGACGACCGGCTTCCCAGCCAGCGAGGCGGCGGAAATCGTCGCCTCGACCTGTTCCCCGGCGCGGGTGTAGCCTCGATCCATCCACACCACGACCTCGAACGGTTTGCGCGCGGCGATCACCGAACCGCTGCCGCGTTCCTCGCGGCGCGACGCATCCACCACGCGGGCCTCGATGGTGTATTTCGCATCCATGTCGCCATGGATTTCCTTGGCGGGCGCGGTGTCGATTTCGATTTTGGCCGTGCCATCGGGACCGATCGCGACATTGCGCTTGGTGACTAACTCATCCGGCGTCCAGCGGTTCTCCTGCCACCATGGCGGGTGCGGCGGAATGCAACCCCAGCTTTTCCAAGTCGGATGCCATGGCGCCTCGCTGCCATTCCACCAAGCACCGGGGCCATACAGCCAATCCCAGCGCCAGACCGGGAACCAGCGTTCACCAATCGAGCCACGTTTCACGATGATCTCGACGTTGGCATTTCGCACCGGCGAGCCGTGGAAGTAAGTCGCCTTCACAGTCGCCGTGAATTTGTCACCGAGCTTCACCGGCTCGTCCGGAGCCTCGACTTTCACCTCGTATTCCGGCTTGCGGTATTCCTCCACACGCAAGCTAACAAAAGTAGAAATCCGCTCGCCGATCCGGAAAACCGCACTCCAATTCCCAAGCACTGCATCCTTGGGAATCACGACTTCGCTCTCCACCGCGCCGAGCGCGTCAGTTTTGAGATTTTGGATTTTCAACACTTCCTCGCCGCGGCCGTTAGTTAGAACGAGCGTCCCGGACTGATTCGCGTAGGCGTCTTCGTTCGGTTTGAAATAGCCAACATTGCGGAGATAGAACTTCAAATGCGCCGTGTCACCGGGTTTGTAGAGCGGCCGGTCCGAGATGCCGTAGGCGATGTCGCGGTTGGCGTTTTCGAGCTGGGGAACTTCGATTTGATAGTGCTGGAATCCGAAAAACGCGGGCGAGCGATCCGGCTTGCGGGCGATGGCGAGCCACTGGAAATTATTCTCACAATCGCCGGGCTTGAGCAGCGTCTTGCCATCATCATCGCTCGTGCGATTGAATCCCTTGGTGCGAACTTCCATCCGCCGGTCTAGAGGATTTTTCCGTTCAAGACGAATGGTCCGGTAACCGAAAAACTCGATGTCTGCTCCCACCACCGGCGCGCCGCTCGCGGCATCGGCAACCCACCACTGCTTCTTGCCGCCCACGTCGTTCTGCACCAGCACGGAGTCCACGATCCAGACGAGCGTGTGAAACTCGTTGCCGCCGTCCAATCTTCCGCTGATCCACCAAGCACCGGCCTTGTCGAGCGGGACTTCCAGATCGGCGCGGGTGTCGCGGTGTTTGTCGCGGGGAGTGAGTTTAGTCGCCCAGCTCGCGGCGGTTTTCCCGATGAACTTGGACTGGTTTTCCCGAATGAGCTGGCTGGCAATTTGTGAGGGATTGATGTGCCAGTCGAGCTGGGCCGGGTTGCTTTTCAGAAAGTCGAGCGTGTCCTTGAGCACCGCCTCCATGTCCACGGGGGCGGCGGTGAACTGGATGGCGGTGGCATTGCGGAATACCAGCGTCAGCTTGGGTTTCACCCCGGCGGGGACGGTTGCCGCGGGCTCGAAGCGGCCCCAGTTGCCGGTGATTTGTTTGAGAAGCTTGGGGCGATGGTCGTTAGTGCCGGAACCGTGTTTGGCGATGGTTTGCTCCAAAACTTCGCGGGCCCTGTCATACTGGTGGCGGTTGAGGAAAATTTGAACGAGCTTGTCTCCGGCAGTCTCGCTTTCGTTCATGATCGAGCGATAGAGTGCGATGAAGTGATGGCTAGCAGGTAGCTTGAAACGGCGGACGCCATCCGAGGTTTTCGCGAGACACTCGTCCTCGGCGAGCGTGTCTATTTCGAGAATCCCCTTCGCGCTATCAGGATCCTGCTGCCGCCACCAACCATAGGACGAGAGCGTTTCCGTGCCGAATTGGGAATTGGAGAAATCCGCAAGTTCGAGCGTGACGCCCGCCGCCGCTTCAGGCTTGAGCCGGACCCGTTCCGCGAGCGCGAAACGCCAGCGCTCGCCGTCGTTTTTCGCGGCCTCCCAGGATGCGGGACCTTCGTAGAGCACCGGTCCGTCCTTCGCCCACGGCGCGCCTTCGGTGCCGCCTTGTGGTCCCGGTTCGCCCCATTCGGGGAGAGTTTCGATAGGCGTGAGAGTCTGGAGTTTCCATGCCTCTCCGCGTTGGAATATCGAAAATTGCTCCCACGCCCGGTAGCGCTCGCCATCGTTTTTGGCTTTGCTGACGGCCTCGCGGAAGAGCTGGAGCGAGCGAACCTGATCGTGATAGAACGTGTTCACCCATGCACCGGCTGAAGCTTCAGGAACCTCATCCGGTCCCAGCGAACGCCTCCCGAAACGCCGCTCTCCCCCGCGTTCGAATTCCCCGGCGATCAGCCGCCCGCCATGCGATGCGGCATGATAAGACGCCGCCGCTTGGACCAGCAGCATCGCGTTGTCCGGGTGTGTTGAAACTGCTCGCTCGACGAGTTCGTCAAACTCGCCCCACACATTTTTTCCCCGGATCACCTCGACGGCCATTCTCAGATCCCGATCGGATTTCCCGTCCGAGATCGGCATTAGCTTTTCCACATAAAAATCCAAAGCCTCGCGCCACATCCCGCGCTCCGCGAGCTTGTCACGCTCCTTGCGAAGGGCGTCCGGTTCTTGGGCCACGAGCATGAGGGGTGCGAAAAATGCGACGAGACAGATCCAGGCCAAAGTTTTCATAACAGCCTCTATGACACGCCAAACGGTGATTTCTTAGAAGAAATATTTACGCCTCCACCCGCCCTGACTATCTCTTTCGCATGCATCCCCGTCTTGTGAAAACGATGAATCCCCACGAAAAATCGCCATGCGGGCGGTGATCCAGCGGGTGCTTAAGGCCTCGGTGGAAATCGACGGCCGGACCGTTTCCCGCATCGGCCGC
>JAYSYA010000333.1:0-2339 GCA_043716765.1 Akkermansiaceae bacterium
GACGAAGGACTCCATGCCCGCGTCTCCCTGAAAGGAATCCACCGCTCCATAACAGGCGATGACCGTCGTCGGCTTGATTTCCTGGAGCTGCTTGGTCAAGCGCGCGACTCCCTCGGCAGGGGGGCCGAAGTAGCTGCGACTCTCGCCCCGCGGCGTGTCCCCGCTCCAGCCCAGATTGCGAAACCGGATCTCCTTGCCCGCCGTGGCAAGGGTCAGCGCCGTTTCCAGATAACCGTGGTTGTAATCCCGCTCGAAAAACGTGTCGCCCAGCAGCACCACCGTCTCACGCGCCTGCAAGTTCCATACCGACCCGGCCAAGCCGCAAGTCGCTGAGAGCAAAAGAGTCACTGCCACACGACAGGAAAATGGGGAGAAAAACGAGCGAAGCATCGGGACCGCTACGGAGAAATTTGACGATTATTTCATCCTGTCTCGACGCAGTCCCCCTCCGGATGCCTGGAGATGATAGCATGCTGCAAAACTTTTTTATGGCGTCGATGCAGCAATCGTCGTCACTTCGTCGGAATTTACGAAATCGTGTCGTCAGCTCGCGGAAAGCTGCAAAGTTCACCTCATGATTATTGCAATTACAAACGATGGAAGTGCCCCAAACTGATCGAAGCTACAATTAGTATTCGAATGTCCGATCCGCGAAATTACTTCATCCAACCCTTAGATCCGTCCAAGCATCGGCGGGAGGAGTTCGATTGTGGCGTGGACGCGTTGAACGACTACTGGAAGAAGCGGGCGAGGAAGGAAATCGATGCTGGCTTGGCGGTTTGTTTCGTGGCGGTTCCTGAGAGTGATCCGGGGCGTATCGCCGGATTTTATACGCTTTCCGCAGCTACCATCCTGACGACGGCGCTACCGGAGGCGGTGACGCGTAAACTGCCTCGATATGGAGAGATCCCGGCGACTCTGCTGGGTCGGTTGGCCCGATCAACTGCTTTCAAAGGCCAGGGCTTAGGAGATCGTTTGATGATGAGCGCCTTTGCCAGAGCGGCTCACGGCGCGGAGGAAGTGGCTTCGTGGGCATTCGTCACCGATCCAAAAGATGACAACGCGCGACGATTTTATGAGGAATTCGGCTTCTCCGTGCTGGGAACGAACCGGCTCTTTATGACCATTAAGCAGGTAAAAACCCTGCTTTCCACTAACGCTCCGTGACCGTTTCCTGATGGAGATTGAGCGCATTGGCGAAGCGCTCGGTGGGCTTGGCAGGAGGAGCAAGCAAGGCTTCGACAAAACGGCGGGACTCGGCCTCGTTCAGTTGGATGGAATCGTAACGCCGGATGACTTCCTGAGCGGCGTCACGGATATGGGAGACAACGAACGAGGCGAGGGATGAACCTTCCAACGCCGCCGCACGAGCCACCAACGACTTGTCCTCCGGAGTGATCCGGGCGACGAGCCGATCCGAGCGACGGGAATCATTTTGTAAGGTTGCCATGGCGGGAATGTGTCCGGAGTGTGCCACAATTCAAATATTTTAAATATGGTCGGATTGGGAGATTCACGAGGCGAGACGCCTCCTGCAACGGTCTGGGGCAGGGATGCCCCAGCCACTTGAAGAAAACAAAACACCGGCGTCCCTTGTGAGGACGCCGGTTTGATGATGGGAGAGAAGAGCGACAAGAGTGTCGCGACTCCTTACTCGGCAGCGACGGGCTGCTGGGCGTCGTGCTCGGCGGCTTTTTGGTCGCGGAGCCAGGCGCGGCGGGACATTTTCACGCGGCCTTTTTCGTCGACTCCAAGGCACTTGGCGGTGATGACGTCGCCTTTTTTGACGATGTCTTCAACGTTTTCGGTGCGGCCTTCGGCGAGTTCGGAGACGTGGACGAGTCCGTCCTTGCCCGGGAGCACTTCCATGAAGGCGCCGAACTGGGTGATGGAAACGACCTTGCCGGTGTAAACCTTGCCCACTTCGATTTCCTGGAACATGCGGTCGATCATCGCCTTGGCGCGATCGAGGCCTTCTTGCTTGGAAGCGTAGATGTGCACGGTGCCGTCGTCCTCGATGTTGATCTCGGCGCCGGACTCGGCCTGGATGCCCTTGATGTTCTTGCCGCCTGGCCCGATGAGCTCGCCGATGCGGTCTGCCGGAATTTTGACGGAAACGATGCGCGGGGCGTGCGGGCTGAGCGGCTTGGGCTCGACGATGGACTCGGCCATTTTCTCAAGGATGGCGGTGCGGCCGGCCTTGGCGATGTGGATGGCTTCTTCGAGCATGGCGAGCGGAAGGCCGGCGAGCTTGAGGTCGAGCTGGTAGCCGGTGACACCTTCGCTGGTGCCGCAGAGCTTGAAGTCCATGTCGCCGTAGAAATCTTCGGAGCCGATGA
>JAYSYA010000334.1:0-2309 GCA_043716765.1 Akkermansiaceae bacterium
GGAACTTTGCGACACCGCCACCACGAAGGCGGCGGTCATTACAAGGCGCGAAAACGTGATCGCATTCGGTAAGTTCACGCGCGCAATGTGCGAAATGAATAGCTGGATGGCAACAAGGGGTTGCACCAATCCAGCAATCACCCTACATCCTCGCCTGCCTGTTCAACGGCGTCTTATCTATGAGCAATAGCGATTTCGGACTTATTGGTCTGGCCGTCATGGGCCAGAATCTCGTTCTCAACGTGGAATCCCGCGGGTTCCGAGTCTCGGTTTACAACCGCACCACTTCCGTCACCGACGAATTTGTCGCCAAGCATCCCGACAAGAAACTCGTCGGCGCGAAGTCGCTCGCAGAGTTCGTCCAGTCCCTCGCCTCTCCGCGCAAGGTCATGATCATGGTCAAAGCCGGTGGCCCCGTGGACGCCGTCATCGAGTCGCTCATCCCGCTGCTCGACAAGGGCGACATCATCATCGACGGCGGAAATTCACTCTACACCGACACCGAGCGCCGCGACAAGTGGCTCGGCGATCTCGGCTTCCGCTTCATCGGTGCCGGCGTCTCCGGCGGTGAGGAAGGTGCCCGCAAAGGGCCGTCGATCATGCCCGGTGGCCCGGCCTCGACGTGGGAAGTGATGAAGCCGATCTTCGAATCCATCGCCGCCAAAGCCGAGGGCGAGCCCTGCGTCTTCCACATCGGACCCGGCGGTGCCGGCCACTACGTGAAGATGATCCACAACGGCATCGAATACGGCGACATGCAGCTGATCTGCGAGGCTTATAACATTTTTAAAGCCGCCGGCTTCACCCCGGACGAACTCGCCGATGTCTTCACTGACTGGAACGAAGGCGACCTCGAAAGCTATCTCATCCAGATCACCGCCGAGATCTTCAAACAGAAGGACAAGAAGACCAAGAAGCCGCTCGTCGATCTGATCCTCGACACCGCCGGCCAAAAAGGCACCGGCAAGTGGACGCTCATCAACGCGGTCGAAAACGCCGTCGTCATCTCCACCATCAACGCCGCCGTCGAGGCCCGCATTCTTTCCTCGATGAAGGACAAGCGCGTCGCCGCCAGCAAGATCCTCGAAGGACCGAAGCCCGAGATTGACATGAAAAAGAAGAAGCTCGTGAAAAAAGTTCACGACGCGCTGTTCGCCTCCAAGATCATCTCCTACGCCCAAGGCCTCGACCTCATCGCCTCGATGGGCGCGGAAAAGGGCTGGGGCCTCGACCTCGCAAAAATCGCCGCCATCTGGCGTGGCGGTTGCATCATCCGCGCCCGCTTCCTCAACGACATCACCGAGGCCTATCGGACGAATCCGAAGTTGGAAAACCTCATGCTCGCCCCGTTCTTCACGGACCTGCTCAACGGGTTCCAGGAAAACTGGCGCGAAGTGATTTCCATCGCCACGCTTGCCGGGATTCCGGTCCCCGCGTTCAGCGCATCGCTCGGTTACTACGACAGCTATCGTAGTGCCGTGCTTCCCGCGAACCTGTTGCAAGCCCAACGCGATTTCTTCGGCGCCCACACTTACGAGCGCACCGACAAACCGCGCGGCGAGATGTTCCACACCGACTGGCCCGAGGTCATCGGCTGAGTGACTTTTCAACAAACGGCCGGGAGCGATCCCGGCCGTTTTTGGTTTCACCCTCGCACAATTTGACGGCAATTCGAAATTCCCAGTTAGACGGATGGCGGGCCTTCGCGGTGCTGGGAGTGATGTGGCTTCACTGGACACCGGCGGAGTGGCGCGGACATTTCCCGTTTGAGATCGGGCTGTTCTTTTTTCTAACTTTGACCGGCTTCCTGATCACCCGGATCTTGTTGCGAGAGCGGGCGGCTTGTGAGAGCGGCGGCGGGAGATGGCGGACCAAGGCTTACCTGCATTTCCAAAAACGACGGATGACGCGCATCCTGGTGCCGTGCTACGCGGCGATGCTTTTCGCGATCCTCGTGGGGGCTCCGGACATCCAACAGCACTGGCCGGCTTACTTCGGGCACTGGTCGAATTTCCACATGGCCTTCACCGAGGGCTGGCCATCCGGGACGGCGCACTACTGGACGCTGGCGCTCCAAGTGCAGTTCTATCTGCTATGGCCGTTGGTGGTTTTCCTCACGCCTCGCAAGCTGCTCGCGGCAGTGTTTGGGCTTTTCGTCGCGCTGGCACCCTTGTCGCGGATGATTTTCGAAAAAGGGTTTCCTGAAATCCACCATAGCCAGGCGATCACACCCACGGCGATGGATTATTTCGGGGCCGGAGCCTTGCTTGCGCTGGCGTTGGAACGGGGGATGCACGCGGGAAATTTGA
>JAYSYA010000335.1:0-20248 GCA_043716765.1 Akkermansiaceae bacterium
GGGGCGTGGTCGTCCCACTCGGCGTAAACCCGTCCGCCGGGAGTGTCGATGGGCCACGCTCCGGTGGGATATTCGGAGGCGTTATTAGGCTCACCCGCAAGGTGAGGATCAATCGGCGCGGATCTGGAATCCATGCCGCTGAGATTGCGTCACTTACCGGGATCTGGCGAGTTCTCCATTTTCCCTTTTAGGCTTACGACTCTGAGCCGCCGGGGGACTGAGGAATGTATTGTGGCGCAATCATGAACTCCGTGAACAGCAACTACAATGCGGCAGTCCTGCGATGATTTGTCTCAGCCTAAGCGCTCTATTCGGGGTTCATAGATAACACTTTCATGCCGGCACTTTCCTCTTCTTGAATGTGTCGCACCACTGGAGCATCCGGTCGATGTCCGCCTCAAGCTCAGCCGGCTCCGGCACTTCGACCGGTGTCTCTATCGGCTGGCTGTGCTCGAATTTCGAATACTTCGTCATCATGTCATCGATCAACTGACAGTCCTGCGCTTCGACCTTGAGGAGGTCCCACATGACCTTGGTATGAACCTCCCGGCTGTGCCGCTGAATGACGCCGGCGAGAAGGTGGTTTTCGACAATGCGTTCGAGGAGCGTTCTGAAGTCACTGCAGATTGACTTTGCCAAGGGATAGTAGAGTTCACCGCCCTCGTCTCTTAGGATCTTAGCGGCGCGGGCCACTCGATCATTCTTTAGGTTGTTGAGCGCGCTTTCCGGCTTTTTACCAAAGATTGGCACCCCGCCGGGTTCTCCATTACCCCAGTATTCCCTCCGAATGTGAATGTCGTTGAGGTTCGCTCCAGCCATGTCGGTCATGATCCCAAGGAAGCTCAAGCGGTGGGTGAAAATGAGAACCTGCCGGGACTGACTCAGCTCGACTAAGCGTGCGATGACCATTTCTTCGAAGTCTTGGTCCAACGATGAGATCGGATCGTCAAAGACGAACGGGCTGCTACCGTCACGCCCGGTAACGTCGGCAAGGAAGGCGGCAAGTGCCACAATCCGTCGTTCACCTTCACTGAGCACGTCGGCAATTTTCGCCCCATCCGCAGCGAGGCCCTTGAGTCTGACACGGTGCTTGTTCTTCCCATACGATGCTCCTGTTTTGACCAGCTCAACCTGGATTCCGCCCGCGCCCAGCTTCTTCAGTTCCTCGTTAAAACGCGCGATATACGCGTCGGTAACGAGTTCTTGTGACATTCGTCCGGCTTGCAATGTAATTGCGTTCGTCGTGGTTTTCCGTCTCCACTCGGCATACTGTGCTATCCGCTTGAGTCGGTTCACCTCGTCTTGAATGCCGGTTGCCTGCTGGGTGACCCATTTACTCGCCTCAAGTTCCAGAAGTTTCTTGGTAGCCTCGGTGCGATCCGCACTCTTGGCGTCGGAGTCCAGCTCAGTGGCTGCTGTCTCAGCAGACACAGAGAGATCGCTTAAACTCTTGAGAGTTTGAGTTACAATCTCACCGATTACGGGAGGCTCTTCGGTGAATATGCCAGCGCGGAGGTGGATCAACTTCTCCTCAAGCAACTCCCATGCAGCCTCAATATTCATGCGCATCGCCTCGGGGATGTCCGCGGCTTGGCAGGAAGTCGCCAAGACCTCTTTCGTGGGCCGGGACGGAAGCCAACCAAGGCCTTCTTTGAGTTGGGTCTCTGCGGCTTCCGCGTCCGACTCCAGTTTCCCCTTCACGAAACCCTCAAACCCTAGCAGACGGCGCTTGGCTTCCGCGTCCAACTCCTGCTGGCAAAGCACACAGCGCGAATCGTCTCCAGTGAACGGATAATCTTTCTCCGGATATGCCTCGGAGACGGAGTAATCACGGGCCGCTTGCCACATGGCACGCCACGTCTCGGATCCGATCCCCTCTAGGGAACTCATGCTGCCGAGGGCCTTAGCACCCTCAGTCGCCGCTTTTCGTGCTGCGACGGCGTCACCGGACAACTTCTTGAGGGCGGTGAGCGCATCGAGCCCCAAGGCCTTCACCCCCTTGTTGAGTGAGACAATGAGGGCGTCGATCTGGGTTTTGACCTCCCGGCGCTTCCGGGCTGCTGCGACCGGGTCTCGTTCCTTGAGTCTATCCTGTTGGCTCTTCAGTTCAGTGACCTTCGAGATCGTCCATGTCACTAGATCATGAAGAATTTTGGGATCCATATCGGCCGCCAGAGCTGAGTAGCGGGTGGCCACCGAACAGTTAGCGTATTCCACAGGAAGTTTCGGCAGCGTGCTCAGCAGCTTCCCCAGTTCGCCGGAGAGTTGCTCGTCCACTCGCTTGCAGGCGTCCACGAGGTCTGCGAGCAGAGCAAGCACCGGCGGGGCGTAGGAAACTTCGTTCTCCCGTTCCAGGTAGAGGCGTCCGTTGTCCGTATCGAAAACGTCCACAGACTGGAGATCGGCAACCGGCTCGCTGTTGGCCGTCCAATGGCACGTTTTCTCCGTGCCGTCCGCTTCATACGTGACAGTGCACTGACGCACCGCAGGCGTCGGTTTATAGACATTGGCCTTCAGATCCACACTGTGGGACTTTCCGCAGACCTTTGAAATGATCCGGGTGTAGCCCGACTTCCCTGAACCGTTTTTACCATAAACCGCGGTCAGACTTCCCTTGCCGAACTCCAACGGCTTCCGTGGCCCCAAAGCATCAATGCCCACGATAGGTCCGATCGAAACAAGGCGCAGGGCAGACGATGGAGTGGATGACCCGATCGTCGGATAGATCCGGGCGACACTCCCCGGCTTCGACGGGATCTTGATCAGGTTCACCAGGTCCGTGATGTCAGCAGGTGTCAAACTCTCCTGCTTCAACAACCGAAGGGCAGCTTCCTGAAGCCACTCGTGTTGCGAGTTCAGCCATTCCTTGATTTCAATGCTCATTGAGGCACCTCCGGCTCGTCGGCTTCCTCTTCCGGCTCATCGGCTTCTACTGCGCCGGCCTTTGGAATGAACTTGGCGTGTGCCTTTTGCAGGTAGGCCTTGGAACTCGCGCGGTTCGCCTCGTAGCTCAGGGATGCGTTGATGAACTGGAGGCGGGCCTTGGCGTTCGCGATAATCTCGGTCCATTCGTAAGCCCAGACTTGGATGTTTAGTTCCGCGTCGTCGAACACCAGACCGGGTGCCTTGTCACGTTGCCTCGCTTTCCGCATCGCATGCTCGTCCAAGTCGTCTGACACGACTATGAAGCGCCACCGGGTCTTCTCCTTGAGAAAGCGTGGGTCCTTTGCCACTGCGATCGCATAGCCTTCCACTTGTCCGAGGATCTTCGAAGTGATGGGCTGTGAGGGTCGCTTGAGTTCAACGACGAGATGATCCCTCTCATCGTGGCGGGGTTGAGTCACCCGGCTGAGCATCAGATCGACACGCCCCTGTCTGTCCCCTTCCATGAGAACGGGGCCGTCGTCCTTTCGGACACCCAACTCCCCGAGGTGAAGTTCCAACACCTCCTCAAGGCGTTCCTCGCTGCCAGATAGGGCGAAGTTCTCGTCGAAGATCCATGCCTCGTTCTCCAGAATCTTGTGGAGTTGGTCGCGCTCCAGGAGCTTTTTCTTTGTCTCCTTGTCGAAGAGCAGGTTCTCGAGGCCGACGAGGAAATCCAATCGATTGGCCACCGTCTTGGCCGAGGTGATGATGGCTTGGAGCGAGGTCTTCTTCAGCAGGTCGGCAAAGTCGTCTTGTTCCTTGGGCTTCAGCTTGAGCACTTCGGTGAGGACCTGTTGGAGCGACTCCGGATTCTGGTGAAGCGCTTGAGCCAGTAAACGGAAGACGAACTGCTTCGACTTGATGTCCGAGTCATCAAAGTCCGGGAGGTAGGACTCCACCTTGACGGCGATGATGTCGAACACCTGTCGCTCGGCCTCTTCGACCGGGCTAAGATCCAATTTCTCCTCATACGGATAGATTTCTTCCGCCTTCCACCGTTCGACCACCGGGACGTGCTGCTCGGCCAGGCGCTTGCGGAAATAGCCGCGGATGGCCTTCTTGGAGGCCTTCAGGATCGCGTCCACATCAGGGCTTAGGTCTTCGACCACGAGCAAGCCCTCCTTGTCGAGCTTGCGGAAGTGATCGGTCTTGATGAACGCGGAGAAGTGGAATCCAGGAGCGCGGATCTGGACGCCAGCCTCTGCCTCATGAAGGCACGCCCCGCCGCTGTCGCAGAGGTGCAGGACCCGTTTGGTAGGGGTCTTCCACTCGATGACGCGGATCTCCACCGCGATCTTGCTGCCGTCCCCCATGATGACCTCCTTGAGTTGAAGATCCTCGGTGCGGTCTTGGATGGTAGAAGGATCGACGGTGACTCCGTTAAACTGGATCTCGACCTTGGGATACTTGCTCAGGTAGGCGGCGAACTGTTTGGCCAGTTCCTCGATCGCATTGTCATCGACCAATGCTCCATGGGCCTTCTCGATTGAGGAAATCAGAACTTCGGTTCCCGGGGCGTCGCCGTTCGCGGCCACAGGGTCACTGAAGGTCGGCTTCTCGCGCGACTCAGCCCGGCAGATTATCTGATAGCGGAACGACTCCTTGCCGCCGTTCTTGTAAACTGTGTTCCACTCGATGCGGTTTCCAAGGGCGAAGGCCTTGAACCGTCCTTCGCCTCTGGACCCGTGGAGCGAACGTCCTTTGAAGCGCTTGGCGGAGCTCTTCCAAGAATTTCCAAGGTCGCCAAAATAGGCCTCCACCTTGTCGTGCGGGATACCGGTCCCATGGTCCCGGACACGAATCCGCTCCAAGCCAGACATCTTGTTCTGCTCGACTTCGACCTCGACCAAGTCGGATCCCGCATCCAGACCGTTCCATATCAGTTCCGACAATGCCTTCATCGGTGGGACCGTGGCGAGGCGCTCCAGACAGTCTTTTTTTGCAACTACCGTGATCGTTTTCATGTCAAATTCAGAATAGGTCTTGTCTTCTTGGGGAGGAGTTCTTGGTGTCGGGGTCAGGGTGATTAGATAGCGCCGAACAACCTCGCGCATGGTCGCGGGTCATAATTTCAGGCATCTTTTTCTTGGGATTTCTCAGTATCGTAACCATCCCGGATGTCCTCCGCCTGCGACTTGGTAACGAGCTTCCTCGCGAGGCTGTAGAGGAACGCGCCGAGAGAGACTGGGGCGTTCAGGTGTGACGCGGGGATGTCTAGGACTGCATAGTTGTGCTGGCGGAGGTAGATCCTGATAGCGTCGTCCTGTTGCTTGGTGGCCGGGTTGAGCATGGCGACGTCAGAGTTCGGCGAGGTACTGTTCCAGCATGGCGCAGGTGCGCGTGAGACCTTGGTTACGCAGGGTTGCGAGATATTCGGTGGCGGTAAGCGGCGGCTGTTTCAAGCTGAGGCGTGCCTCGCGCAATACAGCGATCATCTTTCCCCGGTGGTCTTCGATGAGTCCGGCGAGCAACTCGTCCGGGGTTGCCGCACGGAGGCCATGACTGGCGAGCACGGCTTCGGGAAAGTCCCGCAAGTTCCAAGTGAGGATCATACTGGCCTCGGCTTCGATGGCGGCGGCCAGCACATGGCGGTCGTCCACATCGGGAAGTTGAAGGTCTTGCATCCTCCGCTCGTAACCGGTGACCAAGCTACCCTCCGCATGGAGATCCATGAGCTCACGGGTCCGTTGGAGTCGCTCGCGGGTGAGATCCGACCGGTCGCGGAGCACCGCCTCGATCCACTCGTCGTGGATGGCATCCGTCCAGCGGGCGAGGATGAGCTGATGAAGAGCCAGCCTCATCAGAACGTCGCGCAAGGCCGCCGGGTAGAGCGTGCAGGCATCAAGGACGACAACGGGGGAACTCATGCGGCTTCAATATCCTAGGTTGAGTCGTTGGCCTTCCGCTGCGAGTTCATCCAATGCGGCAAGCCGTGCGGCGTGCTGGTGCTCCCGGTAGGCGAGCACGTCCTTGACGAAGGCCCGACGGTGGGTGCCCACGCGGCGGCTAGGAATCCTCCCCTCATCGAACAGCTTGGAGGCGAAGGGCCGGGACACTCCCAGCAACTCCGCCGCCTCCCGTGGCGAAATCTCTTCCTCGCCACTCAGGACCGTGACGGAGCGGCCTGCGGCAAGGTGTTCCACCAGTTCGGTGACGAGTCCCAGCGCGAGGGACGGCAGTGAAATCGGCCTATTTCCTACGGTGATCGTCGCGTTGGTGGGATGGCTGGGACCGTGCAGCGCGTCCAGCAGGGTGCGCAGTGCGCCCTGATCGCTTGGGCTCAGACGAGATGGTTCTAGGGTCGTGCTCATGGCGGGGACAAGATGGCACCCATCTGAAATAAATGCAATAAGTGAAATTAATGCGGTTTGAAGCTATTTCAGTCACCGCTCAACATGATGATGGAACGCGCCTGGATGACCGAGATGGACATCTACAACCGGACGCGCGACGTGTTCCACCACTTCAAACTGCCGTATGACTCGGAGCCGCCGCCGGCGATTTGATCGAGGTTCCCTTGGCGATTCCAAGGTTGCCCAGGCTCCCACGGGATGCATCAAATTTGAATGGTCTCCAGAGCATCCTCTCTCACTCGTATCCTGCCGCGTGCGGCGGCGGCGGCGAAGCGCTCTGGCAGGCAGTCTGAGAACTTCAGGCCATCCAGCCATTGCTTCGAGATGGGAAGCTGTCGCAGGGCATCCGGGTCTGCCAGCAGACTCCGGATCGCAACCGTCACCCGCGAGGTGTCCGTCTCGTATGGGAACTTGAGGCTGAAGTCATCGAAACGGGCCTCGATGCCGGCACTGGTCTCAAGCACAGAGGCGAATGCCTCGTTCAAAAAGCGGCCGGCGAAGTTCCA
Organism: Akkermansiaceae bacterium; assembly: GCA_043716765.1. Taxonomy (GTDB): domain Bacteria; phylum Verrucomicrobiota; class Verrucomicrobiia; order Verrucomicrobiales; family Akkermansiaceae; genus Luteolibacter. The sequence continues at coordinate 6,785 of JAYSYA010000335.1, forward strand.
CCATATCACATGATTCTCTGCCGGGTCGCTGACGCAGTTGGTGCTTTCCACTCCGAGAGCAAGGTAGTCTCCACGAAGTGCTTCCATCCTTGTGCTACAGCGGTTCGACCAAAGAGGTGAACTTTGCTCCGACAGCAGCACCGCCCTCACGCCACGCGCCATCTCGAAGGAGAGGCCTTGTCCCTGACCATACCAGCGGGCGCTGCCCTTGGCGGTGCTTGGGGTTACGAAGACCTTGCGGCCGGTGAAGTCGATGTCCCGGATGTCCCAGGCCCGTCCGCTTAGGATCAGTGGACGACGCTCCTTTCCTTCCTCCACGGCCACGGTCAGCCAGTCCACCATGCCGATGCTGTTAACGCCGTGCACCACTTCGAACAACGGCGGAGAGGTGAACACCGAAACGAGTTCGAGGAAATGTCGACGACCGAAGCGCTTCTCGCCTTCGTCGCCTATTGAAAGCAGAACTCCATCCGAAAACAGAATCTCCGAGTCGATCAGGTGCTGGATCAGGATTGCGATTTCCTCGGAAGGCAGATTCGAAAAGGCCGGGAAGTTCCCCAACCAATCCCGCCAGCCATCCACCCGGATTCCACCGGTCTGAAGCGTCAGTGCGAGAAGTTGTTGGACGAAAAGGTGATAGGGATCGCGCGGTGCGATGATGGGTTCGACAAATCCTTCCTCCCAAAGTTTCACCAGAGCCGTCGCATGCAGAAGCGCGTTGTCCGATGTCGTCAGGAAGAGGCAGTTTCGCGACGTTCCTGGTCGGCGACCGGTGCGTCCGATCCGCTGCAAGAAGGACGCCACCGTGCCCGGCGCATCGATTTGAATCACCCGGTCAAGATCGCCCACGTCGATGCCAAGTTCCAAGGTGCTGGTCGCGACAATGACACAGTTGGTGTCGGAACTGAAGGCGGCCTCAGCTTCGCGGCGTTGTTCGGCACTGAGCGAGCTGTGAGAGACAAAGGTGTTGATGCCCCTCTCCCGCAGCATTACTGCCAGTTCCTCAACCCGTCGACGGCTGTCGCAGAACACGAGCCGTTTCTCGCCCCCGTGAAGTTGGCTGATCATGTAGGCGGCATTCTCCAGGCTGCCAACATAATCAACACAGACATCGGCTTCAACGCTGGCGGCTTCGACCGACACCACGCGCCGCGCTCCTTCGCAATGTCCCGCAAGCCAATCGATCAATGTGTCCGGGTTGCCCACCGTCGCAGAAAGGCCAATGCGCTGGAACTCCCTCCCGGCCAACCTTTGGATCCGCTCGACGACCGCGAGCAGGTGGAGTCCGCGGTCATCTCCCGCGAAGGCGTGGATTTCGTCGATGACGACCATCCGCACGTTGATCAGAAGCTCCCGCAATTCCCGGCGGCTGGAAATCAGCATCACCTCCAGTGACTCGGGTGTCGTCAGCAGACAGGCCGGCTTGTTGGCTTCGATCTTTTTCCGGTCAGCTGGAGAAACGTCTCCATGCCAGAGACCGACCTCGTAGCCCACCATGCCGAAATAGGTCTCCAGACGGCCATGCAGATTATTGAGCAATGCCTTGAGCGGGCACAAATAGAGGATCGAGGTGCCGTCCCAATTCTCCGTGAGGAGCCGGGAAATAGCGGGCAACACGGCAGCCTCGGTTTTACCGCCGGCAGTGGGCGCGATGACCAGGGCGTGCTCGCCAGCGAGTATCGGTGCGGCTGCCAGTTCCTGAAGCGGCCTCAGTTCCGGCCACCCGAGGGTATTGACCAGGTGGTGGCGGAGCAGCGGGTGAAAGGAATCTGAAGGGCGCTCTCTCACAGATCGAGGTGGATTGCATCCGGGGAGACCGCCCCGATGGCCGAGCGCTCCGCATCGTTGAGTTCGTCGCCGGCGATCACCGGTTTGTAGTGTTCCCGTGGGTTAAAATCTTTGTGCAGCTCCACCACGTCGAGAAGTTCGGTGACGAGTTTCTTAAGGAATATCCTCGGAGCCAGGCCCACATCGCCGCCGAGACGGCCGGCGATGCCCGAGGCCAGAGACGAAATGACCTCATCGTCCACCTTCGCGAGCACACGTTCTCCGTCCGCCAGACCCGACACGAAAATCCGCCTTACCTTCTGCCCGATTTCCACCAGCGACTCGTGCTTGAACGGCATTAGCCGGATCTGCGGTGCTCGTGGATTGTCGAAGCGGTTGTCCTGTTGGAACTCTGTCGCAAGGCGCTGGGCTAGCGGCTGAGATTTCTTGATACCCTGGGGACCGTCGAAGAAAATCGGAGTCCCCGTGATGATGAGCACTAGGCCCGGAAAGCGCCCCGAGTCCAACTCGTCGAGCAACTGCCGCAACGCGTTGAGACTCTTCTCCCGCACGTCGCCGCGCACGCGCTGCAAGGTTTCCACCTCGTCGAGCACCAGCACAAGCCCCCCGTTACCGCTATCGCGCAGGACCATCAGAAGGCCCTGGAGAAACGTCAGGGCGCTCTTGTGGTCAATCTCGCCCTTGATGCCTGCGACCCGCTTGACTTTGGACGCCACGTTTGGTTGGCCTCCCAGCCACGCGATCAGTCCCTCGGCCGTCTCGGTATCGCCCTCTGCCAACGCGTGGCGATAGGCACGTAGAACGGCTGAAAATGCCGGGGCTGTCCGGGCCACTTCACCCAGCCGCTTCTCCATCAATTTATCGGTCTCTTCGCGCAGGGCGGTCTCGGAGGTCACACCGGCGGCGATCACGTCTTCCTCCAACGCGTAGAACCAGCTGTCGATGACTTCGCGAAAAGCCCCCTCCCGGGTGCCCGCCAGATTCAGGCGTTCGACGAGCCTGCGATAGATGGTCTCCAGCCGGTGCAACGGCGTTTCCGTTTCGGAAATCTGTACCTCAGCCGCAGCGAAGTTCTTCTGCTTTGCCCGCTCCTGAATCCAACGCGAGAAGAAAGTCTTGCCGCAGCCGTAGTCGCCACGGATGGCTTTGAAGGCGGCGTTGCCCGCCTCCACGTGCTCCAGCATCTCATCAACCGTCGTCTCGAAGCCATTCAATCCGACGGCCAGCTCTTCCAAGCCGCGCCGAGGCACTGTGCCCCGCCGGAGGGCTTCGAGGATCTCCTTGCGTTTTTGAGCGCTGATTACCGGGGCATCCATCAGAGTTTGAGTTGAAATTGGCTGGCCAGCAGTTTGCGGTTTAAGCGGACCGTGTCGGAGTCCCTGTCGATTTCGAGAATTTCATAGCTATCCACATTGGTGAAGCGCGCCACCCGCGAGAGGACCCCTTGCATGCGGAGCGACTGCTCACCGATCGCCTGTGCCAGCACGCCTATCAGGAGTTTGTCGCCATTGGCATCGAGTGCGGACAGGACTTTCCTCATGTGTTCCTTGTTGGGTCCGGATTTACCCAACAGACGATCCTGCTCGGCGAAGATCTCGGACTTCAGGAAATCCACCATCCACGCCGGATCACCGGGCGAACTGGTGACCAACGATGGAGTCTCCCCGAACAAGGGTAGTTCATCGACGCTGGTGACAGGTTTCGTCTTCGGCTTGGCTTTGGCAGGCTGGACCGGTGCTGGCGTGGCGGTGCCGTCGCCTTGGAATACCCTGCGCCAGTTCCACCAGTCCGGCTGTGGCGCGTCCACGGCTTCGTAACCGTCTATCTCATCCTCGGGCGCACCAAATACCGCCAGGGGTATCAGCACTTCCAGATCACAGGCTCCGCCGTGATAACCGGCTGCCTTCTGGCCATAGCGAAGGGTTTCGGTGATCGGCAGGATGATCGACGGAGCCCCAATGGCGGACTCGATGCGTTGACCGGTGAACTTGCGCTCGCTGTCGTCCGATACCACGCCTTGACGATAGCGGGCCTCGCCTTCGGCCTTCCGCTCGATCGCCTTGGTGTTTTCCATCTCCGGAATGTGGCCATGATCACTCGTTAGCACGACCATCCGCTTCCCTTGGTCCGCCGCTTCCAGAATGGCTGGCAGGATGCCAATGTCCTGCACCTTCCAGTCGAGTGACAGTTGTCCTCTTGTTTTGAGTTGATCGTCGATCGCATTGATGACCACGGCAACCACCCGGTGCTCACTGCCAGCAAGAGCGTCTCGCACCTTGGTCGACAGCGCGGCGCTGTCTTCGGAGCCAAGGTCACTTTTTGTAAAGAGCAGCGGCTTGCCCTTGCTGCGAACATCGGCCAGGGCGGTGTGCTCTCGAAATGCCACCACCTCGGAACTGCGCGGTAACGCCTGTACTTTCCCGGAGAATAGTGACCACCGTGAGTGTTCAGTCACACTGGGGAGGACGCTCATCACCCGCGTGGGAAACTCGTCTCCCACTTTCCGCTGTGCGGCCCATCCGGAGCGTTCCAGGCTTCGACTCAGCTGATGGAAGGCAGGGAAGTTCATGCCATCCATCACTAGCAGCAGCACCGGGCGCAGCGAAGCCAGAGGTTCAACACAACGTGCGACCACGTCCTCGATCGGGATCAGCCCCTTGCTACCATCCTCGTTGTCGGCATGCCAGTGGCACAAACGCTCGCCGAGATCGACCTGTGCCTCAATCCGGGCCTTGGCCGCCCGCCTGACCAAGCGCCCGTAAACATCGGCGACTTCTGCAAGCGGGTCTCCCCATGACAAAGCGAACCGCGCCAAGTCGATGAACGAATCGTTCGCCGCGAACTCACGGGCCGAGTCGCTCAGGCCTGTCGCGCGCTTCCGATGTGGAGCGAAGCTCACCTCATAGCCGGCCAAGCGGACTGCCATCTCGGCCTTCGCCAACCGGGTTGTATGGAGCTTGGCCAGCGCGTGGTCTTCCAGCTGTCTTAAACTGTTGAAAACCGCGCGGCTGCCGGTCTCCCACTTCCGCTTGCCCAGTCGGTCAATATCATCCGCAAAGCACAACCAGCGATCCTTGAAGCCTTGTTTGGAGTAAGTAAAGGCGGAGGCCAGAGGGAGCGCCTTTATGACTTCGAGCACCGCATCAACCTGCGCCGAGATACGGTCGCGCTCTTCGGGTTGCCGCTTGTCCAATACCTCCCGGGCGGCGTGGCTCCACATGGCGGCCTCCGTCGGTTTCAATAATTTGCCGTTCAGATAGTTCTCGATTCGCACGCGGGCATCCGCTGCCCCGTCCACCTTGTCCAGCCTCTCGTGAAACAGGTCGCCAGCGACAAGCCCCAGCGGCAGATAGAGATTCGTCTGGTCCGTGGTGAAAAGACTTTCCAAACACCGTGCCACCGCGCCGGCACGTTCTCCGACCCAGTCGAAGAACGATGGTATCAAATCTTCCTTCAACGCGCGCACCCCCGCCCAGCGCTCTTCGTCCAGGCTCCAACGCAAAATCTCCACCAAGTCCGGCCGCTGGTTCATCAGGTCCGGCTGCCGTAGGATCACGCTCCATGCGAAGTCCAAGTCCAAGGTGCCCCCGGGTGCCTTGCGCCCGGCTCCGACTGCTCCCGACATCACCAGCGCTTCAATCAGTGCGTCGTCATTGGAAATTCTCGGATCAATCGTGGCAGCCTGGTAAATCTCCTTCAATACTTCCCGCGGATCAAGAGTCTGAAGCGTTTTCCCGGCAAAGCGTGCCCGCACATCCTCCCCGATCCGATCCTCTTCGGTCCGCATCAACAGGAGGAGCCCCTGACCATCCTCCCCGCTCAGTCCGAGAAGAAGATCGCGGGCTTCCAGATCTGAACGGCAGTCCGCCACCCTCACCGCAAAGCCATCGCAGGTGATCTGCGCCGGACCCACATAGGGAAAGTCGGTTCGGATCGCGAACACCCGTTCCGATTCCCACCCCCGGCGGTCACGCCACCGGTCAATCTGTGCTCTCAACTGTTCTGGGATCAAACTTGGCATGCGATCAGTTATCCGTTGTGGTCCGCCTTTACCGTGATCTTGCGCTCGATCCCCATGCTCGGAATCGTCAGCAGTCCCGCCTTCAAGTCGATCCTGGCATCTTCACAGGCATGCACCAGCGCGTGCAAAGTGGGAGTGAGCACGATCATGTTCGAGCGTTCGTCCTCGCCCCCCCTGCCAAGCGGCTCGATGTGGTGGACTTCCAGAAGCAAGTCCACCAGTGAATCCGGCACCCAGTCCGGCAACTTGTCTCCATCCACCTCACTCGCCCGATAGAGCGACTTCAAATCACGAACCATTTTCCGGTTTCGTTCGAGTGCAATGCGATCATTGCCATACTTCCGCAGCACCTCGGACTCGTCCGAGCCCGCCCAGTTGGCTTTTGCGGCGGGCATCGCTCCCCCTCCTTGGGTAGAGGGAATGATACCACCGCCGGGTGCCTCCCCGGACCTCACCGGCGCGGGAACGGACTTGCCGTCACCCTTGCTGCTTTGAATCTGCCGCTGAAGAATCGCCAGGGCCTTGGCGTGGATCATTTCGACCACCGGGGCCAACGCGGCGACGTATTCATTGAACTGAAACGCACTCAGAAGGTCGGCCTCCAGCTTTTGTGCCTCCTCTTTCAGCGGAGAATCAAGGCCGAGCACGAGATCCAGCGTTTTGCGATCGATCGGCAGGACGTGCAGCACGGACTCCGTCCCTTTGATGCTCGTCGAAATCGCCTCGTCCGGTGAATCACTGGTAAATCCCGCCAACGCCTTGACCAGGGCACAGCCTTGGCTGGACTTCACCAACGTAAGGAAGCGCTGTGCCTCGCGGGCCGCATTCAGCCGGTCGAAATCCTCATTCACGCCCTGCCGGCCTGCTTCGGTGGCGAGCAGGCTGGCCAGTTGGTTCAAGGTTTTTTCGTAGCTGGCAGCTTCATCCCGGACCTTCGCGCTGAAATCGGTCAACGTCTGGGCCGTCATCAGCTTGGGCAAACCCGGGAGGCCGAGGAGAGCGTCCTGAATCTTGCGCGCCTTCTCCCATTCCTCCTGCGAAGGCAACTCCTGGGTCTTGAGTTTGCAGTCTCCGGGCAAATTCTTAAGCGAAGTTGGATAAGAACCCCCATGCAGAGTAAAGGAGCAGTTCAACTGTGCCGCGCACGCGAGGATGATCAGATCTTCCAAAATCAACGGGATGCCCCAGCCGATCCACTCCCGGAGTTCGGAGACCTTGACTCCGTCCAACCCGTCCGGAGCCTTGCGGCGGAAGTGGTCCTTCCAGTGTTCGCCGGGCACGAAATACTGCGGTGCCATTTCGCCGAGCTTCAGCGGATTGGCGATCATCCGGATTATGTCGCGTTGGCTCTTCTCCACTTCGATCCGCCCCTCGCTCTGTTGGAGCGCTTCCAAAAATACGTCCAACACCCGCTGCACGAATGGCACGGACAATTTCACGTTGTCGTCGAATTCTGGATGCTGCGGGAACTGGCTGCTCATCGCCTGTTCGAGCAGCTCGTTCATTGCGTCCGGCAGGTGCGTCGCGCCGGGTACCTTTAGCTGCAGGCCCGAGTCTAGGCTCTGGAAATGATCCACTCCTTCAAGGTTCCGCATCGTGTCGATCACCCCGGTCTTGTCATCGCGCAGGCCGTAGACCGTCTGCAAGTGCGTGATCATGCGGTTGCGCAGCGCGTCCCGCTGATTGATCAGAATCGACTTGGCCGTCGTCCGGTCCTGCATCGAGAGATCGCTCACGTATCCATCATAGGCATGCTCCGCGAGGATCGTTTCCAGCTTCACCAGTTTCCCTAAATCCTGGAGCGCTTGCTGGCTAAAAAACGATGGCAGCCACACCACGCTACGGGTCGAGCCACGTTCGGCGCGATACTCGCCCAACCGGTTGCGATCGGACGCCGGGCCCTTCATCGGGTCGGCATCCAGCGGGTAATCCATCACCAGCTTCCACTCCCCATCGTTCGCTTCCAGCAGGTCGAAATCCGCCTCCCAGACGTTCTTGAATATCACCTTGCAGCGCCGTTCCGTACCGCGCCAGCGGAAGCTGTGTTCCAGCAACAGCTTGTCCTCACTGCGCAGTTCCAGTTGCTTGAAGAGGATCTCCTTGAGGCAGCGCAGGCGATTGCCGAAATTGTCCTGCGAGGCAGCCTTGTCGATGATGCCGTCCACATCCACGCCAGTCAGTTGCAGCGAAATGATGGGCGGCGTGCTGTCATCCACCTTGAGCTGGCCGACCCGCCCGGCCCACTCGCGGAATTTGCCTTCGGCGATGGACGCCTCGCGTCCCTGGATCCGGGTCTTGATCGTGCCGTGGTTCAGCGCCGCGAGGCGCGCTGGTGTCAAGCTGCGCAGCGTCTCGACCTCCGGTGCCAGCGCGGCCAGCAGCACGGTCTTGATCAGCCGGTCGTCATTGCGAAGCGCGATCCGCTTCGGGTCGTCCGCCGGCAGCTCCTCCGCTGCGGCGAAGCTCAGATCATGAGTAGCCTCCAGCATCGGCTTCAGGTTCTGCCGGTAGAGTTTGTCCGCCGTTTGAAAATGCTTCTTCATCTCGCTGCTGAAGGCATCGTCTCCCTTGGCGATCTGATCGTAGAGATCTCCCACAGGCACGAGTTCGCCGAGCTGCATCGTGTCGCGCTGATCGACCAACAACTGCAAAAGAATGCGCAGTGCGGTGCGCTCCCGCTGGAGCAGTGAGGATACGGCTACCAAAGTATCCACCAGCGCCGGGCTGAATGGATAAAGGTTGCGCCAAGCTTCCGGATTGGAGTTGGCCGTCATTAGCACCTCCCGAACCTCCTGCCGGACCGCCACGGTTTCCTCGAACTTAGCGTCGATCTGCCTGCGGGCGTCCGCGTTGATCGGTTTGAGCAGGCGTTCCGCCGCGATTTCGGGCAAATTGCTGTCGCCCATCTGGATCATCTCGAAACGACCTTCGATGAATTTCAACTGGTCCAGGTAATTGAGGTTCGTGGCACCGGCCACATTGTCACCCACCAACTCCCGCAGATCCCGCTGCCGGGCGATGAAGCTGATGATGGGGATGGAGCGCCGCATCTCCTGCGCCTCCACCAATTTCGCCAGCTTGTTCACTTCCTGATTGAGGAAATCGACGCTGCCCGAGCGGCTGGCCAGCCACAAGACCAGTTCGTCCAAAAACAGGATTACCCCGTCGTAGCCCAAGCTCTTCGCATGACGGCCAAGCACCGCCATGCCCTTGTCGATGTCGAGATACTCGCCTTCATGCACGATTGAGGTGATTAGGTGCTGCACCAGGTCACTTACCAGGTCCCCATGCCGATCCGAGGTGGGATCGTCAGCGGCCGCGGCATAGCTTTCCGCTGTCCATCCGCCGGAAAGCGCGCCCCAGCGAGCGCCGCCGCTACCTTGTCCTTGGTTCAGCGCTTTGAAGAACGACTCGTCACCCAGCTTCTCTCGCAGGCTGGCAGCGTTCTCAAGAATCGCCTTCGAGCGGAAAAGCGGAGGGATGGGTGCGTCCGGGTGATGCTCCTTCACCCAATCCACGTAGCCCTCGAAGATTTTTTCTTCGAGGGAGCTAGCACCGATCATGTGATAGGGCACCATTAGGAATTTCTTGCCGTTCAACCACCCGTCATGCTTCTTCACCACCGGTGCCAACCTGGGTAACGCCCGCGCATCATGGTTCCCTTGTAGCAGCAGGTTGAGCACCGCCATGAAGTGCGACTTGCCGGAGCCGAAACTTCCGTGCAGGTAGCTGCCCCGACTCTTGTTTGAATCGACCGCCCCCTTGATGAAGCCCAGAGCGTCATCGAAGTTCTGGACCAATTCCTTGGTCACCACATAGCTCCCCAGCGTGGATCCCGGATCAGCGACGCCGGCGGTGAGCTTCAGGACGAAGTCGTCCTTGTTGACGCGCTCCTGGATGTGGATGAGTTCTCGGATTAACATGTTTCGGAAAGCTGTCGGAAGCTGACAGGCCGGCTACCAATCCTTCGAGATAAAAAGAAACGGACGACCGGGGCGGAATTAGGAATGCTGGTCGTTCGCATTCGGAATAAGTCGCACTCATCGGGTATCAGGCTGTGCGGGAGAAGAACGATGCGATTTGGTCAGCGCGGAGGTCATGATAAGTCGCTTTCTCAACCGGAGATTTGCGCATCATGGCGACATCTCCGTCAGAGTGAAATTCCCAGTTGAAGCAGACATCGCCACTCTTGTATCGCATGAGAATGCTGGAATCACCCGTTGGGGCGACCCATTCCGGAACCACGTCCGCATTCTCCAATTCGTCCAACAAGTCCAGCGCTGCGGAAACAGCAATGTCCGATGGAGCATCGGCAGAATAGCTGTCCCAACCCTCGTTGAGTTGTCCGAAGCTGCGGATCTTCTCACGGAAAGAAGCGTTGGTGTGAAGCGTTGCTTCGGTTGGATCGCTTTCGTGGACCATAGCGGTTGATCATCTCAGTCTTTCTTCTCCAAAAATATCTGGGGGTCATGCAGATCATGGGCACACTGATACGCGGCCGCGGTGGCCCGCATCGCCTCGTCCATCTCGCCATCACCTAACACGGCCACGCCGCATTCGCGGCATCTCCAATGATGGTGCTCCACCCCAAAGGTTTCGCCGCGAATATCCTTTTGGGTGTGTGTCAGCACTCGGACGTAGGAATCCTCCGCGCCGCAAGCCACGCACTCGCTAGCAGGCGCTACCGCTTCAGCGGCTTCTTGTTTCAGATCCTTCTGGTGGCTCATGGCGGTTTGTCATTCTAATTTCATCCCATCCCACAGCTCACCGCTTGCTAGAGCGTCTCGCATGTCGTCATTGCGTTGGAGAAATTCCTTGAGCGGAAGGTGATCGTAATCCGCGACGCAGAAGACGCGTTCCTGTGGGGATGCTTGCTGAAGGACTTTACCGGTTTCATCCAGCAGGGCTGCCGCTTTCTCCAAGTTGCCGATACAGGCATAGGCGATGTGCATGGCCTGGGTTTGATTCGCCCGGCCGGAGGCAGGCATCGAGCTGACGCCTGCGGAGGCATCCTCGAACGCCTTGACCACCCGCCTCCATGCCTCCCGGTCCACCGTGCCGGTCGCGCGGCGTCCGGCTTCCGCCAAATTGAACAGAGACCCGAGGGATTCTGGCTCGTCATCGCTTTTCTCCAATTCAAATGATCTCCTGTAATCGACCAACGCCACTGCGGGTTTGCCCAGCTTCATCAAGAGTTCGGCGCGCTCATCGAGCATTCTTTTGAGGGGTTCAGAGTCGAAAAAATCCGCGGATTCAATCAGGCGATTCAACACATCAAGTAGCTCCGGATGTCGTTTTTGGCTTCTGAGCAATGCTTCGAGCCGGCGGTAGGCACTTCGGTGAGTCGGTGAAATCTCCAAAGCCCGGAATAGCGCTTGCTCCATCGCCTGCGGTTCTCCCTTGCTCTTGGCCAGATCCGCCATGGCCAGCCACGAGTCGGTCCGGTCCTGGTATTCCGTTTTGAGAATGCTGCCGATGTCTTCGGCCCTTTCGAGGTCGAAACCTTCCAATGCATTATGAATTTCCCGCTGGAGAAAATCCAATCCACCCGGGTTCGCGTCGCGCAACGCGGTGGCCAGATCGTGATATTGACTGCCGAGCGGTGTCACGAGACGTGGACCGCCCCAGACCATAATTTGCTCCTTTAGCGCGACGATGGGGGAATATGAAAGTGTATGCTTTACTTCAGTGCCGAGCAGTTCCCTAGCCCGATTGAGGCGCTCTCCGACCATATTCCCACGGCTCCCTTGCAAATTCGGCACGGGTGTCGCCACCGGAATGAGCTGGGGAAACTTTTCGGAATCACGCAGCACCCGCGCGACGCTGGAGATGCCTTGGAGGTTTTGCTCGTTGAGCGCGAACATCAGAACCACCAAATCCGGCAGGTGCAGCGTGCACACGCCGCCGACGTCCGTCAGGCCCGTCCGCGAGTCCACCAACACGTAATCCGGACGATAGTTATCTTCGATCTCGGCCTTGAGGTTCTCGATAAATTCCGACCCTGAACGGTTGTCATACAAATCCGCCCAGTCGATGGAGAGCCGTTTCCGGTTGTAGGAATCGTCTTTGGCTCCGCTCGTCATCAGCCACAGCTTGCCTTCAAGAGGCTGCGGCTTTGGCTTGGCCGGATCACTCAGATTCAGTGGCTGAATCTCGTGAATATATTCCTTGATCGGCGCGACCTGACCGGTCTCCAAATAATGACAAACGTATTCGACCACGCCGGTCCTGCCCTTGGGCACGGCGAACTCCTCGAAGCTGTCGAGCCCGGGCGCTTCGAGGTCGAAATCGATCATCACGACCCTGCGCCCGCTTTGCGCCAGGCTGGCTGCGACGTTGGCGAGTGACATGGATCGGCCGACGCCGCCCTTGTAGGAGTAGAATGTAACCCAGAACGTGTGCATGGGGTTAGTTGGAGGAATGTTGGATGGCTCTGAGCATTAGCATGCGGGCCGGGTTGATGCGGGCGCTGGCACTCACACGGGCGCATGGTCTCGTGGATCGCCTCGCCAAGGCGGGAAATGGTGACGTTCCTGCCGTTTCTCTGGCGGGAGTGCGGGTTGGAGTTGAAGCCGGTTTGCGCCAGTCGCGCTTCTTCACCCATTCAAAGGCGTCAGGGAAATGCTGCAACGCACGCAGGTAGTAACCCATCGAGCGGGAGGCGATTTGCGTGCCCTTGAGCCAGCGATGGAAGGTTTTCTCGCCAAGGCCGATGGCTTCCGCGAAGTCTTTTTGCGACAACCCGGACGCTTCCAGCATGGCGAAAAGCTCCGCCTTGGTGAGTTGCTCGTTGGCCTCGGCCACGTAGCGGCTGATGTAGCGGTTGCTCTCGGCCGGGATGAGCTCCTCGCCGCAGTCCGTGCACCGGAGCATCTTGACGCCGGGCACGACCACGCTAGCGCCGTCTGGACCCACGTCGGTGTAGTCCTGAACGATTTCAACGAGTCGGCCCTTTTCGCACTCGAAGCAGTTTTCTGGCATATTCATGATTTTCAGCAAGGTAGTGGCGGATGGCCGGTGTTGTGAGTATGGAACCCGAGGAGGACCATGAAGCGTCCTTCTTGTTCGGTTGGTGCGATTTTCACGTGAATGAGGAGGTTATTCTCGTAGCGCAGGCAGCATTGGCATTTTCGGGGATCGTCAGGCAGCACATAGAGTCGGCAACCGGATTCCAGATAATCCACAAGATCGTCGATAACCACCCGGAGTGGGTCGAAACCAAGTCGTCGCAGGTACTCGCGTCCTTTTTTGTAGATGAGATGACCATCGGGATCTTTGAGCGCCTCCAGCACGCTAGCCTTCTGCAAGGCTGACACCTCTCTCCTTTCCGGTTGGTTCATGGTGTTTGCGGGAGAGCGTGCTGGTGCTGGTGCTGATTGATACTTGTCTCAGGAAAATCCCCAATCAAGTGCCGATTGATCTTTTTTAAAAAAGCTACTGCCCCATCCGGATCTTCTCGATGTCCTCATCGGTGAGGCGCAGGGTGTGGCATTCGGTTTCGTAGAATTGCTGGTAGGTGGTGGAGATGCGGTCGCCGTAGGTGGGGTCGATGGCGTTGTGCCACTGGTGGAGCCAGGGGAGGAGCTCCTTGAGGGCGGCGAGGAGGGGCGCGAGCTTTTGCGGTTCCCAGCCCCAGGTGCCGGTGGCTTGCTGGT
>JAYSYA010000336.1:0-6731 GCA_043716765.1 Akkermansiaceae bacterium
ATACGTGGGTGGTGACGCGCGGGGTGGCGGTGCTGTCGAGCTTGTCGATGACCTGATGGAGCCGGCCGTGGCTGTCGTAGGTGTATTCGACATGGCCGGAGCCGTTTTCCGTGCCGCCGGGGTAGATGAGTTTGGCGAGTTTCCCTGATGGGTAATAGCGGTAGCCGATCGTTTGTCCGCCGAAGGTGTAACTGGTGACGCGGTTGAGTCCGTCGTAGGTTCGGGCGATGGCGTTGGCTCCGTTTTCGTTGACGGATAGCAGGTTGCCGTTGTTGTCGTGGGAGGTGTAATTCACCGTGCCGCCGCCGGTGCCGGAGTAGGTGACACTCGCGGGGCGGCCGGTGGTGGGTTGGTAGGCATAGGTGGCAGTGTCTCCGCCGGATTCGGTGAGTTTGGCGACGCGTCCGTTATCGGTGTATTCGGTGAGGATGGGCTGGCTCTGGGGGGGGATGCTGTGGGTGCGGCGGCCGAGCGCGTCGTAGCGGAACTCGTAGGTGTTGAAGCCCCGGTCGGTGAAGAAGCGCAGGCGGCCCATGCGGTCGAATTCGCTGAGGGTCTGCATGTCGTCGGCTTCGGTGTTGAGGGTGCCGGGATAGCCGCTCTGGGTGGTGCCGTATTGAAGCGCCGCATTGCGGATGCCGCTGTTAGCTCCGGGGTTGGTGCTGGTGGTGAGGCGGTTGTCGCCGTCGTATTGGAAAACCGTGGTGCGAGAGCCGGGTTTGCGGGTTTCGTTCATGTCGCCGTTGGCATGGCGCACGAACTGGGTGGCGCGTCCGGCGGCATCGGTCTCGCTGGCGGACCAGTCGCGGCTGTCGTAGGCGGTGTCCGAAAAGGTGGTGCCGGCGAGTTTGGCGAGCCTGATCTTGTCGGTGGCGGTGTAGGTGGTGGCCTGCTGCGGACGCTGGCCCGCATTGTCGGCGGGCGGGGTGAGGGTGGCGGCGCGCCCTTGGTTGTCGTAGGTGGTGGCCGAGGCGGCAACGATGCCTGCTTGATCGGCGGTGGTGGCGGTGATTTGGCGGCGCTTGTTATAAGTGGCCGAGGTCACGCGTCCGTTGGGATTGGTGAGGGTCTGTAGGTTGCCACGAGCGTCGTAGTCCTCGTTGGTGACGAAACCGCCGGGGGCCGTGGTGATGTCCGGCTGGCCGTTCGCATCGTAGGTCTTGTTGGTAACGAGGCCGTCGCCATCGGTGATGGATGCCACGCGACCAATGGCGGGGCCACTCTGGAAATAAGTGTGGGCGGCGGTGGATTGATCGGGAGTGCCTTTGGCGGAAATGATCTGCTGGGGGCGGTCTTTTCCGGCGTCGTTGCCGCTGGTGAAATACACATAGTCGGTCTGGACGCCATGCGGATCGGTGACGAGGTCGAGCCGGTGCAGGCTGTCGTAATCCATCAGGGTGAAGCCGCCGCCTCGCGGATGGTCGATTCGCTTAAGATTGTGCCAAGCATCGTAGGTGTATTGGGTAATTTCTCCGGTGGCGGTGGTGCGGGAGGCGACGCGGCCCTCGCTGTCGTAGGCGGTGGTGGTGAGATTGCCTATGGCGTCGCGTTTGCCTGCGGCCCGGCCTTTTTCGTCGTAGAGATAGTGGGTGATGCCGCCTTGGGGATCGACTTCGTAGTTGTCCCGCCCGGTGTAATAGAGGCGGTAGGTTTTGGAGGTGTCACCATACAGGAACTGGCGCTCCACCCGCCCAAGCGCGTCATAGACGTTCTGGACGATGGTTTCCAAATCGTGGTTCCGCAGCCGCACAATCTTGTGCTCGGTGGCGGCGGTGGCACCGGGATCGCCTGCAACGGCGTAGTCGAACCAAGTGGCTTTGCCTTCGGGATCGGTCGATTGGGTCAGGTTGCCGTGAGCGTCGTAGGCGAAGGAGACGCTGCGGGTGGGCGTGGTGGAATCCGTGATGCTGGTGATCCGCAGGGTGGTGGCGTGATAGCCGAAGGTGAGCCTGCGTCCGACATGATCCTGCACGTAGTCGATCCGTCCGTCGGCAAGATAGGTGAAGGTCATTTCCCGGCCATCCACGTCGGCGATTTTTGCGGCCTTGCCGTTGGTGTCGAAATGGATGGTGTTGCCGAGACGCTGCTTGAGTTGATAAAGACCGGACACCTTGGCGAGCGTCATGGTGGAGCCGGGAGGCGCGGTGTAGGTGCCGTCCGGCTGGGCGATGTACTGATGGATGTCGCGCCCGACACGCAGCGAGACACCGCTGTTGCGCATTTGATCGACCATCCACGCCGTCACCAACGAGGCGGCGGCCCATTCCTTCGGCGTGGCGTCGGTGCGGTAGAGGTCGCTGGTGGCGGCGATGGCGGCGAGGAAAACGGCCGCCTGCTTCGGGCTGCCCATGCCGAGCATTTCCGCACCGGCGGTCCGGGCGTCCGCGCGGATGTGCAGGTTGTGCGACCAGCCGTAGCCGAGATTCTGGTCGTCGCGCATGGCCGTGTTGGAGGAATAATCCCGCGTGAAGCCCAGGCCACGCGGAGCCTCCTCCAAGCCCGTCATCAGATCCTCGACGGCATGAACGAAGCCGCCCGTGGCCATGTCCACCGGATCACTGCCGTAGAAGCTCTGCGTAAACGATGGCGCGGCGTTGAGGGATCGGATGATGGCCGGAATTGACGGCGGTTGATAAAGAGTAGCCGGATTGAACTTGTAGGAATTGGTCACCGGCGGTGAGACGACCTGCCCGAAACTGGTGGCATAGCCGCCAGCGTAGCCGCCGCTGATGATCATGCCCGCGATGGTCGGACTGCGGATGACCCAGCCGCTGCCCGTCCAGATGTCCTGCGTCACACTGGCGCTCTGCGGCAGCAAAACCTGTGCGGATTTGTTGAGAACCAGCCATTCGAGGTTTAGCTTGATGGTTTGATCCGCCCAGGTTTCTCCGGGATCGTAGCTGCCGTTGTTGTTCGCATCGCTGTATTCGCCCGGGTCGGGGACACCGTTATAGGTATCGTAACCGGTCAGCGTCGGTTTGACCGTGCTCCAGTTGGAGGCGCGTCCCAGCACGATTTTCTGGGTGCCCCCAGCTTGATTGGCCGTGCGCAGGATGTTGACCGTCGAGACCGCGTTATACGGAGAGCCGTCGGGCTTGGCCTGCATCTGTTGGATCACCCCGTGCTCCATCGCGCTCCAGAACAGGGAGCCGAGGTTGAAGACGCGGTCGAGACGCCCGTCGTCACTGAGTCCGTCATCGGCGATGGAATCGGAATACTGCAGGCCCACGTCCACATAAAATCCCTCCTCCTGCGCCACGCGTCCGAAGCGGTGGCGGTCCAACGGCAGCACCCGGTTCTTGGCTGCCAGCGCGTTCGTGAGCATCGTGGTCTGGCGCAGCCAAGTGAGTCCCATGATGTTGAGCAGTTCCGTGCGCACTTCCCGCGAATCCTCCGCCTTTCCAGCGTCCTTGTGGGCCTTGAGCTGTTCGTGGCGCTTCTGCAATAGACGCTCGGAGGTGGTGAAGCTGTAGATGATGGCATACGAGCACGGAGCCGCGCTTGAGGTGGTCTTTTTGTAGGTCTTTTTCTCGCTGGAGTCTCCCAGTGTCGGGTGGTTCACCGTGATGGTCAGGCCCATCGTGTTTTCACTAACAGTTCCGGAGGGATCACGCCCGGTTGCGCTGGCGGGAAGCGCGTCGTCAAGCCGCAGCTCGGCGGTGTTGCCGGTGAATGTTAGCGAAATCTTGCTCCCCTTGAGTTCAGCGGTGGGGATGGTGTAGTCGAGCGGATCGCTCCCTGTGTATTGGAAGCGGACGGTGGATTTGAGAGCTGCCAGGGTGGGATCGGTCGTTCCGCTGAAATATTGGAAAGTCGCACCCGGCAGGATGTCAACCAGGGTGATGGCCTGCCACAACCACTGCACGGAGTTATCAGAGAGCTTTCGTCCGCCGACGGTTTGCTCCATGGAGGTGGTTCCCACAGCGGCGTGCAGGGCGGTGGACCGCGCCGTCATGTAGGTGTTCACCGCCATCTGACTCAAGCCGCTAGCGGTGTTGGCGTCCGCTGTGCCACCGGCCTGCGTGAGAAGAGTGGCACGCTGGTAGCCGCTGGCCGCTACCAGATCCACGCCGGAACCCAGCGACTCATGCACCTTGTAGGAGGGATCGAGATAATAGGTGTCTCCGTTGATTTTCACTTCCACGACCATGCGGTCGAAAATCAGCCGCGCCCCGCCCGGCAGCGCGGTGGAATCGAACATCGGTTTTCCGGAATTGATCGATACTCCGCAGCCCCGGCTTTCCAAGAACCGGTAACCCCATAGGATTCGCTTGGCTACGTCCTCGGGTGCCGTGATACCCAGAACCTGCTCTACGGTGCCGCCAGTCACCTGTTGGAACGTCTTGCCCGGATAGGGAGTTTCCGCCAGTCCGATCCACTGGCGCATCACGTCATAGTCCACCTTCGCGCTCACCTGGAGCAGCTTCAGATCCGCCGCCGGGTATCCCGCGCTTTTGAGCAGGTCCACCAGCAAGGCGCACTGATCGAGGTCGTTGCCGGTGCCTTCCAACAAGGTCAGCGCCGGTCCCTTGCGCAGGCCGTGGTAGCATTCGTATTCGAGGTTGTTTCGCACCCAGTTGAAAATCCTCAGTGCCTTGGCCGTCGCGTCCTCGCCCGGAACCGCCTGCCCTGTTCCCAACGCCTGTGCCAGCGCCGCCACCTCCGCGTCCATGGCGGCGGGAACCGTCAGCGCCATCGCTGCCATCGGCCCGTTGTCCGGCGGAATCGCAGCCGCAGTCTCCCGCAAGTCCGCCGTCCCGGTGCCGGACGATTCCAACGCTCCGCTGGATTCCACCGCCGAGTTACGCCAGTAGGATGGATCTTGGGCTTCCGAGACGCCCGCCAGAAGGCAACTCGCCGCCATGCTCCAAAGCGCAAACCGGGTCTGATCTTTCCCGCCGCGCCATGTCAATGAATGTTCTCGTTTCATACAATCCTGCCGTTTCTTGAATGTTTTTCCGTCACCATCGACTCAGGGTATTCCCGCAGCCATGCCGTCTCCCTGTGCCACGTTGCCTACCGCATCGGTGACGAACGCCTGCGCCCCCGCAGCTCCGCCGTCCACCGAATCCAAACGACCGACCCGGTCGTATTCGAGCTCCTGCCGCAGGATGCCGTCCACCGCGCCGTCTCCATCCGTATCGGGCTGAAGGGGATTGCTCCCAAGCTCCCATTCCTGCGCGTCGCTCAGTCCGTCTCCATCAGAATCCACCGCGCCATCGTGCGTCAAATTTCCGAAAAACTCGCGTTCCCAACCGTCTGGCAGTCCGTCGCCGTCGCTGTCTCCGCCGTGGCTCGCTGCGTCCAGCGGATCGCTCATCTCCACTTCCACCTCAAACCGGTTGCTCACCCCGTCGCCGTCATAATCCGCAGCTTCCGCCTCGGCCAGGTTCGCAATTCCCTTCGCATCTACGTAATGCAGCCGGACGAAGATTTTCTGCTCGCCCTGGGTGTTGACCCCCGCGCTTTTCAAGCCGGTGCCAAATTCCACCAGCGGAGCATAGTCCCAGTTAACCAGATCCAGGCTGCATTCGAGGAAGTAAGTCCGCGTGGAGACGCCGGACCAGTCGGCGTTCCAAGTGCCGCTGGCTCCTTCGGTGAACGAAACCTGCGACTGTGGTTCCGGGTTGGCTCCCAGCGTGCCGGATGCAACAAGGAGAAAAATGCCGTGGCGGATGAACCGTCGTTTCATGGTTGCGCCTCCCCTCCAAGCGCCTGCACGCCTCTAGGCGAGGGTTGGGTTCTTTTCCAAAACTGGATGGTCACATCCTTCGGCTTGGGCGGATTCGCGAGGAGATATGCCTTGCGCTCTTCGTATGCTTTGATTCTGGCGTGATAGGCTGTCTCCATTCTCGCGCCTTCCGCGTGGTAGAGGCTGTGCAAGCCTTCGACCAATTCCATGGTTTCCCGGTCGGTGGTGTCTCCTTCCGTGATGACGAAGGTCGGCCCGCTTGTGGCAAGGCCCGGAAGTTTGGGGATTACGGGAGTCTCTGTAGTCCCGTCGGTTTCCATTGACGACCCGGCGGCGGACCGGGTGTTTTCGTTACCAATGCCCATCAGAAGGTCGTACCCTCGGACCTCTCCATCCGCCCCTTTCAGCTGATAAGACGCAAAATCCGAGAAGTGGTTGAAATCGAGGTTCGACCAACCGCAGATTTCCTTTCTGTTACCAACACCGCTGGCGGCACAGCGAAAATACGTCCGGGAATGGTCATACACCGTGGCGGAAAGGAACAATAGTTGGGATGCCCAGTATTGCTCGGTCAATTCCCCCGGGTTAGCCGATACGGTCGGATCATCCGGCGGCAAGGAGGGCACCGGTGGAGGAGGATCGGGCAGACCGGGATCCTTCACCAGTTGCAGGGTGACGTTGATCGTTCCTTCCGGCGCTGGCAGCCCCGGCATTTCTGGGGATTCAACGACATGAACCCGCTTAGTCATGCTGCGCTCTACCTTGAATTCTAGCGGCGTGGGTTTTGATTTAAGCGGACTGGGTGTGCCATTGGAAATAGCACTGGTAATTTGCGCCTCGGCTTCCGTGGAGATGATCGCTGTTTGATCATTAGCCGTGATCGCTTCGACCTCCTTTAGGGCATGGGATGCCATTGCGGCAATCAAGAATACGGTAAACCAAATGGATGAAGGGTTGAGCATGGCGAGTGGGAAATGGTTGCGATGGGATCTTCAAACCCCGCAGCAATGGACTGAGAACAATGAGAAGCCTTACTGGC
>JAYSYA010000035.1:0-2056 GCA_043716765.1 Akkermansiaceae bacterium
AAATTTCCACAACAGATCCAGTTCCAGAAGCCCCGCCGCTTGGGCCGGTCCGCCCGGGTCGATGGATTTTACGACAAATCCGACGCCGGGCGGGATCGAGGGCACATGCACCGTGATCGCCTCGTCCGGCTTGGCCACCCGCAAACCGAGCCACGCCTGAGGCGCCCCAGGCACGGTCAGAGCTTGTCCGACGGACAGAAGGGTCTGGGCAAACAAGATGGCGGCGACGAGACTCGGATTCATATTAAAACGCGCTGATCGGTATCAGCAAAATCTCTTCCCGGGCCTCGGAAATGAGGACTTCCATCCCGGTTTCCTCATCTCGCACGTTATTTTCCTCAACCGCATTAAGACGCAGTGCGCGCATGGCCGAGCCGTCCGGACTTTCCCGCCAACCCTCGTCAGTCATGGATTCAATCCGGTCGGACTCACTGACCAACACCAGCCCCGAATTTGAAAAAACCGGTGCCACCAACGCGACTTCCGCCTTGGAACCTTGAAACACCGGTGAAATCGCTAACATCGCCCCAATCGCAGCCGCGATGCCGCCGCCGATGGCCACGCGCACCAGCCACCGACCGGATGAAATACCAACAACGTTTTCAGACTCCGGCCCCGCCAGTTCATCGATCATGGCATCGATTTCAAACTGCGCGGCTTGGCTCAATGCCGGCGGCATCAAGCGGGCAAGGATCGTTTCAATGGAATCAGGCGCTTGCATGGCGGTCCTCCTTCACGCGGCGCAACTCGTGCGTCAATTGTTCCAATGCGTAGCGGTAGCGCGACGCCGCCGTGTTGGGCGAAATCGCGAGTGTTTCGGAAATCTGCAAAAACGTCAGTCCGCCCCAGAATTTCATCACCACGACTTCGCGCAATTTCCGGCTTAAATTCTGGACTGCTTCGCGTAAAATCACCGCTTCCTCGTCCTCTTCGAGCACCGGGTCGAGCCAGACGTCTTGGAAATCGTTGAGATAAATCACCGCTTCCTCCCGTTTCCGACGGCGCGACTCGCTGCGGTGGTGGTTAAGCCCGCAGAAACGGATGGTCGAGAAAACCAACGGCAGGTCCGGCGGGCCGCCACCTTTGTTGGCTTGGTGGTGCCACATCCGCAGGATCGCCTCTTGGACGAGATCCTCGGCATCCTGCTTGGAATTGCTCCAGCCGCGGGCGAACAGCAGCAACCGCGGCCCGTTTTCGGACAACCACTGTTTCCATGCGTTCGCGAATGAATTCATTGTTCAGGAGGGAAATGCCTCAGATCGAAGCATTTGTCTGTTTCAGTCGAGAAAGCGGATTTTCCCAGGAACCGGCGTGCGCCCCAGCGCCATCTCCGCGTGTTGCTCGTCGGTGCAGGACGAATTAATCGGCGCGTCCGGAGTGGCGTCGTTGGCTTCAAAATAGCCGTGCTCCAGCATCCATTTTTCCACTTCCTCGCCGGAAATATCCGGCAGCATGTGGCCATCGATCTCCACGCAAGGCGACAGCGACTGGCCGCTGCGCTGCTCCATCTCCCAGCGGAAAGCCGGGTTTTTAATGATGTCTTTCTCTTCGTAAGGAAGATCGTATTTCCGCATGATCGCGCGGACGCCCTCGCTCCAGCCACAAAAGGTTTTGAGATAAACGGTGATTTTCGGGGATGATTTGGATTCGGACATGTTTGGGGATTGGTTGACGGCAGAATAATGCCCGGTCAGGAAATCGCAAGCGCCGTCAGGAGGGTGGGTCTTCGGCCCCCCCGGGATTACCGCAGGTCAACCCTCCTGGTCCCAAGGCAAGACGCTAAATGGCCTGCCGACCTCCATGCAGATTCCAATCACTCCTGAATTGAAAACAATTTGGCAGAGCCTCCTTGATCAACTCAGCGGAGCTGCCCGCCGCCTGTTTATGGCCAGTATCGTCAAAGCGGGCGGGAAAGGTGCGGCTTCCATGGTCGAGCGAGAAATGGGCTGGAACCGCACCACCATTCGCAAAGGCTTGAGCGAATTGGATTCCGGCATTGTCTGTGCCAGCGCGGCCTCCTTGCGCGGGCGCAAACCGCTCGAATCCTCACTTCCCG
>JAYSYA010000036.1:0-6028 GCA_043716765.1 Akkermansiaceae bacterium
GTGAGCACTTTGGTTCATCGAATCCGCCGCGACAAAAAGGAACAAAGGATCTTAAAAAAGTATGGGATTATTTGAAAAATCTAGGACTGACCCCGTTCAGGCGATGGGGATGCCGCCGCTGGGGTTGGACTCGATGATATAGACGGTGTCGTTGCGCTTGAGGAGGGCGAGGCCGTCCCAGAGGAAGGATTCGGAAGAGGATCGGGGATTGGGGATCGGAGATGTGGGAGAAGAAGAGGAAGAAATTGCGGCGAGGTGGCCGTCGGGCCAGTAGGTGTGGGTGGCTTTGCCGCCTGCGGGGATGGTGAGGGAGGTGAGTTTGTCGAGCCAGCCGTAGGTGTTCTGGGGGGTGGCCATGCTGCCGCCCTTGGTTGCGCTCTGACTGCGGCTATGTTTCGTCGGAGACGGTGAATGAGGAGGTGGCTTGAACATCGATTGGAAAGAGCGAGGGCAAGTGGTCTTCCTCTCTTCAACTGCGATGTTCGATGTTCGACGTTCAAGGGGCTTCCGACTTCCCCGCTGCGCATTGGACGCAGCGGGGGAGAAGGAGTTAGCCGTCGGTTTGTTGAGGTTTTCGGTCTTAGATGTAAATCTGTTTACTCTGACCCAATTTTTTTATTTAAGGTCCCGAAAACGATTTCCACACATGAATTTCCACGAGCTTCCCGTCCTTGAAAAGGAAAAATGCGCTCGTAACCTCGGCCACGGTCGATTCCGGCGGAGACGCTATTTCTGCCAAGGTTGCGAAGATTGCCCGCTCCATGAGCTGCTGCTTTTTGCGCTGCGGGTGCATCGTTACAGCGTTGCTGACTATGTTGAAGCTGATTGCGGGTCGCTCCTTTGAAAGCAGTTTCTCGACGCTCTCAGACTTGCTTCCCATTGGCAGAATTGAAAGCAGTTCTGTTTCGATTTTTTCAGCCGTAAGAGACCCATCCCATCCGGGTTTTTGATTTCCAATTGCCACATTCAATCCGACCATGAAGGTAAGAATCGTGGAGAAAATGGATGCGGTATTCCTACCTAAGTCATTCACAACAGTTCTCCTTTCCTTTATATTGATGTTCATAAGTGATAGGTATAGGAACAGACCATCCTCGGGCGGTTGCCTCTGTGTAGGCTGCGGCAATACCAAGATTTCCGAGAATCCCAGCGATAAAACCGTTTGAATTGTAATCAGTGGCGGCACTACCAGCTGGATTTGGATGGTAGTTTAAATTGTTAGAAGAGGAATTCTGCGCACCAATTAAATCTAAGTAAAAGCAATACTCATCCGACCAACCTGCCTTTTCCCAATCGAGATTCACGGCATGATTTCTTGCCGAGCCCATGTCCGAATTAGGATCTGACTTGAGTTTTCCAAAGTTTGGAAAACCTCCACTCGGTTGGCCAGAGACAGTTCCTTCAATTACCTTGCCATCGCAGCCCGTAACATTGTAGTAAATATATGAATGGTGATTTGATCCAAAACTTCCCAAAACGGGTTTCCTGTAAAGTGTGATAGCCTGTCCATCCGGATCCAGTGCGGAAAGACACCAATTGTTCACATAAATCGTGTTGTTCGGTCCATCTGGAAAACCACTTGGGTCTTCAGAAGTCCAACGGGCAGTAGCGGGATCGAAGCTACGGTATTTGAATGCGTAACCACCAGACGATTCCAGATAGGGCTTGCCTGTGTAGAAAGCCGATTGTGCAGACGCGTAATTTTGGCTGGCAGACTCCAACGCTTTTTCCGCCCGCCATTCGGCGAGTTGTTTTTCATTCTTGAACTCCGGCAAGGGAGCTTGGAAGGCCGCGAAGGCGCTGCCGGTCATGGCCGCCACGAGGGCGAATGTCAGTTTGTATGGTTTCATTGTTCTGTTTTGTTTTGGTTTCTCACTGGGAGAGGGAAGGGAACATCGAACATCGAACGCTAAACATCGAACGTCGAAGTGAAGAAAATGAAGATGAAGGCGAAGCGATCGGAAGTTCTTGTATTCGATGTTCGATGTTCGATGTTCGATGTTCTACCGCCGCGTGGGCGGGAGTTGGTTGTTGCTTGGAACGGGGTTCGTTGGCGCAGAAGGGGCATTGGTGCCGCTGGAGCTGGACTTGAGGGGCTGGCCGAAGGAGGTGAGGCGGGAGAAGTTCGCTCCCGCCGGACCGACGGTGGCGAGGGTGGTGCCGAGCAGGTCGTTGAGGTGATAGGTGATTTCCTCCGGCTTGCCGACGGGGTGGGAGGCGATGGGGATGCCGCCGCTGGGGTGGGACTCGATGATATAGACGGTGTCGTTGCGCTTGAGGAGGGCGAGACCGTCCCAGAGGAAGGGTTCGGTGGAAGACGGGGACGATGGAGAAGAGGTTTCTTCCGATGCATCAGACGTCGCCGCGGTGGTCCTTTTCGAGCTGGATGCGATCGGCGAGGTTGCGGGCTTTCACGCTGTTGCGCTTGGCCCAGCGCTCGACGGCCATCTGGCGCTTCTCGGAACGTTTTTTCAACGCGGCGATCTCATTTTCGAGGTTGAGGAAATTTTCATAACGGGCCGGATCCAGGGTGCCGGTTTCGACGGCGGCGCGGATCGCGCACTTGGCATCCTTGCGATGGCTGCAATCGGAGAACTTGCACGCGGCGGTGAGCGCCTCGACATCGGCGAAACTGTCGCGCAGCGTGGCTTCGTCGGTCCACATCTGGATCTCGCGCATGCCGGGATTGTCGATGAGCATGCCGCCATTCCGCAGCGGGACGAGCTCGCGGGACGTGGTGGTGTGGCGGCCTTTACCGGTGATCTCGTTGCACTCGCTGGTCCACTGCCAGTCCTCGCCGTAGAGCTGATTCACCAGGGTGGATTTGCCGACGCCGCTGGAGCCGACGATGCACATCGTGACGCCCTTTTTGATGTATTTCTTAAGCACCTTGAGGCCCTGGCCGCTCACCGCGCTGGTGACGTGGACGCTAGCACCGTCCCACAACGCGGCGATTTCCGCAGCGGCGGCTTGGCTTTGCGCGATGGGGAAAAGGTCGGATTTATTCACCAGCACCACCGCCTTCGCGCCGCTGCGGCCGATGAGCATGAAGTAGCGCTCCATCCGGCGGATGTTGAAATCCGGGCCGGCGTCGGTGACCACAGCGACGAGGTCGATGTTCGCGCCGATGACTTGCGCCTGGCTGCTGTTGCCGGGCATTTTGCGGGAAAAACAGGTCCGCCGCGGCAGCATCGCGCGGATCACGGAGGGCTGGTTTTCATCGCCAAGCTCGACCATCACCCAGTCGCCGACGGCGGGTAAATCCGCGTCGCAAGCGGCCTCGTGCCAGACGCGGCCGCAGAGGATGACGTCGATTTCATCGCCGTCTGCTAGAAATGCGCCGTAGTTGATGACCGTCTCGCGGATCAGCCGCGCGGGCACCCAGCCTTTTCCGGCGAAGGCCGCGCGGGCAGTTTCCAATTCCGGGTTCCAGCCGAGTTCCTTCAAATTCATTCGCCGGCAACTTAGCGCAACGTGCGCGGCTGTCGATTCCTGCGTTTGCGGACGATTTCCCCGCTCACGCCCAGCGCTGCGCCCATTCGGCGGGGAGGCGCATGGGTTTGCCGACAGGCATCTGAACGAGGGCGAGGGCTTGGCGGGCGGTGACCAAGAGTGCACCGTCCGATTCGCGGACCATTTCAAAGGCGCACCAGAAGCGGACGCGCGACATTTCATCGAGCCGGCCGCGGATGACAAGCCAGTCGCCGAGCTTGGCGGGGAGCTTGTAATCGACCTCAGTGCGGGTGACCACCGGGTAAACCTGGGTGCCAGACATCGTCGGCAAGTCCATGCCCATTTGCGCGGCGAGGCGAGTGCGGCAGGTTTCAATCATCCGCAGATAGGCAAGGTTGTGGACAACGCCGCCGCAGTCGGTGTCGAAAAACATCACCTCTTCGCGGGTTTCGAGATTCGGGACGCTGTCTGGCATCCGCTGATTTAGACCCAGCCGGGCGCAATCCGCAACATTCGCGGTTGAGGATTTTTTCATTGAGTTTGCAAAGGTCCTCACCGAGTCTCCGCCCGCTGATGAGTTTGCTGGTGACATGGCTGATGGTGATTTGCACGCTGGCCGGGCTCAACGCCCGCGTCCTCGCTGCTAATTCCGGCCGGGTCGCGGTCTTCGCCCAATCGGTCGATTCCTGCTGTCACGATCATCACGACGCACCTGCTCCAGAGGAACACCACCACGATGACGACGACTGCCCGATGGACCACCACCATCACGCCGGCTGCTGCGCGCAGGCACAGCCATTGACTGTTGAAAACAATTTCAACCGCTCGCTCGGGATTCCCGGGTTTTCGTTGTTAGACGTTGTCTACGAGAGCGAGCTTCCGCCCGAGGCACCCGTTCTTGGTTCGGAAAAGCCGCCGTTGATCTGAGCGCGCGATAGCCGTGTTCCGGCGTGCCCTTGAGGTGCGCTGTCCTCTCCCGCTTGGCACCTTTTGCCAGCTCGGAATCAACCTCTAGAATCCTTTTTCCCATCCTGCGCTTGATGACGGCGCAGACAGACCACTCAAATATCCATGTCCAAATTTTCTTCTATGGCCCTGCTGGCGTTTGCCTCCATGGTCTCTCCACTTCGCGCGGAAACTACCGTCGTCGTCTCGCTTGCGAGCATCGGTGAGCGCATCCGTGCGCAAAATCCCGATCTCGCCGCCGCCCGCCTCCGCATTCAGGAAGCGCTCGGCCGGATGAACCAGTCCGGCCGCCTCGCGAATCCCGAGCTCGAGACCGCCATCGAACAAAACTCCGGCTTCCGCGAGGGGAAATTTGAAATCGGTGTCTCCCAACGCTTTCCGATCACTGACCGGCTGAGATTGGAAAAGGATGTCTCGCTCATCGAGCTCAAAGCCTCTGAGGCGGAGGTCCGCGAGGTCGAGCGTCAGCTCATCGGCAAGGCCCGCGAAGCGGTGGTCAAAGTGCTGGCCAGCCGCCAGCGTCGCGAGTTGCTTCGCGAGCAGTCAGCCGTATCCAGGGATTTCGCGAAATTTCTATCCGACACCGCGGCGAAAGGCGAAGGCTCGGCACTTGATGCCGGTCAGGCGAAACTCGAAGCCACCAGCCTTTCCACGGAGATCCGCCAACTCGATGCAAGCGAGATTGCTCTCGTCGGCGAGTTGAAACCGCTGCTCGGAATGCGACCGGGTGAAAGCGTTAGCGTCGGAGGAACCCTGCCGGAGGCCACACTGCCCGACACCGCTGCCGATCCCGCACGGCGTCCGGATTTCCAAGCAGCCAAGCTCGGAGCAGTTGCCGCCGCGCAAGGTGTCGCACTCGAACAGGCAAAACGCTACGACGACGTGGAAGGCGGTTTTTTCGCCGCCGCAGAGCGCACCGAGGATGCGCCGGAGGGTTTCGAAAACGAAGCCATCGTCGGAGTCCGCTTCAAAATCGCCTTGCCGTTTTGGAATAAAAACGAAGGCGCGATCCAGGAGGCCCAGGCGAGGAAAATCCGCAAAGAAAAGGAAGCCCTCGCCCTCGGACGTGGGATCCGCTTGGAGGCAGAAGCCGCGCGAGCCGAGATGCAGGAGTGGGCGAAAATGATCACCGAGATCAACGACACCCTACTTCCCTTGGCCGACGAACAAACCAAGCTTACCGAAGACGCTTATCGCAACGCCCAAGGCGAAATTCAATCTGTCCTGCGTTCCCGCGAGAAACGCCTGCAACTCGCCGCCGCCCGGCTCGATGCCTTGCGCGAATTCCACCTCGCCCGCGTCCGCCACGAGACCGCGCTCGCAAAACCATAACTTCACCTGATTTCATGAAACTCTATTTATCATTACTTTTCTCAGTCCTATTTACCGCTTCCAATCTCTACGCCGCAGACAACACCGACACCATCGTTCTCGATGAAACCGGAGTGAAAAACCTCCGCATCGAAACCATCGAAGTCGAGGAAACCGACTTCGAGGAAACCGTCTTCGCGCTCGGCCGCATCGCCGAGATTCCCGAGCGCCACGGGGTTCTGAGCAGCCGCATTTCCGGCCGCGTGATCGGTCTTGAAGTTCAAGAGGGAGACACGGT
>JAYSYA010000037.1:0-18203 GCA_043716765.1 Akkermansiaceae bacterium
CCTTCGCTTAGCGATCCATTCGGCGTGCCGGCCGCAGCGCGGGTGGTGGCCGAGCAGTCGCGGGATCAGTTCCGCGCCGCTTCGCCTTGGAAGCGCAACGTGACCGCCACCGTGTTCTGGGTGGGCGAGCTGCCGACGCAGAACAACCCGACTCCCAACACGATGAGTGCGTGGGATCAGAATTGGCAGGCGAACTTCGGCGGCTATGACCAGCCGGACCGCCGCGACGGCTACCTTCCCGAGGGGTTCATCCCGGCGCTGAATCCGTTTTACGTCGCCTTGCCTTACAATGATGTTGCCAAAGGCGGCGTGCACCGGCCCGAGGCGTCGGAGGTGATTCCCTGGTTCTGGGAAAGCTACCGCGGCGACGGGATTTCTGTCTGCAAAGGCCGCTGGGTCGCCATTCATCACGAAGGAAAAGTTTGCTTCGCGCAGTGGGAGGATGTCGGCCCGTTCGAGGTGGACCACTGGCAATACGTTTTCGGCAAGGAATCGCCCCGCCCCAACCGCAATCAAGCGGCGGGCATCGATCTGAGTCCCGCCGTCCGCGATTTCCTCAACCTCCGCAGCGGAGCCACCGTCGAGTGGCGCTTCGCGGACGACCAGGAAGTGCCGCGGGGACCCTGGAAAAACTGGTCCCGCGTGCCTGCCCTGCCGCAGCGCTGAAAGATTCACCCGCCCGACAACTGCTGTTCAACACCTAACCCCGACTCACGCGACTTCACCCGTCGTTTGCACCGGAACCACACCACTCTTTCTGAGTCGCTGCCGTCCCAGCAGCGCCTCAGGCGACCCGGATCGGGATTCTGTCCCGAATCGGCAGGGTTGAGCGAGAATTTCTCGCTGACCCCTGCCCTTGCCCGATCCGGGCCGCTCGTCTCTCAAAAGAAGTCCCGCTTTTGAGGTCCCAGACGGAAGGGTTTTCCAGACATCCCACCCTTACAACCAGCCATGAAAACCAGCCAATTGGCTGCCGTCTCGGCAGTCGCCCTTATTGTGAGTACCCTCGCGTCAACGCGTTCCCACGCCGTACCGTCAACGATTCCATCCGTCCCCGTGGGCGTGATGTCAGCGTATCCGACGGTCGTGCAGACCGGCACCAAGCCCACCCTGACCTGGAATATTCTTTATCCCAGTAAAGTGAGTGACGTGGCGGTGATCCGTCCCCCGGGCACCATCACCATCACCCAGCAAAACATTTTCGTGTCGGTGCAGCCGATCGGGACCGGAGTCACCGCATCTGATCCCACCCAAGGTGTAAATTCGCCCTACACCGAGGCCCGGATGAGCGTGGACGGCGGCGCGTATAAGCAGATTTTTTACGGCATCCAGGCGGATGTGAAGCCTGCTTTCTCGCTGTATATCAAGAAGGCCAACGCCAACGTCACTTACGACTTTGGCGGCCGCTTTGTGCAAAATGGAGTTTGGAGTCCATTTTACACCACGAAAAGCTCGAATCTCCAAGTGGTGGCCTTGGTCAACGGTAACACTCCTCCGACCACCTTCCCCCTTCACCAGTCGTCTGCCCTGCAGAATTATTTGAAGCCTTATCTGGATTCCACCGGCAAAGTGAGAATCGGGCCGATGAGCGTCATCATCCTGATGGAGCTGGGGCAAAACAACCGGAGTGTGAACAGCTTCGACCTCCAAGATCAGGCACTGCTGGTTACTTTCAGCAGGCGCCATCCCAACAACGGCCACGGCAACAACCTCGACGGCGTGGACGTGTCCAACCCCGGCCGAGGCTCAGGCGGACCGAATGGTGCGGTGGATCTCTCAGGCGGCGTGGATGACGAAATCCGCTGAATTCCAACTCCTTTAATGCTCATGAAATCCCTGATTGTTCTCTCTGTGTTTAGCGCCTTTACCACTGTCACCGCCCGCGCGGAGATGCGCGATGCAAGCACCCACGAGGAGCTTGCCTTGCAGTATCGCAAGGTCTCGCAGGAAGACCCGGCGCAAAAGCTGGCGCTCGCCAAGGGTCCCGATCCTTCGAAAGTCAACCAGCCTCTCGATCTGGTCAGCCAGTCGGACATCATTTGCTTCAACGGCGCGGCGACTCTGGTGCCGAAACGGGCCGTCCTGCATATTCCGCCGAACCTGGCGGACCGACTCAAATACCTGCCGACATCCAAACTCCAGAGCTGGTCGGATTTCTTCGCGCTCAACCGCGGCTGGATCACGACCGTAGAAGTCAGCCGGACTCAAGCGGAGGGCAACCTTGCTTTGGTCGATGAAATTGCCCAGCGGGTCCAAAAAAGCACCAATCTCGTGGTGGCAACTTACCTCGGGGGCCCGATTTCAGTGTTGCCGCTCAAGGTTCCGGCCGAAACCAAACCCATCACCCCAAAATCATGAAAACGCTTCTGCAAGCCCTCATCTCTGCTTCGTTCCTGACTGGCGCTTGGATCTCGAACGCATCCGATGTTTACACCAATTTCATCCGCCAAGTGCAGTATCCCAGCGGCGTCCAGTGGGACGCCTCGGTGGCGGACTCGGGGACGCAGTTGTCCGCCTTGGCCATCAATCCGGGTGGCGCGCAGTTCCAATTGTGGACGGTGAAGCAGTCGCCGCTGACGAGCTACCTGCTGGAGAGCACCTACGTCGGCACGTATATTCCCGTCGCGACTGTGGTCGTCCGCTCGCAAGACACCACCTCCTCAATTGTGAGAACGCGGGCCGATCGGCCGTTTTACGTCGATATCACCATCACCGGGCTGCTCAACGGCGCGACAGATCCTGAACCCTCCAAGAGCGTTAAATTCCTACGCCACGTCCAATCTTATGGCATCGGGGGAACCGGGGTGGGGATCGACCGGACTCAAGCCACGCTGCTGAGCCAGTCTTCGATCCGCACCAATGGCAATCTCACCCTGACCTATGCGCTCACCTCGATTCCCAGTGCCAATCGCTCGAAGGTCCGCGGTGAAGAGCGATTTTCAATCTTTTCACGGGAAGACTATCAGGCACCGGAATCTCAAATCGCATCCGGTTACATTCAAGTCTGGCCGGTCGCTGACGGGACGATCTCAGGCATCGCTAACAACCAATCAATCAAGTTCACTTTGCCTGCGGTGACCCTTGCCTACAACGACTTGTATCCGGCCTCCACGACGTACGCCCAGGTTTATAAAGGCAATCCGGTGCTCGGCACGACCGGAACAATCATCCCCGGGTCCGCGCTCGTCATCAATGATTCGAGTCCTGCAAACCGGGTGCTGTCCCTCACAAATTATGACAGCGTCTTCTCCAGCGACGGCCGCTGGACGATGGAAGTGGTCACCGTCACCCCGTTCGGGATTGATCGCCTGGCTTTCGTCAGCTTCGATCTGGACCGCACCATCAACCTGAACACCACCGTCACCACCATCGAGTGAGTCACGGCGCTTTCAACGCCTGCCGCAGCTCGTTCTTGAAATTGTCATTTCGATAGATCAGCGAAAACCTCGCCTCCTTGGATTTTCGCAACAAATCCTCCACCTCGGTGAACGCCAGCAGGAGGAACAAGCCCTTCACCGGCTCCCGATGAAACGATTGAGTCCGAGTCACGAACTGGTCCGCCACCGCCCTTTGCTGCTGGTTGGTCAACAGCGCGCCGTGCTCATGGGAGATTTGCTTCCGCAGCGCCTCGAAGCGGGTTTCCATCAGGTCGGCGGAAGCCTGCGGATCGAAGTAATGGACGGTCAGCTCGTAAAGCTTGCCGCCCAGGAAGCGTCCCTCCACCGCGCCCGCTTGGGTCTCGGGCAAGAAGCCTTTTCTCGCAGCGATTTTCACCACCCGCATTGCGGGTTGATCTCCGGGAAGCGAAATGGTGACATCCAGCGAATGTCGGGAAGCCCAAGTAATCAACTTTTCCGGAGAATCGCCCCAGCGCAGGCCGTAGGGAGGCTCCAGCAGGGCTTGCGCCAGCACTTGGCCGGCGGCCAGCAAGAGGATGGCGGTGCCGAATGTCCAACTGCGAAAACGCCTGCCCATGGCGCGAGTTTCAGAAGATTCCGGCCAGTTCGCAAGGCGCGATCGCTCCGCCGCGGCTTTGTTTTAATCGAGGCGATGATCTCGCTCTCCGTTCTTACGGTACTGGGACTCGTCCTGCTCAAGCTCTCGCTCAACATCCTTGCGCCGCGCCAATGGATGGTCCCCCAAACGGTGACGGATGCCTACATGACTTACGAGCGGTCCTTTGCCGAGCGGATCCCATTCGAAAACCTGCTCGCAACCGACTCGCCTTGGCCCGCCTATCCGGCGACTTCCACCACGGCGGTCTTGATCGGCCGTCTTCCCGGCGGCACCGTGCTCGCCGGAAATGTCGTGCGCACCCGCACCCCCGACACCGGGAACTATCCGATCGATGGCGGCAGCGGCACCGTGGCGACCAACCCGGCGGCCATGAAAATCTGGAAAGCCCAAAGCGTGCTGACCTACACGGTCGGCACCAAGACCTACGCGAAATCCCGAACCGTCCTGCGCTCCCAATGAAATCCCGTCTGCCACGCCTGCGCCGGGGCTTCACTCTAGTCGAATTGTCGATCGCCCTGATGCTCGGCTTGGCGACGGGCACCATGCTGCTCGCCTTGTTCAACCAACAGCTCGCCTTCTTGAAACTTTACAAGACCCAGAACTTTCTAACCGACGAGGCGCCGATCATCAGCACCTACGTGAGCCGCCTGGTGGGAAGGGCCGACCGCTTCCGGTTGCATGACTCGGTGGCAAACGCGCTTTCCGGGACTAACGCCCGCCTGACCGCTTCGCCGGTGGTGGTTTTAAACTTCCGCCAGCCGGACGGGACGATGCGGGCGACCATCTTGTCCTTTGAAAACCGCGGCACGGGCAACGCGCTTTATTATTATGTCGTCCCCGTGAGCGGAGTGCTGGGAGCTCCGCAATGGGCGGTCAGCAAGTCACCGAGGAACGTCTCGTTCGCGATGCAGAACGGAATCCTTCGGATGACCCTCACCGGACCTAACAGCGAGGAAATCACCTATTCCGGAACCATGCAGCAATGAAAATCTCTCCCTCCAGACGGCGGCAAGCCGGCTATGCCTCGTTCCTGCTGGTTCTTTCCACGGGCGCGGTCCTCACGCTGCTGACGATCTATGCCTACCGCAGTGCGATGGCCGCCCATGCGGTCACTTCCCTGGTCCAGTTGCGGATCGATTACAGCGAGAAAAACGAGGCGATTCTCCGCTCGATTGTGGCGATCACCCCAAACCGCGCGATCCGCGCGATGCAGTCGGGCTCGAACGTGGCGGGGGTCCGGGAGTCGTTGAGCTGGCAGAACATCTTCACGGAATCCTTGGTCCTCGCCAATGCGGGGACGTCTATTTCCAGTGAGCTCAAGACGTCGCTGAGGATCGCGAATCTTAGGACTTCCAACACGGGAGACTCCACCTTGAGCTCGCCAAGTAAGATCTTCGCCGCCATCCCCCCGGACACGGGATACGTCTCGGTGGGAATCAACCGCCGTCTTGGGGTCGGCTATCCGCTGCCGTTGACGTCGAGCGATTCGACCACCGACAGCCGCGACATGACCTACCCGATCATCTCGGGGTTTAAGGCGTATGGCAGCCTCGCCCAAAGCGGCGTGGGTCTACCTGTTTCCTCCTACCCGAACTTCAATCTCGTAAGATACCCGCAGATCAACTTCGGTTATGCGAAACCGGGCGACTTTTTCGTGGCCAAGCGGAACTGGTGGGCGTTCTCGGTGGACGTGGGAGGCAACGACAGCGACAAAACCTATCTCGCGCGCTCCAAGCGGAACTTCGTGCTCTCGATCTACGAAATCCCCTCGCAACTCGCCATCTCAGCGTCCTCTTTCATGTCGCTCGGCCAATACTCCTCGGGCAGCGCCTGGCAGAACGTCACCATCGACGGCGGAGTCTTCGTCGGAAAAGCCGAGGTGCAGGGCACCACCGCCATCAACGCGCTCGCAAGCCGCCGGGGAATGACCTTGTCCAGCGGCACCACCGTCGGCGGGCAGAGCTTCACGAGCAGCCCGTTCACGCCCGGGGTCCGGGAGTCCTATCAGGTCACGTCGGGCGCTTTTTTCCCGGCCTCCCTCGCCTCCGAGAGCGGCCGCTCCGCCTTCATCCCGATCAACCGCGGGGCGGAATTTTTCGACCGTTTTTCCCAAACCACCGAATCCAGCGTGTTGTCCACCACCAGCTGGGATAACTATTCGGTCGGCGCGCTCCAGTGCGCGATGCAGATGGACGTCACCGGGGTCGTTAGTGCCACCGACCCGACGCCGACGATGCTGCGCTTCTCATACTATCAGACAAACGGCATCCGTGCTTCCGTAAACATGCCGCTCACCACGGCCACTCAGCCGACCCTGCCGGCGGGCTATGTCAAGGTGTGTGATGAGAACCAAAGCTTTACCTTCAGCTCACCGGTGGACGTGGCATACGGAGTGAGCGGAGGTTTCACCTTCCGGCAGAATCTTTCCGGCCCGATCACTTTCAACAACACCACCTTTGGCGACCCCAAGGTGGGAGCATTCAAGGCCGGCTACTGGCGGACGCGGGGGCCTTCGGAAGTCAAGACGCTCGCCAGCGGCCAGAAGTGCCTCACCGTCTATCCGGAACGCATCCCCGCCTTGCTCACCTCGATGGGTGCCGCCGGTCCGGCGATCAACAACTCGTTAGTCGTCAACGTCGATTATACTTCGACCGGGCTCAACAATGCTGCCAAATATAGACCCTACATCCCCTGCACCAGCAACGATTACGGGGTGATTCTGCAGGAGTGCGGCAATCTCACCCCGTTTACCAAAGGCTTCTCGCTCGTCACCAATTTGCGGCTCTACATCGGCGACGATTTTAACACCACCCCGGCAAGCGCACCTTCCGGCTACACGCCGCCCGTGACTTCCGCCAACCCGACCGGCAGTTATTTCCCGCCGTGCTCGTTGTTCTCTCCGGAGAAACGTTATGGCGTCGATGTGAATCCCTTCGCCGTCGATCTCCGCGGCCAGGTCGGATCGCTCGCCAGCGATACCGTCAACACCGCCGTTCGTCCGCTCGACTCGAAAAACCTCAGCGGCCTTGCGATGGATCCGAGCCAAATCACCGTCAACCTGAGCCCGATCACCCACCCGGCGCAATTGCCGCCGATCACGATGATGAACTGGCTGATCGTCCTCGAAGAGCGCCGCAACGAGTTCGTCAACTACTGACCGCGAGCTTAATCCTCAACGTAAAGAATCCGGCCGCAATCCTCGCACTGGGCGATTTCCTTGCCGGTCTGCACCTTCATCACCGTGGAGGCGATGAGCTTCATGTGGCAGCCCTCGCATTTGCCGTCGCGCAGCGGCGCGATCGCGCGGCCGTCCTTGGTTTTCATGAGTCGGTTATAAAGCGGAATCACGCTCTCTGGCACGTTGGCTAGCAGCTTCTCGCGCTCGGCGAGAGTTTCAAGGCGGTCCGCCTCCATCCGCGCGTGGCGCGTGGTGATCGAGGCGAGGTCCTCATCCACCAGCTTACGAGTCTGGGCAAGCGCGGCCTCGGCGGCTTTTTGCGCGGCGCGGAACCGGTCCACTTCTTCCATCGCCTCGAGCTCCTGGGTTTCAAACGCGTCGAGATCTTTTTCGTAGCGCGTGATTTCATGGCCGAGCGCCACGAACTCCTCGTTCTTGCGGGTCTCGAATTGCTGCAATTTCAGCCGTTTGATCGTCGTACGGCGGGTCTCGGCGTCGAGCTCGATTTTTTTCACCCGCAGCTCGCAGTCGAGCAGCGCGTGGTGGGCTTTCGCCACGGCCGCCTCGTCGCCGGCCAGTTTCGCCTTCGCCCGAGCCTCGTCCTGAGGGAGTTTTACGAGATCCTTGGCCAAGGCCAAAAGGCGGCGGTCACGGTCTTGGAGAATCAATAGCGCGCGAACTTCGTCTTGCATGCGTTTGGGTAAACGGCCCGGCCCGGCCCGGCAAGCCCTCTTCACTTCGATGTTCGATGTTTAGCGTTCGAAGTCCGGCGTTCCACTTCTCCGCAGCGCATCCGCCGCATCAATTCCGACTGCCAGCCAAATCAGCGCGAAGGAAAACAACCGGGCGCTGGTCATCGGCTCGTCGTAAATTTTCCAGCCGATGAGAAACTGGAGCGTCGGTCCGATGAACTGAGGATTGAAAACCCACGCGCCGCGAATCATCCTCCGTGCATGTCCGCCGGTCGCCTTTCCATCCCCCAATACGCCATGGCCCTTGCCCACGTCGCCAGTCTGCGGTCGGAGGATCCCTATCGCAAAGTCGGTGCCGCGGCGCTCGACTTCGACAACCGCGTCATCGGCACCGCCTATAACGGCCTCGCGCCCGGCTACAACCCGCCGCCCGGCTTCTGGGACGACCGCGACGCCCGCCAGAAATTCATGCTCCACGCCGAGGTGAATCTTTGCAGCCTCTTCCGCCGCGGCGAGGCGAAGATCGTGGCCACCACCACCATGCCCTGCACCGCCTGCATGCAGACGCTCTGCGCCTACGGCATCAAGGAAATCTACTACCGCGAGATTTACAAAGTCTCCGACGCCCCGGAAATCGCCGCGCTTTACAACGTCAAGCTGGAGCAGGTCAGCGAGTTTCCAATCTGCTAGATACGGCTCTTGGAGTCGAGATCAGCGGCCTTCCTGAATCCGTTCCGCGAGCATCGGCGGCAGGCCGGCGGCGAGAATCTTCCGCTGGGTCTCGGCGATGTCATACTCGACGCGCCGGAACACCAGCACCTGGTGCTCGAGATCGAAGATCGCATAACAAGCGCGCCAATCGCCATCGCGCGGCTGGCCCACGGAGCCGACGTTGATGAAATACTTCGCGCCGTCCTCGATCGCCACGGAGTCGGTGAAGATTTCCTGGACCTTGTCGGCTTTCATATACACCCGCGGCACGTGGGTGTGGCCGTGGAAGCAGATCTGGGTGAACTGATAGGAGAAATTCGACATCGCGTCGAAGCGGTTGGTCACGTAGTTCCAGTTAGCCGGCTGGTCGAGCGTGCTGTGGACGACGGTGAAATCGGACACCTGGCGGACCATGCGGAGCCGCGCGAGCCACTGGCGTTGCTCGTCGGAGAGTTGTTGGCGGGTCCATTCCAGCGCGGTTGCGGCCACCGGATTCATGCTGTCGAGCGAGTGGTTGCCCGAGGCGTCCTCGTCGTGATTGCCCTTCACGGTGGGGCAATTCATCGCCCGCACGCGCTCGAGGCAGGCGGAGGGGTCGGCGTTGTAGCCGACGATGTCGCCCATGCAGACGTATTCCGCCACGCCTTGTTCCGAGGCATCTTTGAGGACGGCCTCAAGAGCTTCCAAATTGGCATGAATGTCACCGAAGAGAGCGATCCGCATGGGGGTAGTCGGGAATGGAGAAGGGAGTTTGCGAGCTGGGACCGGTCTGTCGAGAGGAAACCCGGCGAGCTATTTTTGAAACCACTCGTCCGGGTTGGCGGTGCTTTGCAAGGGTTGAGTGAAAATGCTTTTGTCCTCGGGCACGGCCAAGGTTTGCTCCAGCGACTCGAGCGTGGCGGCGACTCCGTAAACCGGAAAACGCTCGCGGGTGCGCTGCCAGTGGCCGGTGAGGGCGTCGTAGGCTTTTTCCGGAGTCTCGAACAATTCCAGCGCCCGCCGGGTGCTATCCATCGCCGGATTTTCGTGCGCTTCCAAAACCAGTAGCAAAATCCGCAGGGTGGGGGTGCGGTTCTGCGGCGCGGCGTAAAGCGAGCGCGCCAAAGCGAGCGCTTCCTTTTCTTTTCCGGCCACGCGGGCCAACGAATAAAACTCGACGCGGCGCACGTAAGGCAGCGCCTTGCCGGTATCGGCGGCGCGTCGGTAGGCGTCCGCGGCGGCGGCGAATGCTTCGTTAGAATCGCGGAAGGCCGCGATTTTGTTGGGGTCGGAGAGCAGGAATCCGAGGTTGGCGAGGAGACTCCAATCCCCGGGATTGTTGCGGATTCCGCGTTCGAGGAACGCCCGGCCTCGGACAATCGACGCCCGCCAAGCCTCCCTCCGCCGCAGCGCGGGCAGCTCGGAATCGTTGATGTAGTAGGACGCCGCGTTGTAGGCCGAGTGCCACGCACCGGTTTCCCAGTAGTAGCGCGTTCGCGGTGCCAGATCAACGATCGTGTCGAAGGCATCCGCCACCTCGTCCCAGCGTTGCTCTTGGAAAAACGAGAACGCCCGCAAATTCAGAAACGTCGCCACCAGCGTCCGCAAGCCGCCGAGCGCGACGGCCGAGCTGGTCTGTCCGATTTGGTCGCGCGTGCCGATTTCCATCGGCGGCGGCGTCAGTCCCGCCCGGCGGAGTTCCCTGGCGAGGTCGGCCTCGAACGGCAGGCGCGCCGCGCCGAAGGCTAGCAGCGCCGCCGTCAGAATCGCGTTTCGTTGCCAGCTTTTCACGGGTTTAAAATTCTTTTTCCGCAAAGATAAACCACGACGCGACGGTGAAAAACAGGGCGTAATACAGGCCGATCAAAGTCAGTTTACCAAGAATCAGCAGCGGCATCGCCTGGCCTTCGATGACGGCGTCGATCACGTTGAAATTTTGAAAATCAGGCAGCACCAGCGACAATACCAACGACGCGAGGCGGGCGAAAACACCTTCACCCGCTTGGCCGGCTTGGAGATAGACGTCCCGCGCGTCCGCTTGGAAATGACCGATGAAATAGATCAGGAAACTGATGATGGTGGTGAACAGCGTGCTCGTCGAAAACGTCGAGATCAGCAGCGCCAGCGACGCCATGATCGAGGCCCGCAGGAACACTGCGAACACCGCGCCTTGCAGCGACCAGCTCGGCCCTTGCGCCAGCGTTTCCACCCGCAGCGAGTCGATCGCGTCCTGCGGCCAGCCCATCGCCCGCGCCATTTCGAGCTGTTGCTCCATCACCATCGACGTGCGGATTTGCAGCACCGCGGTCATCAGCACGTCCATCAAGGCCAGCGAAACGAAAACCAGCAGCAGCACGCCAAGCAGTTTTCCTGCCAGATAGTCGATGCGCGGCACCGGCTTGGCCAGGATCGTGTAAAGCGTCCGGTCCTCCACGTCCTTTGGCAGCAGCAGCGCCGTGGCGACGATGGACAGCACCACCGAAAACAAAGTCATCGTCCCCAGCGACCAGCTTTTGATTGATCGCAGCACGTTGACGCCCATCGATTCCGGGCCTTCGTGCTGCGGCAGGTCGAAGAAATTGCTCGCGATGGCGATCACCGCGAACACCGCGAGGAAATAGAAAACTTTCATCCGCACCAGTTGGGTGAACGCGTGCAGGGCGATCACCCAAATGCGGCTCACATGCGAGCCTCGTGAAATCAGGGTTGTGTTGCTCATCAGTCGTCTGCGTGGGTGGTTTCGCGGAGGAACAGCCGCTCAAGCGTGGTGCGCGGTTTGCCGGTCCGCACCAGCGAGGCACCGGCGGATTCGGCCAGCGCCGTGATTTGGGAAATGAGCTCCGGGCTCGCGTCCTTCAACACGATTTCCGTCTGGTCCTCGATGGAAATCAAGTCGTCCAGCCGCCCTTCCTTCACCATCTTTCCTTTGCAAATGATCCCGACGTGGTCGCAAACCTCCTGCACTTGTTCCAGCAAATGCGAGCACAGGAAAACCGTGATTCCCCGCTCCCGCAGCTTCAAAATCAAATCCCGGATTTGTCGCGAGCCCACCGGATCGACGCCCGCCGTCGGCTCGTCCAGAATCACCAACCGCGGCTCCTGCACCAGCGCCTGCGCCAGCCCGATCCGTTGCAGCATTCCCTTCGAGTAGCCGCCGATCCGCCGGTCGCGCGCGCCTTCCAAATCCACCAGCGCGAGCAACTCGCCCACCCGGTTTTCCAAGTCCTTGCCCGTCAATCCGCAGAGCGTGCCGTAAAACCGCAGGGTTTCCGCGCCGCTCAGGTGTTTGTAAAAATAAGGATTTTCCGGCAGAAAGCCCACGTCGTTGCGCGAATCTACCTTCAGCGAATCCTTGCCGAAAATCGCGCAGTGCCCCGCCGTCGGGGCCACCAATCCGAGCAACGCCTTCATCGTCGTCGATTTCCCGGACCCGTTCGGCCCGATCAAGCCGTAAACCTCGCCCGGCATGATCCGGATCGAAACGTCATCCACCGCCCGCAGCATTTGCTGGCGGAACGACGTTTTGAAGTCCTTGACGAGGTTCTTGATTTCAACTGCGGGAGTGGTTTCAGCCATCGGCGAAGGCATACTTGAACAGCCTTGCGGCAGGTGGCAACGGGCATTTTGCCGATTTTTGGGTTAATAAATCCGCAAATCCATCCCGCAGGCTGATCGTTGGCGACCAGTTGAGCAGCTGGCCCGCCTTGGTCGTGTCGAGCACGATGTTGGCCACCGTGGCTCCCAACTCGATTTCCTCCGAGTTTGAAAAGCTTCCGAGGACCTCGGCCACGATTTCCCCGAGTTTCAGGGTGCTAGTTGCTTCGTTGCCGCCGATGTTGAAGTTGCCTTCGATCCGGCGCTCCGCGGCGAGAAGAAGCGCCCGCGCGGCGTCTTGGGCATGGAGAAGCTGCAGCGTTGGGCGACCGTTTTGATAGAGATGGGTGACCACGGGCCGCCCTGCTTGGCAATGTTCCGCCGTGCGAAATAGAAAACGCGGATCCTTGCTGCCGGGACCATACACCGGGGTGAGGCGCAGCACGGCGGCGCGCAGCCGCCCGCTTTGACGGAGGTGGCCTAGCATCTGTTCGCAAAGCGCTTTGGCCATCGCATGGTTGCCGCAGGGTTGCGGCATCTCGTCGTCACCCACAGTCAGGGTGCCACTTTTTCGCCCGCTAAACACAATCCAACTCGACGCAAATACCAGAAACAGATCATGCCCGCTGCAAACGTCCGCAACGTTGCGAAGCATGGCCAGTGATTGCGCCACCACTTCGTGAGTGTGATAGATCCGCGGGTTCGCAAGATGGATGATGCACGCGGGCCGGTATTTTCTCACCGCTGCGTCGAGGTCGTAGGGGGAGGCTGCGAGGTCGATGTCTGTCGATCCGAGACGCAGCAGTTCGAGCGAATCGCCGGCGACTTGTTCCAGCCATTGGCCCAGGAATCCGCTGCCGCCAGTGACGAGAACACGTCGCGGGTCGGGTGGTGGCGGCGGGTCGGGATCGAACGTGGCGCGGATGGATTGCACGATGCCATAGTCCATCCGCATTTCGCGCACCCGTCGCCTCACCAAGGCGAAGGCGTCGTCAAACGATAGCCCGTCGCGCCGCGCGAGAATCGCTGCGGCAATGGTGTTGCTGCGCGAGATGCCGTAGTCGCAGCAGACGACGAGTTGCTTCGCCTCGGTTAGCATCGAGAGCCCGGTGGCAATGCATTCTCGGAGGATGCCGGACTTGTTGGACGGGCCGTCCACGAGTTGGCGCACGTCGAGCTTGGCATGCCCGGCGGTAGCGGGATCCTCGAAAGCCGCCGTCCCCAAGGTGTCGTCGATCCACCGGATCATGACAGTCGTCTGAGTTGATCCAGCGGCACGTATTGCTCGGTGAAGCTGCGCAGGTAGTAACCGGGCCTAATTACCGGCTGCGGCGGTGCGGGACCGCCGTTGAGGTGATCGAGGTAGATTTCAATTTCCGGGAATCCGGCCATTGCCCGCAGATGCGTCGTGCCGGAAAATCGGGGATTGATTTCAAACGGATAGAAGACTCCTTTGACACAGCGGCCTTGGATGTTCAGCGGCCCCTCGCTGTTCAAGACCTTCGCGATGTTGATCGCCTGTGCGCAGATGTCCGGAAAAGCATCGATATACCCTTGGCTGTAACCGCTGGAAATCAGGAAGCGTTCCGACTTGACGATATAGGAGAGTTTACAGGGAAACTCGCGCTTCATAGCGATCGCGCCGGTCCAGCCTTTGAAGCGGAGCACGCCGACAGTGAACTCGCCTTCAGCATGGGGCAGATATTCCTGGGCGATCGGCATCAGGCCGGCGGCCCAGATCGACCGGGCGCACATGAGCGCCTCCGCATGAGTCGATGCGGGGGAAACCATCACGCTGGCACCGGTGTCGGTGGCTGGCTTGATGATGCAAGGCAACGGGAAATCCGCCAGATCCTGCTCATCTACCAGAATCCGGGTGAGAGGCACCGGAATGCCCAAACGCTCCAACACGTCGAAAGTGGCGCTCTTGTCCGAGCAGGCGCGGATCACTTCGAGCTTGTTCAACACCGGTGTGATGCCGGCGTCGTGGAGGAGTTCGCGCGCTGCGGAGATGAGCTTCAGCGTCGGTTCCGCGCTGGGAAGCACCAGCTGCGCTTGTTCACGCTGACAGCATGCGATGAGGTCTTCGATGTAATGTGACGTGCGGAGCAGATGACTGGCAGCGGCTTCTTTTTGATAGAAACCATAAGCCAACGCCGACACATCGGCTGCGATGGCTTTGTAGCTGCCTGAAAGTGCCAAGGCCTTGAGGGTTTCGGTTCCCAGAGAGGCGCCGCCGACTCCGGCGACAATCACCCGCTTTGTAGGATTAGATTCGGTATTCATGGGGGTAGCTTTCGGGGTTGTGAGTCCCGACAGCGGCGGCACGCGTCTGTTCAAAACTCAGCATGAGGGGGGTATGTGACTATCAAAAACTCAGCCATCGAGTAAAGGCAAAAGCTGAAGTCGATGGATTTTTCAACCCCGTTGCGGGATTGGGGCGCTGTCGCCGACACCCATGCCGCCCCCGCCGAGCAGAAGGCGGTGTCGGCGTGCGCCGCGTCTAGCGCGGATCGGGCAAATTTCCCGTTTCTTCACTGGCATCCGCTTGGGCTTCGTGCTGTTTTGCCGGCGTGTCTGCTGTCACGAATATCTCCACTTACCGCTTCGCCGAGCTTTCGGGTTTGAAGGAATTGCGCGAAAATCTCATCGCCGATTGCAAGGCGTGGGGACTCAAAGGGACCATTTTGCTGAGCACCGAAGGCATCAATCTGTTCGTCGCCGGAACTGCGGAGTCTATTGACATGCTGCTCGCCAAGCTTCGCGAAATTCCGGGGCTTGAAGGGTTGGAGCCGAAGATCAGCCTCAGCGACGACCAACCGTTCAACCGGATGCTGGTACGTTTGAAAAAGGAGATCATTTCCTTCGGCATGGAGAGCATCCGGCCGGCGAATTACACCTCGCCGAAGATTCCCGCCGCCGAGCTGAAGCGCTGGCTCGACGAGGGCCGCCCGGTCACCTTGCTCGACACCCGCAATGACTACGAGGTGAAGCTCGGTAGTTTCAAGGGCGCGATCATTCCTAACATCAATACTTTCCGCGAGTTCCCCAATGCAGTGAGGAGACTGCCTGAAATGCTCAAGGACCAGCCAGTCGTGATGTTCTGCACCGGTGGCATCCGTTGCGAGAAGGCCGGTCCGTTCATGGAGAACGAGGGCTTTAAGAACATCTACCAGCTCGACGGCGGCATCCTCAAATATTTTGAGGAATGCGGCGGCGACCACTACGAAGGCGAGTGCTTCGTCTTCGACCAACGCGTGGGCGTGGACCCTGGACTGCGTGAGTCGGGCTACGCGGTTTGCTTCGCCTGCCAGGCACCGCTCGACGCGGCGGACCAAGAGGACCCGCGGCACGTCGAGGGCGTGAGTTGCCCGCATTGTTTTGTTAGTAAACCGGAACGCATGGCCGAGCGGATCGCGCAACTTCACGAGGCGAT
Source organism: Akkermansiaceae bacterium (assembly GCA_043716765.1). Lineage (GTDB taxonomy): Bacteria > Verrucomicrobiota > Verrucomicrobiia > Verrucomicrobiales > Akkermansiaceae > Luteolibacter. Next base: position 15,608 of record JAYSYA010000037.1, read on the forward strand.
CATTAGAGTTTCAAATCCATTGCCGGGCTCGGTCGCGCGGGAGAACCGCCGCCCCGTGAACATCCCCGCTGCTCTTGACGGGCGGACGTTGTGGGAAGCTTTGATCGAACTTTTCCCGCAGGTTTCTCCAACAGAATGGGCGGCGCGCTGCGATGCCGGGCGTTTCGAAAATTACGGCGGCTGCGTCCGTGGCAAAGACCACGTCGTGCGCGGCGGCGAGCGCGTCGTCCAAATCTTCCCGCCGGACGTCGAGCCGCCGGTGTCTGCGGACATCCAAGTGCTGCACGAGGACGAGGCGATCCTGGTGGTCCGCAAGCCCGCGCCGCTGCCAATGCATGCGAGCGGTCGCTTCCACCGCAACACCCTCCAACACATTTTGAATGAGGTTTACGCGCCGAAATACCCGCGTCCGGTGCATCGGTTGGATGCGAACACCAGCGGCCTCGTCGTCTTCGCCCGCACCCGCCATTTCTGCCGATTGCTTCAACGCCAGTTTCTCGAAGGAGCGGTGGACAAGCGCTACCTCGCCCGCACGCAGGGGCATCCGGCAGAGGACGTGTTCTTTTCGGAAGCCCCGATTTCCGCCGAGCCCGACGTGCTGGGTACCCGCAGCATCGATGAGTTAGGCGGCTTGCCTTCGCGCACCGATTTTCAAGTCATCAAGCGTTGCGATGACGGCACCACTTTGATCGAGGCAAGTTTGGAAACCGGCCGGACCAATCAAATCCGCGTCCATCTCTGGCAGCTCGGTTACCCCGTTGTTGGCGATCCCGCCTATCTGTCAGACCACCGCATCGGCGACACCCAGACGCTCGATCCGGAAGCGCCGCCCCTCCAGCTCCACGCCTGGAAACTCTCGTTCCAGCACCCGCGTAGCGGCGAGGAGATGCGCTTTGAGACGGCGCGCCCGGACTGGGCGGAGTTTGGGTAGGATGGGGCGACTTCGCTCCCAGACAACAAGGTTGCTGAGCCGGTTACCCAACAAGCCCGTTAACAGGGAATGTCGGCCTGCTTGTCGCTTTCGAGCTCGGCTGACTGGTGCCCGTTGTGGGGGCGGGTCAGCGCGTAAGCTCCTACGGCGAGCAACCCGATGACGACGGCACCGCCGATCAGTCCTGCGGGATGGCGGGTGCCGAGTTCCCGCATCTGCGTCGCGGCGTAAGACCCGCGTTTGGCGATTCGGTGCATCGCCTGGTCGGCGAGATCCCGAGCGCCGCTCGGCAGAGTTTGCCGCGTGGTGTGCGAAATCAGACGGCCAAGGTCGTCGCGCAAAGTGGAAACATCTTCACGCACGCGGTTCATAAGTCCAGTCGAACGACGGTCAGTAAATAGGGATGAGTTCATGGCTTTGGGGGTCATTGATTAGGGAGTCGCAAGATAGCATCCTTCCCTGACCATTGCAAGATGTCGCTAGACCAAGTGACTGCCGACCGCTTGCCGGGCCCGCGCCGCAACCTCGTCGAGCGTGCCGCAGGTGTCGATTACCCGCACAAAACTCTCGTTTTTGAGCGAGAGGAAAATTTCTCGGCAGCGTTCGAGATTCTCGCGCTTTTCAAATTCGTTGGCCGTGTCGCCGCGCGCGCCGATGCGCTCGAGCGCGGAGTCCACGTCGAGGTCCATGATCAGCAGTAAATCCGGGACCGGGGCGAACGCCTCGTTCTGGCACCGGATCTCCGCCGGGTCGAAACCGCGGGCTCCCTGATAGGCCATCGTCGAGAAATAGTAGCGGTCGAGGATCACGACCTTGCCCGTGGCGAGCGCGGGCGCGATGAGTTCCTCGACGTGCTGGCGGCGGTCGTTGAGGAAATATCGCAGCTCGTCTTCCGGCGACAGGCGGCCGGTCGCGGCGGACTCGCGGAGCTTTTTTCCCCACGGTCCAGCGGTCGGTTCGCGGCTGAGCACCACCTCGCGGCCTTGCGAGGCGAGCCACTCGCCGAGTCGCTTCGCCTGGGTGGATTTGCCGGTGCCGTCGATTCCCTCGATGACGATGAAGAGTCCGCGGTGTTGCGTGTTCAGTGGGTCAGTTGGTAGTGGCGCGCGCATTAAGTGATAGGGAAAAATTGAGTGAAACCAGAGGGAAGGGGAGTATCAAACCCGAAAACCGAAGTTGGATAAGGCATCGTTTGGCTACAGGTTATGTAATAGAAGGGTTGTGTTGAATAACCGCACACCACACCCCTTCACCAAACGGGGCAAAGTTCTTGTAATCCCGTCTTCCCCGGACGGCAAGTCCGGCTCAATTCCACCGCGCAGCCCATCACCTCCTTCGGCGGTCTCGTCAGTCTCATTGCCTTCTTCGAGTAAATCGGGCTGGCCGGGCAGATCAGCGGGCTGATGCCATTCACCTAAAAACGGGCAGGGGAAGTCCGTTGCTCGAATACCGGCGGCAACCCGCACACCTCGGGTGAGGCGCGCCATCTCCGAAAATCCTCTGCCTTTGGCCTTGCCATGCGGGTTACAGACCCTACTTTCGGCGTTCGCTTTTCTTTCTACTGACCGACGGTTGGCGCCCCGGTGTCTGTCAGTTTTATCCTCCGGGGCAATTGCAGGAAGGAAACGAAACCAACAACACAACCCCAAACCAGATACCATTATG
>JAYSYA010000038.1:0-18149 GCA_043716765.1 Akkermansiaceae bacterium
TCCGCCGACTGTTCTTTGGGGGGAGATTACCCGTTCACGGCAAGCACTGGGGGGGGCGGCGCTTGCCGTGAATCACGGGATTTTGTTTTCCCTGCTTCCGCCCGCACGCCATGACGCGGAACTTTCGCAAGGGTCGTTAATTCATCATTTATTAAAAATAAGTTCAAGCAATTTCTGAGGGATCTTTTTGTTATAACCGATTGTGGGTTGAAGTCGGCCGCTCGATCTCCATTCTCCGCTGCATGCGAGAGGACACCCGCCGATGGATCGAGGGCGATCAAGCCCACTGCTGGCATCCGTTTACGCGGCAGGCCGAGTGGTGCGGGCGCGGCCACGAACCGCTGGTGTTAGTCCGCGGCGAGGGTTCGTGGTTGTGGGATTCTGAAGGCCGGCGCTATCTGGATGGCAACTCCTCGATCTGGACTAACATCCACGGCCACGGCCACCCGGTGATCAACGCGGCGATTTATGAGCAGCTGGGAAAAGTCGCGCACACGTCGTTTCTCGGCTTCACCCACCCGTTAGCGGGGGTGCTGGCAGAACGGCTTTGCGGGTTTTTCCCGGAGAAAACCTTGGAGCGCGTGTTTTTCTCCGACGACGGCTCGACCGCCATCGAGTGCGCTTTGAAAATGGCCGTGCAATACCGCCAGCAAACCGGCCAAGCCGCGCGCCGCGGCTTCATCGCTTTTGCTAACGGCTATCACGGCGACACGCTCGGCGCGGCCTCGCTCGGCGGCGTCGGGCGGTTTTTTGAACGCTTCCGCGGCAGTGGATTTCCCGTCCAGCACGTCGGATCGATGGACGAACTTCGCGAAATATCCGCAGGATCCATCGCCGGCGTCGTCATCGAGCCGTTGATCCAAGGCGTCAACGAGATGCGCCCGTGGCCCGCCGGGATGCTCGCCGAGTTGCGGCAATGGTGCGATGAAAACGGCGTCCATCTTATCCTCGACGAAGTCATGACCGGCTTCGGCCGCACCGGAGAAATGTTTGCCTGCCAGCGCGAGGCCGTGATTCCGGATTTCCTCTGCCTCGCCAAGGGCCTCACCGGCGGCTATCTGCCGCTCGCCGCCACGCTCACCACCGGGAAAATCTACGACGCATTCCTCGGCACCGCCGACAGCGCCTTCTGCTATGGCCACAGTTACACCGCGAATTTGTTAGGCTGCGCCGCAGCCTTGGCCAGCCTTGATGTTTTCGAGTTGGAAAACACCCTCGGTCAGCTGCCAGAAAAAATCGCCCGCCTCACCACTGGCCTCGCCAATTTAAAATCCCGCCACCCGTTGGTCCATGAAATCCGCCAATGCGGCTTCATCGCCGGCATCGAGCTCCGCCGCCCGGATGGCGAGAAATTCCCGCCCGGCGAGCGTTTCGGCGAAGCCGTCTGCCTCGCCGCCCGCGCCCACGGCCTGCTCACCCGGCCGATTTTGGACACCGTCGTCCTCATGCCGCCGCTCTCTAGCAGCTTTGGCGGGATCGACCACGCGATCCGCGCGCTTGGTCTCGCGCTTGGATAGCCCTGCGCCTGATTCATGGCCCAAACAATCCGGCTTGACACGTCTATGGCCGTGGTCTCCCTTTCCACGACTGTCTGTATGACGCTAAAAAACCCCAGAAAACCCCGTCAAATTTTCGCGCAATGGTCTGCGCTTTTGGCTTGTTCCAGCTTAGGCGTCATTCCGGTATCCCGCTTGGAAGCGCAGGCGCCTCCGGCGGCACCCGCCGCGCCGGCAGCGTTTGTCACCCCGGTGCCTCTAAACCGCCTCTTTGGCGAAGCGGAAGCCGCATTCACCGCGAAGGATTATCCTACGGCGGTCGCCAAAATTGAAGAACTGCTCAAAGCGCTGGGATCTAACAAGGAGGCACCCCTGGAGCTCCTTTATTTCAATATCGGTCTGGGAAATCTGCTGGCCGGCAAGCCGGTTGAGGCCGAGACCGGATTCACCGAGTATTTGAAAAGATTTCCGAAGGGCGAGTATGCCAGCCGCAGCTATCTCGGCGTCGGCCGCGCGTGCATCGATCAAGCAACGCCGGAAAAAAAAGAGCGCGCCATTGAGGCGCTCAAGCTCGCCGCGCAGGACCCAAAATTCCGCTCGGAAGCGGGTCTCTGGCTCGGCCAGGTTTATACCGACCTCGGCAAGCGCGACGAAGCTCTCGCCGTTTTCAAGAGCCTGATGGGTTCGGACATTCGCTCGCCCCAGCAGACCACTGCCGCAGTGGAAGTCATCGGGCTGCTCGCTGATACCGGCCAACTCGAAGACCTGATTCTCTATCTGGAGCGCCTGAGCAACCAAGCCGGAGTGCGCGACGCGCTCGCCTGGTATGCCAACCAAGTGGTCGTGCGTGGCGACGCACTGGTAGAAGCCCAATCCTACGAGGCGGCGCTCGCGACTTACCGGTCCGTCCCGCCGCGCAGCCAGATTGTAGAGATCCAAAAAGTCGCTCTGGATGCCCAGCGCAAGGACTTGAAAATCCTCGAAGCCCGCGTGGAACTGGAAAAGACCAAGCCGCTCGGCCAACGTTCCTCCGCTTCCGAACTGGTCGGCAACCTCAAGCCCGCCATCGAGTTGGCCGAGAAAGCGCTGACCGCCATCGAGGAAAAAACCGATCTGGACGCCGCCTTGCTGATGCGCCGCGGCCGCTGCCTCTTCTACCTGGACCGCCACGAGGAAGCGCTCGTCTGCTTCCGCACCATCCGCAACAAATATGCCTCGGTACCCGATGCCAAAGCCGCCGCTTACGCGGAAATCGTCATTCTCAACAAGCTTAAGAACATCCCCGAGATCAAAGCCCTCTGCGACGCTTACTTGCGGAAATATCCCGACGCCGAAAATGCCGAGCAGGTCGCCACGCTCGCCGGCGAGGTGCTTGTCCAGAGCGCAAACTGGCCCGAAGTCGCCAAGTTCTATCGCAACCTCGAAACCAAGTTCCCGCAGTCCGAAAGCCTCGACCGCTACACCTTCTTCCAAGGATTGGCGATCTTCCAAGAAGCCGACTTTAAGGAATCCACACCGATTTTCACCAAGTTCCTCAAGACCTTCCCCAACAGCCCGCTGGTGGAAAATGCCATGTATTACATGGCGATGTCGAATTTCCTGACTAACAATTACAAAGAGACCCTCAAGACCTCCAAGGAATACATCTCCAAATTCCCGGACGGCCGCTACGCCGGCGACATGCGTTACCGGCTTGCATTCATCGACTTCAACGACAAAGGCCCGGACCCGGATGACTCGAAAGCGACTGCCGCCTATGAGAACAAGATGTGCGACAAGATCATCAAGGACCTCTCCTCGTTCCTCGGCGATCATCCCGACGACACCTCCGCAGGCTCAATGTATTGCCTGCTTGGCGACACTTATAAGAGAAAAACCTCCGACAAGCCCGACGAGCTGGTGAAATTCCAAAAGCTCGCGCTTGAGGCCTACAAGAACGCGGTTTGGTCTGATAGTTCCGACGACGTGATTCAATACGCGCTGGATACCGCCACCACCATGCTCTCGGGCAGCAAAGACTACGTCGGCATCGCCGCGCTCCACAGTGAGTTTCTCCAACGCAAGCCAGACAGTCCGCTGGCACTGCTTTCCGCCTCGCAGGTGGCCAAGATGAAAGCTCGCGAAGGCAAGGGCGTGGAAGCGGCAGAAATGCTCGCCAACGCCCTCAAATCTCGAGTCGCCAACCCCTCCGCCGAGCAGGTTGAATTCCTCATCGACGAACTGGTGAAAACCCTCGTTCCGCGCAAGAAGGCGACGGAGGTTGATATCGACGCCTTGGACAAACAGCTTGTCGACATTCTCACCAAAGCGATCGGCACCCAGGAAAACGCTACCACCAACGCCCGGCTCTACTACGCCCGCGCCCGCCTCGCCCAACTGGTAAAACGCGCCGACCGCTCGGATCTTCATCTGAAAGGGATCGCCACGATCAACGCCAAGGACCCGTCGGTTCTCAGCCCGGCGCTGCTGTCCGTCTCCGGCGACATTCTTCTCAAGCTCGGCATGTTGGACGAGGCGGAAGCCATGTTCAAGCGGCTCGTCGAGCGCTACAAGGACGGCATGTTCGCCGACGCCGGTCCCGTCGGCCTTGGCTACATCGCCATGGCGCGCAAGCAGCCGGCTGAAGCGCTGAAAATTTTCGAGACCGCCTTGGACACCAATCCCGGCATGTCCCGCTTCAAGGAAACCACGCTCGGGAAACTCGAGGCACTCGCCGCGCTCGGCCAGTTCGAACCCGCCGAAAAGTTGGCGCTCGAGATCATCGGCGACAAAATGTTCCGCGGCGAATCCGCGGGAAAAGCCTATCTGATCCGGGGCCAGATTTACCGCACGCAAGCGGAGAAAGCCGTGGGTGCGGATGCCAAGTCCGAGCTGCTCAAGCAAGCCCATGGCGCTTACCAGCGAGCCTATATCGCCTATCAGAGCGTCCCCGACGTCTGTGCCGAAGCCTACTGGCAGGCTTATGAAACCTTGACCGAAATGGGCGACACCACCCTCGCTGACGAAACGCTCAAGGCGTTGGCCACCAACCCGAAACTCAAGAACACCGCGCGCGCCAAAAAGGCCGTCGAGTTAGCCAAGTAATTTTTCCCCAGCCATGATGCTTCCCTCGCACACATTTCGGTCAGCCCTGCTGGCATGCGCGGCCACCACCTTGCCACTGTCCTGGGCAAGCGCGGCGGAACCGATCCGCATCGTGTTTCAGAACGGCCGCTCGGTGCCGATTTCCTCCGTGGCACTCCAAGGGGATAAGCTCACCATCACCGCCGCCTTTGAGACCTTCAGCCCCGGACAGTCCTTTCCACTCACCATGGCCGACCACGTGTTCGGTGACAAACCCGCAGAGCTCAACCCCGCAATCGCCCTGTTACTGACGGGTAAACCGGGCGACGCGCTCAAGCTGCTCGAGCCGATCGTCGCCGCGCAACGCATCACCGCCAAGGTCCCCGGAAATTTCTGGCTCGAGGCCGCCCGCGCCTCGCTTGTCGCCTACGCGGTGAGTGGCAACGCCGCTAAATGCACCGAGATCGGCAAGGAGATTTCCGATGCCACACCCTCCCAAGGCATCGATCCCTTCGTTTCGCTCGGCAAGGCCCTGCTCCTTCCTGCTTCAACCAGCGCTGAGGACCGGCAAGTCGCCTTGGGCGATCTCACCACCGACAATTTGCCGGCCGATGTCTGCGCCTACGCGTCCTTTTACCGTGGGAACTTGCTCAGCGGCCTTAAGCGCGACCTGGATCCGGCCAAAGCACTCAAACAATCCGCTGACGCGCTCGAAGCGTATCTCATGATACCCTGCCTCTATCCGTCAGGCGGCATGATTCTCAACAGCGTCGCCGAGCTCAAGGCCGCGGAATTCCTCGTCACCCTCGACCGCCGCGACGAAGCCGTCGCCCTTCTCAACTCGTCCCTCCGTCAATCAGCCGGCACCTCGGTCGCCGTCGAAGCCGCCAAGCGGCTAGAAAGCTTGAAATGATTTGCCCGTCTCTTTTCCAATTCAAAATTACACCACACACACCATGAAAAACACCATCCAAAAGGGCGTCTATGCCGCTCTCGTGTTGCTTCCGATGAGCGCCTTCGGAGCTGAAGCCAAAGCCGGCGTCACTGAAACAACCCTCATCGACACCTATCTCGAAGGCGGTTGGGTCATGCACGTCCTGCTGCTCTTCTCAATCGCCATGGTCTGGCTGATCATCGACATCTGGATGCGCACGGGTGGTAAAAAAGTGACGCCACCGGAAGATGTGGCGATGGCGCAGGATTTGTTCCGCGCAGGTGACTACGTGGGTGCCTACCAAGCGATGAAAGCAAGCTTCAGTCCCTTCTCCGAAGTGATGCGCGCCGGTCTCGGCTCCGTCGGTTATGGCAAGGACGCCACCGAGGACGCGCTCTACGCGACTGTCGAAAAGATCAGCTCCACGCTTCAGACGCGCATCAACTACCTTTCCGTCATCGGAGTCTGCGCGCCGATGATCGGCCTGCTTGGAACCGTCGGCGGGATGAAAAAAAGCTTCGGCAGCTTGGGCGGTGCCGGACTTTCCAGCGGCGTCGGCGAACTCGCCGGCCACATTGGTGAGGTGCTCGTCGCCACCGCCACCGGACTGCTGGTCGCCATTCCCGCGTTCATGGCCTTCTATTTCCTGCGGAATAAACTTCAGGGCGCGATCCATCACCTGCACGAGGTGTCCGAGCACCTTTTCCGCAACGCGCCTTACGACTATTTGAAAGACGCCGACGTCGGCCAGGAAGAGACCTACGCGGCCTTGCCAAACTGGGTCCAAGCCCCCGAAGGCTGAGCCTCGCTCCGCCTCCTTAATAACAACTTTTTTTAATCAACTAATCCTATGGCCGGTGGTGGTGGTGGTGGAGACGGGGAACCTGAGTTCCAGATCGCTCCGATGATCGACGTGCTGCTCGTGCTGCTCGTGTTCTTCGTCATGATCACCTCCGCCGAGGTGCTCAAGGTGGACAAGAACATCGTCCTGCCGGTGTCGCCCAATGCCAAGGCGCGCGAGCCCGAGATGACCAAGCACGAGATGGCGGTCAACATCCGTTTCGACGCCGCCGCTAACAAGGGCATCCTCGTTGTGGACGACCGGGAATATAACAACTGGTCGGACGTCGTTCCGATCCTTCAGGAAAGCCGCAAGCGCGACGAAAAACTCCGCATCGTCGTCCGCGGTGACGCCGCCGTGCCCGCCGGCGAGATCCAGCGCATCATGAACCTCATCGGTGAAGCCGGCATCGCCGACATCGCCTTCGCCTCCTCCAACAAGTGATACGCCCATGAGAAAAAACCGCCGTCACCGCCGCAAGGCCAACGCCGAAGTCAACCTCGGCTTCCAGATCGCGCCGATGATCGACGTGGTCTTCGTCATTCTGCTCTTCTTCATCGTTCAAGCCAGTGACATCCAAGTAGAAAACGCCCACGTCACCAAGCTGCCCGGCACGGTGGAACTCAAGGAAGGAATCGTCACGCCGGATGAAATTGCCGTCCGCGTCGAAGACGACGGCCAGGTCTATCTCAATGACGATCCGCTTGACACGCCGGAGGCCAAGCTGCTGCCGGAATTCGCCAGTAACCTGAACCAACTGCGGGAAAGCAGCGACGCCTCGAAGTCCGAAGTGCTCGTGACGATTTATGCCAACGACCTTGCGCGCTATGAAAGGGTGGTTGACGTTCTCGACGCCTTGAGCCGCGCGAAAATCTCCAACGTTAGTTTTCAAGCCGGAAGCTCGGAGTGATTTAAGTCCGTAACAACGATCCACTTACTGCCACCATGGAAATTTACGATAGCGAAGGAAATCTCATCCACCTTGAAAAAAAGAAGCAGGGGTGGTGGTCCAAGATCGGCGGCGGCTCGCTCATGATCGCGGCGCTGTTTCACGCCTTTCTGTTGGTCATCGGCGCGTTCTGGGTTTTCCAGATCATCAAGGAGCCCGAGAAAAAAGTGGATTTCATGCCCCCCGGCGGCGGTGGTGGCGAGCGCGGCGCCGAGCACAAAGTGCAGCAGAAAAAGCGCGCCCAAATCACCCCGACCACCAATTCCAAGCGGGTCTTCGCCGAGGGCGCGGCCTCATCTTACGCCATCCCCGAGCAGGGCGACAATTTCGGTGAAATGTCCACTCTCAGCTCGCTCAGCGGCGGTGGCATGTCCGGCGGCTTGGGCGGTTCCGGCAGCGGTTCGGGATTTGGCAAAGGCTCTGGCAACGGCGGCGGACTCGGCATGGGTGGCGGCGCGGGCAAGTTGTTCGGTTTGATCCCGGAAACCATGCGCAAGCGCTGCTCCAAGGAGGACCGACTCGCCCGCCTTAAGGAAAACGGCGGCACCCCGGCCTGCGACGAGGCTGTTGTCAAAGGCCTGCGTTGGTTGAAAACCAATCAGAACCCCGACGGCTCCTGGGGCACTTCGACCAAGCCCGCCATGACTGGCCTGGCGCTGCTTGCCTACTTCGGTCATTGCGAGACTCCTGTGTCTGAGGAATTTGGCGACTCCTGCATGAAGGGCATCGTTTATTTAGTCAATGTGGCCATGAAAAACGACGGCAAGATGGCCGGCAACTTTACGACCAACGGCTGGGTTTACGAGCACGGCATCGCCACCTATGCCCTTGGCGAAGCCGCCACCTTTTGCAAAGAACTCAAAATCGAGGTCCCCAACCTCATGGAAGTCACTGAAAAAGCCGGCCAGTTCATCATCGACAACCAGAACAAAAACGGCGGTTGGGCTTACATGTATGCTACCGAGAAAGGTCACACCGACACCTCGGTTGTCGGTTGGCAACTTCAAGCCCTCAAGGCGTGCAGCCACACCAATATTAAATACAAAGGGATGAATTCCGCTGTCCAGAAGGGCCTTGATTACATGGCCAATTGCCAAGCCGAGAGCGGCAGCTTTGGTTACACCAACTCGGGCGGTCGAACGGCTCTAACCGGGGTAGGTGCTCTTTGTTTCCAAATGTGGGGCAAGGAGAAGTCCAAGGAGGCCCGCAACGGCGTCAAATTTATCAAGGAAAACTTCAAACTGGATTGGAACACCGCCGACTCCGATCTTTACAGCCATTATTACGCATCCCAAGCGATGATGCAGGCAGGTGGCAGCTATTGGAACTTCTACAACGACCTCTTCCGCGACCAACTCCTCAACAACCAGAACCCGGATGGCTCATGGAAGGCTCCCAAGTTTGTGGGTCACGGCCAGACTGTCGAAAATGCGGTTTACCGCAACACCCTCTGCATCCTGATGCTGGAAGTTTACTACCGTTTCCTCAACTCCAGCGGCGGGTCTCACAAGCAAAAGTCCGGCATCTGAGCCCAAGGGTGACATCAAAACTGCAAGGATCGCGAGATTCCAAGCGTAAACCGGGCACTCGTGGTCCCGGGCTTGCGTTCACTCCTTGCATCGATAACCTCCCACCATCTTCATGAAGTGCTGCCATCTATCAGTCGCCGGGTTTTTATGCTCCACACTCGCCGCCTCCGCCGCTGATACTCCGGTTCCGGCCGTCAAGGAAATGAACTTCCTCGAAATCCTCGCGAAGGGCGGCATCATGATGTATCCGCTCGGCGTGATGTCGGTCATCACGGTCGTTTTAATCCTCATTTTCCTCCTCACCGTCCGCCGCAACGCCATCGTCAGCGATCATTTCATGAACAGCGCCGAGACGATGATCCGCAAGCGCGACTTCCTCAGCCTGAGCTCGCTCAGCCACCGCCGCAACGAGTGCATGGCCCGCGTCACCCAGAAAACCCTCGATTTCATGGCTGCCAATCCGGGCACCCCGTTCGAAAATGTCCGCGAAGTCGCCCAGACCGAAGGCTCCCACCAAGCCGGTATGCTCACCTCCCGCATCACCTATCTTGCCGACATCGGCGCGATCGCCCCGCTGGTCGGCTTGCTCGGAACCGTCTTCGGGATGATCGAGGCCTTCATGCAAATTTACTCGGGCCAAGTCCAAGGCGTGCGCGAAATGGGATTGGCCGAAGGCGTGTCCAAAGCGCTGATCGCCACCGCCGGCGGCCTTGCTATCAGCATTCCCGCGCTCGCCTTCTACTCGATCTTCCGCGGCCGGGTGCAGAAATATGTCTCCGAACTCGAAGCCGCTTGCACCCACTTCGCGATCCTCCTGCAAGCCCAGCTTGAGCGCCAACCCGCCCAGTATACCAATCCGATCCAGCGCACCCGCGAAGACTACGCCATGCCCGTCGCCTCCCCGCTTTCCGCCGAGCGGCCCGACCTGCACGGCATCTAACTGACAACGGGATGAAATTCTCCAATCGTCCGCCGCAAGCGATCGCCATCCAATTGGCACCGATGATTGACATCCTGCTGTTGCTGCTGAGCTTTTTCATCATCAGCTGGCAGTTCAGCAAATCCGAGACCGAGCTCAACGTCTCCGTCCCCACCGCCCAGGAAGGCGCGGAACCCGAGCGCGTGCGCGGGGAAATCATCATCAACGTGCTCGCCGACGGCGTGATCCGCGTCGAGGGACTCGCCGTGGACCGCCAGCAGTTGTTCGACAAACTTTCCGCCATCGCCAAGCAATTCCAGAACCAACCGGTGCGGATCCGCGGCGACGGCGGCGTTGCTTACCAACGGATCGTCGAAGTGATCGATACCTGCCAAAAAGCCGGGATTTGGAACATTTCCTTCGCGACCCAACGGCCCGACCCCGCCAAGTGATTCCCTTGGCAAACGCCCTCAAACGGACCACGCTCCCCGCATCTTGAAACGCGCGCTCGCACTTCTCATCTTCGTCGCCAGTCCGGTGGTCGCCCAGATTCCCCGGGCCGAGGCCGTCGATCCCGCGCTGAGTCCGGATGCCTCCAACGACTTCTTCCTCCGCGGCAAAAACCTTTACGATTCCGCCCAGGCAAGCACCACCCAGCAAAACCGCGTCGATTACTTCCAACGCGCCGCCCAGATATTTTCCGAATACCTCGCCTCCTTTCCCAATCATCCCAACGCCGAAATGGCGTGGTGGTACCTAGGGAACAGCTACTACCAATCCGGTCGAATCGATGACGGGAAACGCTGCTTCAGCACCTTGCTCAACCGCTACGGCAAGGGCAAGTGGGCCGCCGCCGCCGCTTACACGCTCGCCGCGGATCATTATAACAAATCGGAATACGCCTTCGCCGCGCCCATGTTCGAGCGCTTTGCCTTGAACTCCGCCAAACCCGAAGAACAAGTCCGCGGCTCCTACCTCGCAGGAAATTGTTACCGCCTCCTCGGCCGCGATCGCGAAGCCATCAGCGCGTTCAGGAAAGTCATTGAGAATCCCGCCGGTGCCCTCTACGCCGGCCAAGCCAAGGTCGCGCTCGGCCACTTGTCATTAAAGACCGGCAAAGGACCCGAAGCTCTTGCCCTTTTTCAGGAAGTCATCGGCGGCCCCCACTCCGCGAAAATCCGCGGCGAGGCGGCGCTGCATGCTTCGCTCATCGCCACCAAGCTCGGCCAGACCGACGTCGCCGACAAATACCTCCAGCTCATCCTCCGCACGCCCGGCATGGAGGATTTCAACCCCGACGCCCAGACCGCGTTGATGGCCAATTTATTCGCCAAAAAGGACTACCGCGAGGTCGTCGACATCTTCCGTCGCAGCACCACTAAGGCTCTGGGTGAAAAGGAAGCCGATCGCCTGATGATCGCCGGCCGCGCCTACATGCGCCTGCAACTGCCGAGCGAGGCGCTCCAGCTGTTCCGCGAGGTCGAGCGCTTGGTGAGACCCGAGGCGGACACCGCTTTCCAAGCGTCTTACTACCGGCTGCTGTGCTTTTTCCAAATCGAAGGTCGCCACCTACCGGACCAAGTGGACGCGTTCCTGCAACTCTACAGCAAGTCCCGCCCACACGACCCCCGCATCCATACCGCCCTCATGATGAAGGCGGAAACCCTATTCTCGAATAAGAATATCGCCGGTGCTGCCAAGGTTTACAGCGAGATCAACGCCTCCGTCATCAGTGAGAAAAACCGCCCCGGCCTGCTCTATCAGCGCGGCTGGTGCCTCGCCGAGGCGGGCGACGCCCAAGGCGCGATCCGCTCGTTCAGCGATTTCATCAACAAATATCCCACCGACTCCCGGGCACCCTCCGCCATCGCCAAGCGCGCCACCGCCTATGCCCAAAGCGCCGAGCCCGCGAAAGCCATCGCCGATTACGACCGCCTCACCGCCGCCGGCATCCCCGAGGATCTCACCTCGTTCGGCTGGCTCGAGTCCGCCCGCCTTCGCCGCGCCGAGAGCAACATCCCGGACATGATCCTCCGCTACCAAGGGCTCCTCAAAAACGTCAGCAACCTCAGCGGCAACCTGCAAGCCGAGGCCAACTACTGGATCGGCTGGGGACTCGTCAAAACCAATGCCGCCAAGGACGCCGTCGCCTACCTCGAAAAGGCCCGCACCCTCCGCCCGGACGCTTACGTCAAACACGCCGGACTTCTCCTCATCCTCGGCTACTTCGCTTCCCAAGATCCCCTGAAACTCGCCGCCGAGATCAATCTCGCCATTGAAGGCAAATACGATGCGGACATCCCCGACCAAGCCATCCAGTGGTCCGGCATGCAATCCTACAACGCCGGCGATTACTCCTCCGCCGCCAAGTCACTCGCCCTCGTTGCCAACCCCGAGGAACCCCGCGAAACGCCCAAGGAAGTCTGGCGCTACCTCGCCAAAGCCCGCCTTGGATCCGGCAATCCCGAAGGCGCGCTCACCGCAGCCAACAACGTGCTCGTCGTCGAAGACAACGCCGGCTGGAAAGCCGACGGCCTGCTCGACCGCGGCCGCGCGCTGCTCGCGCTCAAGCGCCCCGAAGAAGCGCGCAAGGCGGCAGACGAAGCACTCGCCCTCCGCCCGCAAGGCCACACCAGCGCCGGCCTCAACATCCTCGTCGGCGACCTCGAACTCCAAGCCGGTGACGCCAAGACCGCCGCCGGAAAATATTTGATTGTCGTCGAGTTCCACGATGACAGGGAGCTCAAGCCGCTCGCGTTTTGGAGACTGATTCAAGCCCTTGAACAACAAGGCGACCGCGGCGAGGCTGCAAAATACCGCCACAAACTCGAAACCGAGTTTCCCAATTGGAAACCGCCCGCCCGTTAGCGAATCCAGCGCCCCCTCCTCTTTCCATGACACCTCCTGCCATCACACCGACCAAGCCCGCCAAACGCAAAGCCGAAAACGCCTGGACCCCTCAGAAATCCGCCGAGCTTTATGGCGTCGAAACTTGGGGCCACGGCTTCTTCGGGGTCGATAAAAAAGGCCACGTTACCGTCCGCCTCGAGGACGATGAAGCCCAGGCCGAGGTCTCGCTCTTCGAGGTCATCGACGGTCTCCGCGACCGCGGCACCCACCTGCCCGTGCTGCTCCGTTTCCGCGATCTCCTCCACTCCCGCATCGCGGAAATCAACGAGTCGTTCAACAAGGCGATCAAGGAAACCAAATACCGCGGCGAATACCGCGGGGTCTATCCGATCAAGGTCAACCAGCAGCGCCAAGTCATCGAGGAAATCGCCGAGTTCGGGAAAAGATACCATTACGGCCTCGAAGCCGGCTCCAAGCCCGAGCTCATCGCCGCGCTCGCCCACATGCACGACCCCGAGGCCTACCTCGTTTGCAATGGCTACAAGGACGAGGAATTCATCGACCTCGCGCTCCAAGCCCAGAAAATGGGCCTTCGCGTCATGCTCGTGCTGGAAATGCCCAGCGAGCTCAACCTCATCCTCGAACGCTCGCGCAAAATCGGCGTCCTTCCCAATCTCGGCGTCCGCGTCCGCCTTTCCACCAAAGGTTCCGGCCACTGGCAGGACAGCGCCGGCGACAAGTCCGTCTTCGGGCTCAACGCCTCGCAAGTCATCGCCGTGGTCGATCACCTCAAGGAAGCCGGCTACATCGGCTGCTTGAAAATGCTGCACTATCACCAAGGCTCGCAGATTCCTAACATCGCCGCCATCCGCGAGGGGGCCACCGAGGCCGTCCGGATGTATTGCGACCTCGTCAAGGAAGGCGCGCCCATGGGCGTGCTCGACATCGGCGGCGGCATGGCCGTCGATTACGACGGCTCGCACACCAACTTCCATTCGTCCTGCAACTACTCGGTCGCGGAATACTGCACCGACATCGTCGAGGTCGTCTCACAGATTTGTGACAAGGCCGGCGTCGCCCATCCGAACCTCATCTCCGAGTCCGGCCGCGCCGTCGTCGCCTACTACTCGGTGCTCGTTTTCAACATCCTCGACGTCACCAGCGCCCAGACCAGCGAGGAGGCACCGCCGATCCCGGAAAACGCCCCGCAGAACCTCATGAACATCATTGAGGTCAACAAGGTCATTCATAAAAAAAACCTCCAGGAGTGCTTCAACGACGCGATGTATTACCGCGACCAAATGCGCGCCCAGTTCTTCTATGGCGCCGCCACCCTCCGCGAGCGCGGTCTGGCAGAAGCGTGGTTCTGGCACATCCTCACCCGCATTTCCAACCTCATCGCCGAGCTCGACGACATCCCGGAAGACCTCCGCGAACTGTCCTCCACCCTCGTCGATTTCTACTACGGAAATTTCTCACTCTTCCAATCCCTGCCTGATTCCTGGGCCATCGACCAGGTCTTCCCGGTCATGCCGATCCACCGTTTGGACGAAAAACCGCGCCACCGCGCCGTGCTCGCCGACATCACTTGCGACTGCGACGGCAAGATCGACCGCTTCATCGACAAGGAAGACGTCGCCAAAATCCTCCCGCTCCACGACTTCAAACAAGGCGAACCCTACTACCTCGCCGTGTTCCTCGTCGGTGCCTATCAGGAAACCCTCGGCGACCTCCACAACCTGCTAGGCGACACCAACGTCGTCGGCGTCCACTTGGAAAAGGGCAAACCCGTTTACACCCACGAGGTCGAGGGCGACACCGTCGCCGACGTGCTCAGCTACGTTGAGTTCGATCCCAAAGAACTCGTCACCCGCTTCCGCAATTTCGCCGAAAAAGCCGTCGCCGAGGGCCGGATCTCGCCGAAAGAGCGCCGCGAGATTCTCGACCTCTTCCGCGAGGGCCTTGCCGGCTATACCTACTTCGAAAGCTGAAGCCGCGCCCCCGTTTTCTCAGCGGCCGGTGGTCAGGTAAATCACGTCCACCACCTCGCGGCGGGGTTCATAAACCCGCACCACCCGGTCGCCGTAATGATAGAGGCGGGTGCCCGACTCCATGCGTTGATTGGGAAACCATGAGGATGGCACCGGCTCGTAACTCTGCCATTCGCCGTCACCGATCCGGTAACCGGGAACAAGTTTTTTCTGCCAACCCGGAGGCAGCGGTTTGCCGCGGCGCTGGTTCATGGCGAGGCCCGGCGGCAAGCCGTCCCCCTGCGTCCGGAAGCGGCCGAAATAATCAACGATCTCGTTGCGCTCGTTGTCCTGAAACCGTGCGAATTTTCTGAAATCCTTGTCGCCTTTGCCGCCTTTGTCGCCCTTGTTTTTGGCATAGTTCGGCCCTTTGCCTTTATCGCCCTTTTGCGAGTGGTAGTTTCCGCCTTTGCCCTTGTCGCCCGAGTTGCCGCCGCCGGGTTTCGCATCGGACGGAGCGGCCACCAAGGCCAACGCGCCCAAGACGGCGACGATGTGTTTCATGGAGTTGTGTGTTTTCATGCAAGCACAGGATCGGCATGAACGCCGCTGCGGGCAAGTGGGGTATTTCCCCACCCTTTCTCGCAATCCCAAGCGCGGACCGCGCGAAACTTTCAGTGGGTTTCCAGCCGGAAAAATGCCGCGTTGTCGGGCGTGGTAAACTGGAATTCCATCTCACCCAGCGCGTTGATCGTCGCATCCCCAGCCGAAAATGGCAGCGGCGTGTAAGTTGAGAGGTCAGCGCTTTTCTCCGCCCCGATGGTCAGCTTGAACTTCCCGGTTACTTGATCCTTGACCAGCAACGGAGTGCCTACGTGGAGCGCCTGCACTTGGGCGAGAGCGTAAAGGCCGTAGCTGTTTGGGGAATCCGTCACTTGGGTCCTTCCGGTCGCCATTCCGACCGCCAATCCGGCGTTCAAACCAGTTTGCAGAGCCGAATCATATTGGGCTTGGGTATAGAGGTTGCCTTGGGAGAGCGTGAGCGCCGCCCCGGTGCTCGACACGCTGCCAGCATCGTTAGTGACTATCACCGTATAAGTCCCGGCATTCGCTGACTGGATATTATCGAGATAAAGCAACGCGGCAGTGGCACTTGGAATGACCAGTCCGTTCCTTTGCCATCGGTAACTCAGAGTGAGTGGGAAAGTCGCTTTTGCGATGACGCTGAACGCAGCATTTTCGCCGACGGAGGCGGTCACGTTGAACGGTTGACCGGTGATGGTCGGCAACCCCAAAGCCACGGTAGAAAGTCCTCCAAACGTGGATGTCCAGCCAGTGGTTCCCAGTAAGTAGTAAACGTTGGATTTGGGATTGGCGGATAACACCGTCGTGCCCAAAGACGGAGCATTCCCCCTGATGTAAATAGTGATCAAGTTGGGACAAGTGAGAAATGCGCTGTTTCCGATGCTGGCAACTCCACTGCCAATCGTCACGCTGGTCAGTCCGGTGCAGGACCAGAACGCCTGTTGCCCGATGCTGGTGACGCTATTGGGGATCGTAACGCTGGTCAGGCCAGGTGCAGTAGAAGAACGCCTGTTGCCCGATGGTGGTGATGCTGGCTGGGATCGTCACGCTGGTCAGGTCAGTGCGGTAGACGAACGCGTAATCCCCGATGCTGGTGACCGGCAGGCTGTTGATCGTGCCGGGGATGGTCACCACACCACCAGCACCGGTGTATCCCGTAATGGTGGCCTCCGTGGCGGTGGCGGTGTAGGTGAAATCGCCAAATGTGAGGGCTTGCACCGGGAGCGTCGCGGCGATGGCGAGCAAAAAGGCGAAACCGGCACGGAGCAGGCACCGGGGGGAGAGGTTTAAATCCAACATGCCTGAAATCTAGCGATCTAGCGGACGGCAAGTAAAATGAAATCGTCAGCCGCTGCCATCGGGGCGATCTGAAATGGTGAAGGTCACAGGATCCGACAGAGGCGGGGCTATTTTTTGAATGCGGTCCCTGGTAAATCGAACCGCCGAATCACGGCTTTCTGATAAGGCCCGGCGACTTCGGCGCTGGACGTTGGAAGTGGGTAGGAGATTTTTCCCGTCGGCGTCTCTTTACAAGCATTAGATGGCTTCCCTTCCCGCGATTGGTGAAAACTTGAATCGAGGGATCTAGCTCCTTCAATCGTTGGAGGAAATCCCGAAGTTTGATCGGCTTTGCCATTCACGCGCACTGGAAGAGGTTGCTCCTGATCCGGGACATTTGCGCGTCGTTCCACTCCATGAAACGGGTGGATTTTGTGGGCGGTTTTGACTTGCTCCGGCCTAATCCGAGCGCGGCCAGGTTAATTTCCTCCCAAAGTTTTTGGATTTCCGCGGGCGCGGGCTGGAAGGGGTTGCACTTCTCGTGTTTGGCGAAGGAAAGCTGGGCTTCGACGTTCGAGCGAAGTTCCCGCAATGCGGCGGTTTCGGTGGCTCCCGTGCCGATCAGATCCATTTCCAAGGCATGGGCAACCCAAAGCCCGTCTTCACGGTATAAGACAGCACGAAGGCGCAAATTCATACGGTGAAAATGCCTGCGGCCGCATTCAGAAGCAAGGCGGGAATCGATAAGACCGGGGCGGGCGAGAATCTTGCCTGCTAATTTCGTAGCACTCGCGGGTGACCCTGATGTGTCGTTTTCAGCGTTCAAATCAAATGTCCCCGTCGTGAATCGAACACGAATCTACAGTTTAGGAAACCATCGTTCTATCCATTGAACTACGGGGACTTGGGTGGCCGGAGGGCGGGGAGGAAATAACCGCGCGGCGGGTGTCAGGCAAGTTACTTGTTATTTCCGGACCCAGGATATTTTGGGAAACCGACGCGCTGGGCGGTGTAAATGCCTTGGCTGCCGCTGCAACCATAGGCGACGAGGCAGGCGGTGGCGAGGTAGAGGCCGTTGCCCGCGCCGAAGAGTTCCATGCCGAGGAGGGTGGAGGCCAGCGGGGTGTTGGTGGCTCCGGCGAAAATGACGACGGAGCCGAGCGCGGCGAAGAGGTCGACGGGCGCGCCGAGGGCAAGGGCGAGCGTGTTGCCCAAGGCGGCCACGGCGACGTTTTCAAGGCCGCCTTCCCCGTCGAAAACAACGCCGCCGGCATCGCCCACCTCATCCAGGAAATCTCCGCCACCGCCCGCCGCCGCAAGATCCCCAAAGACCAGATCTTCCTCGGCGGCGAAGACGAGGCCGCCTACGTCGCCAACTTCACCGAGGCCGTCCGCGCCAAAGGCTACCTCGTCGTTAGAGTCAATGCCTACGCAGCCAAGGAAAACCGCGAGAACCTCCTCGCCAGCACCGACACCATCGACCTACTAGGCATCGCCAAAACCCTGCTCTCCCGCCGCGCCCGCCTCACCGGCGACACCCCTTCCAGCAACTCGGCCTATCATCACCTGCGTGAAATCACCCGCTGCAGTCGCACCCTCGTCCGCCAGCAAACCGCCGCCTCCAACTGCATCCACGCCCTCGCCGACCAGCTCTTCCCCGGCTTCCTCAACGGCTCCAAAAGCGCCCTCACCCCATTCTGCGACGCCACCCTCGAACTCATGAAAGAGCGCTTCA
>JAYSYA010000039.1:0-2042 GCA_043716765.1 Akkermansiaceae bacterium
GGGACGGCTCCGCTGGTGGTGAAACACAACAGCCTCGTCCGCATCAGGCTCGGCAATCTCAGCGCCATGGATCACCATCCGATCCACCTCCACGGCCACCGCTTCTTCGTCGTCGAGACGGATGGCGGACAGGTGCCCGTGGCCGCCCGCTGGCCGGAAACCACCGTGCTCGCCGCCGTCGGCCAGACCCGCAGCATCGAGTTCATCGCCGACGCCCCCGGCGACTGGGCCTTCCACTGCCACATGACCCACCACGTCATGAACCAGATGGGCCACGGTGCCCCCAACATGATCGGCATGAAACCCGGCGACCTCGACCAACAGATCCGCACGCTCGTCCCCGGCTACATGACGATGGGGCAGGACGGCATGGGAGACATGGCGGAAATGGGGATGCCCGTCCCGAAAAACAGCATCCCGATGGTCGGCGGCAAGGGACCGGCCGGGGAAATCACCATGGGAGGAATGTTCACGATCCTCAAAGTCCGGCAGGATCCCGCCGCCTATCCGGAAGATGGCGGATGGTATAAAAACCCGGAGGGCGAAGTCGCCACAACCGCCCCCGAGGCCGACCTCAAGCGGGACGGCATCGAAGTCCCGCCGCCACCGGCGGGATCCGGCGAAAAGCCAAGCCACCCGGGGCACGGCGGCCACTGAACATCCGGCTTCACATCTTTTTGTGTTCTTCGGCGGACATGCCCGGCATGCCTTTGTCCTTGCTCTCATCTTTCGGCGCGGAAGCGGGCTTGGAGTCGCAGTTGCTGAGGAGCAGGCCAAAGGCGACGACAGTGAGTGAAATGAGCGTTTTCATGGTTTTATTACGGTTCACTACTTTCGTTCGGAAGCAAGCGGTGATTGAGCGGTATGAACCGAGGACATGGTTCACAAACTGACCGGGGACATCGCTGACACTTCAGACTGGGCGCATGCTTATCCGGGTGGACAACGGCGCCCCCTTTGCCTCGCAGGGGCCGGGGGGCTTGAGCAAGCTAAGCGTGTGGTGGATCGACATCCGGTCCAGCGATGCCCTACTAGTTTTCATGCGCGAGGCCAGTTCGGTCTTGGTGACGTGCTCCTGCTCAAGAATCTGCTGGAGTTGGAGAGAAACCACGCGCTTGAGGGCCAGCACTTCCACGTCGGGAAGGATGCCTTCCCCGGCGAGGAAATCGCGGAAGTCACCGCCACGGTGGGCATTTTGATATGCTTTGGTTTTTATTAGCGAGCCGTAAGCTGATCCCGAATCCAATCCGGTGAGCGTCGCAGATCTAGCACCGCAACGACCTGCCGCGTTCGTTCCATGTCTCGGTAATAAATCGCATAGGGAAATCTGGACGATAGAGCGCGGAAGTAACCCGAATAAATCCGATGTTCGCCAAAATAAACGCTGAGCCGCCGGATGTCGGCGATGATCGAATCCCTGAAGTACAGACCGACGCCGTCTTCGATCGCGTTGTAGAAGTCGATTCCTCGCTCAATATCGGAAGCTGCTTCCGCGAGAACGAGCACCTTCTTTTTCATCGGCTTATTAAGCGGGCTTGGAGTTCATCCACCGTAAGCCACTTTGCGTTCTCGGAGTCGATAATTTCGGAACGTTCGGCTAAAACCTTGCCGTGCCAATCGGGCGATGGGTAGTCGATTCCTTCCTTGGAAAAAGATTCCCACAAGAGTTCCATGGCTTCGAACCGCTCACTCGATGTCATTCGGGAAATTTGCTCCATTATCAACATGGAGCTAGCCTACTTTGAAGTTTGGGCACAATCAAGCCTCCAAACCCAACTCCGATAACTTTGCGCTCCTCCGCGCCCTTTGCGCCTTTGCGGTCAACTCTTCCCCCGCCACAATCCCCCGCATCTCCGCCCCGCTCAGCCGAAAGAATCTCCCCGAGAACCCCTCCCCGGACGACATCCTCAACGCCTTCCTCGACTACCTCTCCGCCACCGAAGTCGAACCCTACGACCACCAGGAAGAAGCCATCCTCGAACTCTTCGCCGGCAACAACGTCATCCTCAACACCCCCACCGGCTCCGGGAAATCGCTCGTCG
>JAYSYA010000040.1:0-5990 GCA_043716765.1 Akkermansiaceae bacterium
CGGCCTTGCGGGAAATTCCGTTGGAGCGAGAGAACTCCTTGATGTCGCAATCGCGGAACAGGCCGCGGTTGGCGGGCGTGTCGTCAATGGTCAGAATCCAAGTGCCCTTCATCTGATCGAGGCCTTGTTCGCGGAAGCGCGCCAAGTCGTCGATGGTCCAGGCACCGTAAGCTGCCACGCCGGTGGTGTATGGCGGATCGCAGAAAAACACGGCCGTCTTGGAATCGTAGAGGCGGATGCATTCCTGCCAGTCGAGATTTTCAATGACGACGGCATCGAGCCGCGCGTTAAAGGCGCGGAGTAAAGCTAACCGGCCTTTCTTGCTGGAGTGCGCGGCACCGCCTCCCTGGCGAGCCCGGCCGAAGTGATCCGGTGCGCCACCGAAGCCGTTCTTCATCCGCAGGAACCAGCGGGCCGCGCGTTGGACGTCGGTCAAGCCGCGCTGCTCTTTGAAGGCATTGAACTCCTCGCGGCTGTTCAGGCACCAGTCGAGTTCCGTGAACAGCGCAGGAAGGTGATACTTCACAATCCGATAGAGGTTCACGAGTTCCGAGTTCTTGTCATTGATCACCTCGGAGGCGGACTTCGGCTTCGCGCAGAGCAGCGCGCCGCCACCGCAGAAAAGCTCCACGTAAGTTTTGTGAGGAGGGATCAGCGGGATCAGCTCCTTGACCAGCCAGCGCTTGCCGCCCTGCCAGGCGAACACCGGCTTGGCATCGTTGGCCAGGGGAACGGGCATGTTCATCACGCTGGCAAGCATTTCGAGAAGGATCGCAAGATCCTCATCATGGCAGGAATTTTGAATTTCTTTAGTCATGAAAAAGTAGTCCCGGACTTCAGTCCGTCTTAAATCGCACATTCATCGCGGTCATCTGCTGGCAGATTTCCGCCCACTCATGCAGCGCCGGCGCGCGTTCGATGTCAGGCTCGTTAGGCGTAGGGAAAAGCGGGTCCTCGGTAATCGTCATCCCCACCTCCACGCGGCGGCCGCCGGAGAGTTCGAAATAGCAGGTGGTGGCGTGGTTCTTGTCCATGATCAGAGGCCGGATAGGTTTTGCCGCGTTGCCTGGCGCTCGTTGTTGGAAAGCAGGGAAATGGCCGGGCTTGGCGAGCTGTTATCAATCGCACCGGTCGGTTGCTCGATGGAGACCTTCCCATCCGCTACCCGCTCGAAAAACCGCAGCGCCTCTGCAGCGTCTTTGCGGCGGTCCTCGCTCACTTCCAGATCCAGCCGGGTGAGCAGGTCTTTGCGGATGAGATGCAGCGCCGGCCGCAAGCACCGCTCAGGCAGCGTGAGGCCCTCGGCGAGAGCGTTTTGAGTGTTGTCCGCGATGTAACCCCGGCAGTGATTCACCACCTGGCCGAGGATGTCCGCGAGCACGTCCTGGCCGCTAGCGATCGCCGCCGACTGATAGGCCGCCGCTTCTGGTTCGGATAGCACGCCGAACACGTCGGCTTCTGTGAGTTCTCTCCACATGATGGCTGGATTCTGGATTCAGGCTCCCGGTGATGCGGCGGGCTGGCGGATACCCAGACCCACCCGCCGCACGGACCGGAGTCCTGATTTGCTTAGCTCACCGTCTGCTTGTAGATGCCGAGGGTGCTGGTGATCTTGGTCAGTTCATACTGACCCACGGCGATGATGTGGCGCTTGGCGCTCACCCGTTGCGAATACACCTGGAAGGCTCCGCCACCTTGCTCCTGACTTCCCATGGAAATGAAGCGCTTGATGTTGGATGGATCTTCGGTGTCCACGCCGCTCTCCGCGAGGAAGAGCAAGACGAGGTTCGCGACAATCTGCGTCTTCGCGGTGGCACTGGAGGTGTAACGCGAGCTGGTGATCTGGACATCGTCCACGCCCAGGAAGCCAGCGAGCGCCTGCGGAGTGAGGGCGGACGAGCCGAAACCGCCGGCCGAGCTTTGCGCACGGTGAGCGAGGACTCGCTTGCTCCATGCGGTGTCGCCGTAACCGACGCGGTTAGGACGCACGCCGCTTTTATCGGCAGCGGTGATGAGCAGGGTAAGCGTGTCCTGGTCTGGATCTTTCCCGGCCGTCGTGTCCCAAGTCACGCCGCTGTTCGTGGCCTGTGCGCTGAGCAGGGCCACCGCACGCTTGAGGCTGTTCCGCTTGATCCGGCGGATGAGCTTTTGCGTGTAGTATTCCTCCCAGTTGGGAATCCCGTCGATCTCGTCGAGATCAAGCGCGATCTGCAAACCGCGGTTGACGGTTTTCGCATCCACCTTCGTGGAGACATACTCGACCTGCTTGAAGTCGGCACCGATCGGGCGCTCGTCGTTGGCATCGACGAGGAACTCCTCGCTGTTATCCATGGTTGCATAGGTGAAGCGGCGATTCACCGGCACGGCGGGTGCGTAGAATTCCAGCGCGGCATCCAGATCGGCATCGTCGCGGAAACCAACGGCATAGTCCGTGAGCGGTTCCGAGAAAAACGCCTGGTCGAGCAGGGTCGCGTTGGCCACTTCCACACGCTCGTGCTCGAACGTGCCGGAGTAGGGTTGTTCAAAGGATGCGGCCTCGATGGCGCGCAGGGTATTTGCCACGGATTCACGAGAGGCCAGGGCCATTGCGATCGCGGCGGAACTTGGATTGCGTTTCATAAGATTGTTTCTAATCAATTTGTTGTTCGGAGTTTAGCTTAGAGCGTGTTCACGGCATTGATCATCGGGAAGCAGTGAGCCACCTCGATCAGGTCCCCGTCAGCGGCGGCCGCGGTCAATGCCCGGCCCACCAGGAACAAGGTCGCTCCGTAGGTGGGAGAGACCTTGCCAGCAGCAGCCGTATAGACCGGAGCGCCTGCGGTGATCGCGGCATTCGCCACCATTTTCATCGTGCCTGGCATCTGACCGAGCAGTTGGATCGCAGCGGACTCACCTACGGCCGGTTCATCCATGACCACTCCGAGCGGGCGGGTCGTGGCGATGTTAGCGATGAATTGCGTGGCGGGATCGGTGCCGGGTTGCACGAGCAGATAGCGCGTGGTGATCGCGGCGGTCTGGCACTCCCGGTCGATGATTCCATTGGCATGGATCGCGATGGATTGTGCGACGTTGTGGCATTCCTCACGGGCTCCGAGGCGGAACACCGAGGCGATGGCGAGCAGAACCATGCTCAGGGCGTTTTTCAGTTTCATCAGTTTTCTTGGTTTGGTTTCTTCGGTATTCCCCAGGCTGCATTGGCATCCCGGATGGAAATTTATTTGCGGGCTTTCTTGGGTGCGTTCTCCGAGTCGAACTCTGCTTGATTGACCAGGGCGATGATCGCGTTCTCACGCGGTAGCCCGGCCTTCATCTTTTCGGCGATGGCCGCTTCGCTGATGCCTTTCGGCGCTTTGGGCGGTTGGCCGGCAGCCACTTCCTTCGCGGCCCATTCTTCGATAGTTTCTGGATTGTCCATGATGTGGGTTGCTTTAATTTTCTTCTGATAGGATCAGGCTTCGGTGCGGTTGAAATACTCCTTGAACTCAGGACGCTTCTTCGCCAAAGCCCACGCCTGGCTGTAGCTGTGTCCGTGCTTCTGTTGCAGCTCGGTCACGGCATTCGCCACGTCCTCGCGGAGGTTGTCGGAGGTCTTGCGGTCCTCGCGGCGGCCGCTTAGATCGAGACCCTTGGTGTTCAGCTTGGGAGTCAGTCCTTTGAGGGAGTTGATCTCCGTCTCGCGGTTGGCACCGTTGAGCCGGGCGGCCCAGGCGGCGCGGTCACCAGGAGTGATCCGGGTGTCCTTCTCGGCGGCATCGAGCAGCGAGTTGTTATGAGCTTCGCGGAGGCTGGTGATTTCCCGGTCCTTGCCAGTGATGGAATTCTCCATCTCATCCTTTTCCGTTTGCACGGTTTCAAGCGTGGTCTTGGTCGCTGCGCTTTCGGTCGCGGCGGCGGTGACGGCTTCGAGTTTGGCGAGGACTTCCTCGTCGGTGGCTTCCGGCGCAAGGCCGAGTTTTTCACGAATCAATTTTGGATCCATAGTATTGTTAGTGTCAGTGGTGAGAGAGTTGAAGACCGGGTCGCTCTCCGCGATGCGGGGCGTGTTAGTCAGGCCGATGGACATCAGCCGGTCCGGCGAAAAGTGCGCTTGCCCCTTCGGAGCGTCCCAGCGGGGCGACGGATAGATCCACCAGCCTTCCGCTTTGTTTTCCAGCCCGATGGAGTTCCACTCGGCAAATCCCCACAAGCCGTCAGCGCGGGCTTCGAGCTGCGTAACTTTGCCGATGCGGCGGTCATCGGTCCAGATCTCCGGATCCACGTCCGGATGGCCGTGATAGATCGGCACCCCGCGGAATTTGCGGCCGAGTTTGCCGAGCAAGGAATTGAACTCGCCCTCCATGTTACGGGCGTTGTCCAGGGAGACGACTTGCGGCCGCCCCGGCGTCTTACCCCGGAACGTGCCATAGGGCGCGATCTTGAACCACCCGTCCGCGCCTTCGGAAAAATCGATCGCGTCAGAGGGATCCAGTGCGTTGGCCACGGCGGCTTCGCGAAGTGCGATCGCATCGCTGTTGGCGATGGATTCGCGGAAAAATAGCAGATTAAGGAATTTCAGTTTCATGAGGATCAGTAGGAATCGCCGAGCCACGCATCGGTCATTTGTTGCGCAAGTTTCGCGGTGAGTTCAGCGGCGTCTCCGGCGAGATCCGGCATGCCGCTGGAAATTTTCTTGAGGGCGGCCTGCATCGCGGCGAAGTCGCCAGCCTGATAGGCGGCCAGCAACGCATCGCCGAGCGGCCGCAGGTCCGCTGCAAGCGCGGTGCGCAGAGCCTGCAGCGAATCATCGGTGTCGCCGGAAAGCGCATTTTCCAGCGCTTCTCCGCGTCCCTCTCCTCTTGATTCTTGAATCTTGAAGTCTGGAGTCTTTGCCGCCGGCCGCAGCGCATCCGCCTCATCCACCGCTTTCGGGAGATTGAGCCGATCCATTAGCGCGGAACTGGAAACCTTCGCGCCCCGGTCTGCCAGCAGCGTCGCCGCCGTCACCACCGAGGTGGAATCCTCCTGGACCGGCACCACGAGCTCGACGCGCGCCAGCGGAGCAACTCCGTTGCCGAAGTGCCACTCAATGACCATCCGCGAAACCTCTGCCAGTGTCTCGGCGATGGTCTCCGCATCGTCGCGGCGGAGGATGTCGGTTTCCTTCTCCTGGAGAGACGCGCCGGACCCTTCGCCGCTCGCGCCGGATGACATCGAGCTGAGATCGGCCCCCCGATAGAGCGAGGCGATCCGCCGGTCTACCCGCTCAATGACGGCAGGCATCGGCATGCCGGACGGATTGCCCTGGGCTTGGACGATTTTGATCGGCTCGGCATGCGTGCCATCGTCGCCAGTGATCACGGCACACCAATCATGCCCGAAGGCCTGGGTGGCTTCCGTCATGGCGACGGCCTCGGGAGTCCCCGCCTTGGCAGAGGTCCGGCCGAGCACGCCGGGCACCGAAAATTTCTCGGAGAAAATCAGCCAGTCATTGAATGCCGAGCGCTTGGCGAGGTAGCCGATGGAGCAGGCGATCATCAGGCCGTCGCCGGTTGTGACCATCCACTCGCTATCATCCAGCTCCTCGCCGCTGAGCGCGGACATGCTCCGCAGGTAGCGGAGCCTGCCCGTCGTGTTCTCAAAGAGCCACAAGGGCACAAATTCAAACGTGGCAGATAGAGTGCCGTCGGGCCGTGGCTGCCAGATGATGTGATGGGCCGCGTACTTGAACGAGGTTGCCGTCATCATTTGCTTCACCAGGCGGCGGAAGCCACCGCGCTCATTGCGGTCATAGGCGTTCACCGCGCGGACCGATTTCCAAAACTTGAGCAGCACGTCCTTGTGCGCTTCGCCGTCCGCGCCGGTGTCCGGCTCGACGACGACTTGCATGTCGAGCTGTGAGACGTCCTTTTCGCGCTTCGGCTTGACGTTAGAAATCATGTCATCGCGCTCCGCCATCTTTTCCCACAGCAGGACGGCCTCGCGGATCCGGCCGTGTTCGAACGCTTCGAGCA
>JAYSYA010000005.1:0-6582 GCA_043716765.1 Akkermansiaceae bacterium
CAACGCCGCCTTCGACCACTACCCTGAGCACCGCGCCGAAGCCATCCGGCTACTCACCCAAACTGCCCCGCAATGCCCCTAGCCAGCCAAACGCCCTGACTGCGGGCAAGCGGAGGCTGGAAGAGTGATTTTGGGTTTTGGATTTTGGATTTTGGATTTAAGAAGCGGGCATGCGGTTACATTTACCCGAGCGGGTCATTGAATTTCCCCGACGCCCGCTGGTGATGGGGATCGTGAATGTGAATGACGATTCGTTTTCCGGCGACGGGACGTTGGATTTTGAACAGGCGGTCGCGTTGGCGCGGAGCCAGGTGGCGGCGGGGGCGGACGTGATCGACGTGGGCGCGGAAAGCGCGCGGACGAACCGCGAGGCGGTGCCGGTGGCGGAGGAATTGCGGCGATTTCGCAATTTCGTGGAGCGCTGGGACGAGGTTTGGCAAGGTGTGGAGCCACGTGACGCAGTGCAAATCTGGCCGCCGGTTTTGTCCGCGAACACCTGGCGGCCGGAGGTGGTCGAGGGAGTTTTGCGGGCGGGAAAGGTCGAGCTGGTCAATGACATGGGCGCGCTGCCGGATGACCGGAACGCCCGATCCTGCGCGGCTCACGGCGCGGCGCTGCTCGTGATGCACAGCGTGGGCGAGCCGAAAATCCCGCATTTCCAGCAGCAATGGACCGACGTGATGGGCGAGATGGAGCGGTTTTTTGAGCAGAAAATCGCCATGGCCGAAGCCGCCGGACTTTCGCCGGAAGCCGTCATTCTGGACCCCGGCACCGATTTCGCGAAGCAGCGGCAGGATAATCTCACCGTCTTCCGCGAGTTGCAACGCTTGCAGAAATTCGGGCGGCCGGTGCTGGTTCCGGTCTCGCGGAAAACGGTCATCGGCGAGGTGCTCAACCTGCCGGATCCGTCCACCCGCGATGCCGGGACCATTGCTTGCATCAGCGCGGCGATGAGGCGCGGCGCTGAGATTTTCCGGGTCCATCACGTCGAGGCGGCGTGGCAGGCGGTCAAGGTGTTGGACGCGATTCAACCCCGCAGTTTGAGCCGCAGGATTTTTCAGCTCGGCGAGAGCACTCAATAGCTGATGGTGATTCTCCAGCCCCAGCCGCTCGCGGATCGAGCCGAGCTGCTTGTCCACGGAATCCCGGCGGACGCCCATCTCACGGGCCATTGCGCGGCGGCTGCCGAATTTCAACAGTCGATCTAGCACCCGCACGTCCTGAGCGCCCAGCGAGTCGGCAGGTCCTACGGTGAGCCGGGCATCGACGAATCCGCACAAGCTTCGCCAGTTTCTCTCCAGCTGTTCGCGCTGTTCGACCCTGCGGCTGATCACGCCCAATCGAAGCCCCATGAAGTGGAGAACCTCGCGATCCCGTTCGCTGAAATCCAGCGCCCGTGTGCTTCTCGGCCACCGACGCAGGACCCGATACGAGCCATCTTGATTGCAATGGCACCGCAATTCAACCCGCCCGGCAGGATACCACCGTATATCCTAACGACCGTAAGTGCCTGCCTGAATCGCCGCAAACGCAGATGCTGATCACTTCTCCAAGCGGATCGCCGTGGACCTGCCGTGGGCGTCGAGGCCCTCGATGCGCGCGAACTCCTCGACGACGGACAGCGACTTTCTGACAGAATTTTTGTCGAGCCGGACGATGCTGGTCCGCCGCTGGAACTGGTCGGCGCGGATCCCGGAAAACGAGCGCCCCGAGCCGCCG
The DNA here is from genome assembly GCA_043716765.1 of Akkermansiaceae bacterium. GTDB lineage: Bacteria > Verrucomicrobiota > Verrucomicrobiia > Verrucomicrobiales > Akkermansiaceae > Luteolibacter. The sequence continues at coordinate 1,720 of JAYSYA010000005.1, forward strand.
GTGGGCAGCGTGTGGCTGGGGCCTGCTAGGAAATCGCCGACCGCGACCGGCGAGTCGTTCCCCAGATAGATCGCGCCGGCGGTGCGGATTTGCGGCAGCCAGCGGGCCTCGTCCGCGGTGATCAGCGAAAGGTGCTCGGGGGCGAAAGCGTTGGAAATGGCCACGCCTTCCTCGAACGATTTCAAATGCAGCAGGAAGGTGCCGCGCTTGAGGACTTCACGGATAATTTTGGTGCGGGAAAGCGTTGGCAACTGGCGCTCGATGGCTTTGACAACCTTGCCGAGCAGCGCTTTGGAATCCGTGGCGAAGCCTACCACGCTGTCGCCGCCGTGCTCAGCCTGCGCGAGGATGTCGGCGGCGATGAAATCCGGGTTTCCCGTCTTATCGGCGAGGATCAGAATTTCGCTAGGGCCTGGCAGAAGGTCGATGGAAACCGCGCCGACGAGCTGGCGTTTCGCCTCGACGACGAAGCTGTTACCGGGTCCGAAGATCCGCTCCACCGGTTTGATCGAACGCGTGCCCAGCGCGAGCGCGGCGATGGCTTGCGCGCCGCCAACCTTGATCGCCTCGGTTACGCCGGCGGCTTTCAGCGCGTAGAGCAGCGCGGGATTTACCGCGCCGTCCGGGCCGCAGGGGGTGGCTGCCAGAATCTCAGGCACGCCCGCCGCTTGGGCGAATCCGGCAGTCATCAGCGCGGTGGAAACTAACGGAGCCTTGCCGCCGGGGACGTAAACGCCCACACGATCAAACGGCGTGAAGCGCTCGCCGACCGTCGCCCCTTCCGCGTTTTTCGCCGACCAATCCTTCCGCAAACTCCGCTTCGCAAAACTATGGATGTTCGCCAAACTGCGGGCCACCGCGGTTTTCGTCTCGTCGGTGACGGCTTTCTCGGCGGCGGCAAATTCTGCGGCGCTGACGAAAAGCGACTTCGCGGTGAGCGTTGCGCCGTCGAAGCGCTTGGTGAAAGTGCACAACGCCTCGTCGCCCTTGAGCGCGACTTGCGCGATGATTTCGGTGACCAGATCGCGCGTGCCGGGCTCGGGCAAAGCGCGGCGGTTGAGACGGCGGACAAATGGCGCGTAGCCGGAATCGAGGTAGCTGAGAATTTTCATGCCAGGTGGAAGTGCGGAACATGAGCGCCGACGAGCGATCCGCCAAGCCTGATCCTGCGGGAAGCGATGGGGGCCCAGCTCATTTTTGCCATGGCAATTTGAGCCAGACGCCCCATTAGGCGTCCCAAAGCTGGTGGACATGGGCAGCGTCTCCGAGTTTGTCAGTTCGGATGAAAAATTTTTCACGATGCCACACGCTCTCAGGCATTCCATACCATGTCCTCTGGTAGCCACATATGCATCCATCAGTTACTTCCATGATCGGCAAGCACGACAGCAGGCTGAGTGCTCCAATTCCCAATGCCATCACACCGACACCGGCGATTATCATTTGCTTTCTCATAATTTCGTTAGCCTCAGATAAATTCATGGATCACTAACACCCCGCAGAAACTCCGTCGCGCGCGTTTCCGAGCTGTATTCGCCGCGGGCGCTGGGGCTTATGAATCCCACGTGGCCGCCGGTCGCGGGGGATTCGAAATGGAAAAAGTCACTGGCTGCCGCTTCTTCGCGGGGGTAGCAGCCTTCTCCCAGAAACGGGTCATTCGTGGCGTTGACGAGCAAGGTGGGCAGCGTGATGTGCGGGAGAAATTGGCGACAGCTGTTGCGCGCCCAATAATCCTCGGCGTCGCGGAAGCCGTGGATGGGCGCGGTGAAGCGGTCGTCGAATTCCTGGAAGGTGCGGATGCGGTCGAGTCCGGTTAGGTCGAGCTGACCCGGGAACAGGCGGTTTTTCCGGCGGATCTTCGCCCGCATTTCCCGCAGGAAGCGATCCATGTAAATCCGGTTGGACGGAAGCGCGAGTTGCCGCGACGAACAGGCGAGGTCGCAGGGCACGGAAAACGCCACCGCGCGATGGAGCCGCCGCGAGAGCTCCGCCGGGCGCTCGCCGAGGTATTTCAAGGTGAGGTTTCCGCCGAGACTGAAGCCAATGAGATCAATGAAATCCGCGGGGTGGTTCGCCAGCGCGTGGGAAATAACAGCGTGCAAATCTTCGGTCGCGCCGCTGTGATACATCCGCAGCAGGCGGTTCGGTTCGCCGCCGCAGCCGCGGAAATTCCACACCAGCACGTCCCAGCCACGGCGGATCAGGGCGGCGGCCATGCCTTGGATGTAGCCGGTGTTCATGTTCGCTTCCAAGCCGTGGGAAAGGATCGCGAGACGCGGGCGACCTTGATCGGCCCACTCCAGATCGAGGAAATCGCCGTCGGGTAGCACGAGTCGTGCGGGCCGGTGGGTGACGCGCGCCACCCGCCGGAACAGGGCCGGATAGATGGTTTGCAAGTGTCCGCCGGGGAGCCACGACGGCGCACGGTAGCTGGAGTCCTGAATCGGCATGAATGTTTGCAAGTGATTTAGCCGCGAATCCTTGGTGCCGCAAGGCAGGGCGCAAAATTAGAAGACCCCAACGTTGTCCATCTCTCGGACGCGATTTTTTACATCAGGCGGCGTGAAAATCAGGCGTCCGGGAGGTCTCCGAAAAGAGACCCGTCATTTGGCGCAGCGGAAAAATGATGCATGGAACCAGGTTCGGTCGTCCGCTCGGCCGCTGTGAATGAAACCTCCGGGGAAGGTGATATGAAGGCGCTTGAAGAACCCAGCCGGGCGTCATAATCACTTACCCCAATCCTAACCAGGTGGATCAGAGCGCCGGCTACCTTTCGCAAACCGGCGCGCAAGCGCGTCTCCCGGTCGCAAGAACCGACCATTTCGACAACGGCTTGGATATTTAACAAAACCATCATCCGGTGGTTTTCCGGGGTAAACCGCCTATGGTGGCCGGAAAATAATTGGATCGAAAAATGGAAATTTCGCGCCGATTCCCTTTCAACTCTTGCGGGTCACCCGCCCGCCGCTTACTCCGGTGCCCGACATGAGTGAAGCCGTCACCCCGCAGCAGCCGCAATCCACCGAAGCAGACCTGATCGCCATCCGCCGCGAGAAGCTCGCGAAACTCCGCGAACTCGGGATCGATCCATTCGGCGCGCGTTTCGAAGTTTCCGTCACGCCCGCCGACCTCCGTGCGAATTTCGCCGAAGGCCTGCAAGTGAAAGTCGCGGGCCGCCTCACCGCGCTGCGCGACATGGGGAAATCCTGCTTTTTCGCGCTTTCCGACGTCCACGGCAGCATTCAAGGCTACATGAACGTCAAGGCGCTCGATGAAACCGGCGTCGCCGCGTGGAAGTGCCTCGACCGCGGCGACTGGATCGGCATCGAGGGCGAGACTTTCCTGACCAAGACCGGCGAGCCGACCATCAAGATGGAGAAATTCACCGTGCTCTCCAAGTCGCTGCGCCCGATGCCCGACAAGTGGCACGGCGTGGCTGACCGCGAGATCAAATACCGCAAGCGCCACCTCGACCTGATGGGAAATCCCGACAGCGCCGCGCTGTTTGTGAAGCGCTCGCTGATGATCGCGGAAATCCGCCGCTTCCTCCAAGACCGTGGCTTCCTCGAAGTGGAAACCCCGATGCTCCAGGACGTCGCCGGCGGAGCGGCGGCGCGACCGTTCGAGACCTATCACAATGCGCTCGGCATGCCGCTTACTTTGCGCATCGCGCCGGAGCTTTTCCTCAAGCGTTTGTTAGTCGGCGGCTTCACCAAGATTTTCGAACTCAACCGCAGCTTCCGCAACGAAGGGATTTCGCGCCGCCACAATCCGGAGTTCACGATGCTTGAAGCGTATTGGGCGTTTTCCGATTTCGAGGAAATGGCCGACCTCGTCGAAGAACTCACCTGTCATCTGGCGGAGAAATTCTGCGGCGGCTTGCAGATCGAGCACAAGGACGAGGACGGCAACGTCACCCGCACCATCAACCTCGCCCGCCCGTGGAAGCGCGCGAGCTATCACGACCTCATCCAGCTCGCTGCCGGTGAGGATTTCTTCGAGATCGACGCCGCCGGCCGCCGCGCCCGCTGTGAGGAAAAGGGCGTGCAGATTTCCGAGAACATGGAGGACCACGAAGTCATCCAACAGGTTTTCGAAAAGCTGGTAGAAGAGAAAACCTTCGACCCGTGCTTCGTCACCCGCGTCTCTAGCGAACTCGTCCCGCTTGCCAAGATCAGCCCCGGCGGCCAGACCGTGGAGGTTTACGAACTCATCATCAACGGCCAGGAAATTTCCCCCGGCTACTCCGAGCTCAACGACCCCGATGTCCAGCGCCAGCGCCTCGAAGCCCAGTCCGGCGAGGAGACGCAGAAGATCGACTACGATTTCATCGAAACATTAGAATGTGGCATGCCACCCGCCGGCGGCATTGGCATTGGTCTCGACCGGCTCTGCATGATGCTCACCGGCGCGCCGACGATCCGCGACGTCGTCTTGTTCCCGCTGCTGAAGCGGAAGGACTGAGCCTGCCGTCATTTCACTTCCGTGAGGGTGAAGTCCCTGATGGTCACTCCGCGGCTGTCTTGTGAGAGTTCGAAGTGGAGGACATTTTTGCCGTTTTCCAAGGTGACTTCGACCGGCTGGGTCTGCTGCCACATGCCGAGGGTGTAGGGCACTGCGGTTTCGACCGGCTGTTTGGCATCGTTGGCGGCGAACTGGAATTTCTGCCCCTCCTGCACCGTCGCCACGCGGGCAGTTAGCATGTAATTGCCGGCTTGCGGCGCTTCAAGCGCATCCTGAGTCTTGAAACCACCGAGGCAATGCAACTGCATGCCGCAAGCGGAGGCCGAGCAGCGGGCGGCGGAAGTGGAGGAACTGACTGGCGAGGTGCCGCTGGAAATGTAGTCGAGGACTTCAGTCCGA
>JAYSYA010000041.1:0-2040 GCA_043716765.1 Akkermansiaceae bacterium
GCGGTTTCCCGGACCGTTTCCGCCAGTCGCACGAATCCGGCGGCGAGCAAATTCCTTCCCGGATGAACGACCCGCGTCACTTGAGGTTCGCGCAGCCACAGCATCGTGGGGAGGGTGAAGGCGAGGAACCACAGCCCGGAGAAGACGAAAAACGGCCGCCACGTGTGGGCGGATTCGAGCTTGAGCACGACCATCGCCACGGCGGTTAGAATCAGTAACAGCAGCGCGGCGGCGTAGGCGCAGGCCCAGGAAAAACCGCTGACCCGCCCGACTTCGTTTTGTTTTGCCAAGCCCGGCAGGAAACTTGCGAGGAAATTCTCGCCGATCGAGAACGCGAAGTTCGCCGGAACATAAAGCAGCACCGCCAGCCAGATTTGTCCCGGCTGGACGAAGCCAAGCGCGCAGGTGAAAGTCCCGCACATCAGGCCGGAGCCGACGAGGAAGCGCTTTTTCCAGCACCGCTCGTCCGCCGCCGCCCCGGCCAGTGGTGATAGAATCGCGGTGAGTAACATGCTGCCGCCGTAAGTCAGCGCCCACACGCGGTCGTCGATGGCGTCATTCCGGACGACCACCTGTGAGAAAAAGATCGAGAACAGCAGCGTGTTGATGATGAGTGTGAACGATTGGTTCGCCACGTCGAATGAGATCCACGACCACAACTGCCGCTGCTGCGGAACTCCATTCAACGGGTAGAAGCGGCGCAGATTCATCTCGCCGGGTTATAGCGACTTGGCCGGTCACTGCAAGGGTGACAGATCCGCCCGCTTCTGTCTTGATTGCGGCATGGCATTTGAAATCCATCCACGTCTTGCGTCAGGCGGCTTTGAAATCGGGCGGTTCGGCGGCTGCCGTCTGCTTTTGAAAAACAACGCGCTCTTTCCCTGGCTGCTACTCATCCCCGAGGTCGAGGGCATCGAGGATTTGCACCTGCTTCCGCCGGACCAATACGAGGAAGTGATGCTCGCGATGCGCCGCGTTTCGGAGTTTGTCGCTGGTTATTTCCATCCGGAAAAGCTCAACGTCGCGTGCATCGGCAACCAAGTCCGGCAGATGCATATCCACATTGTCGGCCGCTCGTCGGATGATCCCGCGTGGCCCGGCACCGTCTGGGCCCATGAGGGAAAGCGCGATTACAGGGAAGAGGAAATCGAGAAGATCCGAGCCGCTGCCCGCGGTTTTCTCGGGCTGCCATGAGACTCGGTGAGTTGGATTCTCCGCTTGCAGGGGGCGGGGGAGTGGAACCATGCTCCGCGCCATGACAGAAGAAAACTCGCTGTGGAAATGCAGCTCCTCCCAGTGGCTCAACCTCGGGCCGTTCGCCGTCGCCATGCTCGCCGCCGCAGGCATCCTTGTTGGCAGCTTGTTTTTTCCGCCCGCCGCGATCGCTCTTTTTCTGCCTGTTTGTTATATCGGCTGGCGCTTCCTCATCGTCCGCACGCAGGTTTTCGAGCTCACCAGCGAGCGAGTCCGTGTCACCCGTGGCGTCATCAACCAGAGGGTTGATGAAATCGAACTCTATCGCGTCAAGGACTCGCAGATGGTCCGCTCGTGGTGGATGCGCCTCACCGGCCTCGCATCTATTTTGATGGAAACATCGGACCGCACCCTTCCTCATCTCGTCATCCCCGCCATCCACGGCGGAGAACAAGTCCGCGAACTGCTCCGCAGGCACGTCGAGCTCCAGCGGGACCGCAAGCGCGTCCGCGAGATGGACTTCGATGAGCACGACGGCGATGGTATCCCCTAACTTCTGCTATCTCATGGCCCGCAAACAAATTTCACCCGAGCGAAAAGGCGCCTGAGGACGTGGAGCCGTGGTCACGCATGACCGGCGGCGTCCTTCAGGATGCGCTCGACGAAGCGGGCATCAATGTGCGCGGCTCGGAAAACTCCGCCCTGCCATTCGATGAACAGCTTCGCCGCCTTCACCTGGCCGGATTGTGGCAAACCCCCTGATGCACTTGATAGGAGCTCAGGATCGACGACTTGAATTCATCCTCATCCGGCGTCAACGAAAGCATCCGGGCGATCCCGTGGCGC
>JAYSYA010000042.1:0-5964 GCA_043716765.1 Akkermansiaceae bacterium
CCCAACAGCGCCACCAACCAGTTCTTCGTCAGCCTCGGGGACAACCGGGCGAATCTGGACTATCAAAACGGCGGCTTCACCGTCTTTGGCCGGGTCGCGGGCTATGGCATGACGGTGGCGGAAATGATCAGCAACCTGCAGCATGATACTTACAACTTGTTCCTCAACGGCAGTACCACCGCCACTGAGTTCCCGAACTTCCCGCTCAACGTAACCAGCATGCCCTCGCCGATGGATCAGACGAAGTTGGTGAAGATGAACTCCGTCACGCCGATTCCCACCATTAGCTATAGCGTCTCGGAAAATACCAATCCCACGGTCGCTTCCGCGAGCATTGTCAGCGGGCAACTTCGTCTGGTCGGTTTGAAAGGCGGCCAAACGACCGTCACGCTAACTGCCACTGACTTGGACAACCTCATGAACACTCAAACCGTAGCGGTCACGCTCACCGACACCTTCACCACTTGGGCGTCGCGGAGTTCGTTTCCAAACGGGCAGAGCGGGAGTGCGCAGGATCCAGACGCGGATGCCTGGAATAATTTGCAGGAATACGCGTTTCTGGGAGATCCGGGAGTGGCGGGGCCGGCGGCGCAGACCGTTTTTCAAGGCCGCACCGGAACGTATCTGACACTGACTTTTCCCGTCCGTAAATATACCCAAAACCTGACTTACGCGGTGGAGGCTAACGACGGCTTGACCGGCCCGTGGACGGAGATTTGGAAATCGGCGAATGGATTTTCCCACGCACAAGTCGTGAGCGCGGTGGATCAGGCGGACCGCACGGTGCTGACCATCAAGGACACCAGCGTGATCGGGGCGGGGAAACGGTTTCTGCGGACGAGGGTGGTGCAGCAATAACCGGTCACTCCGGCACCACGGCCACCCGGAAGAAGCGCTGCAGATCCGCAGTCTCGAGCGCGACCTGATGACTGGCGCTGAGCGCGGTGGCCGCGGCGATGACCAGCGAGTTAGGGACATCGGACCATGCGCCGGGAGCAAGGCTGTCGCTGGCCTGGATTTTGTAGCTGCGGCCGGGGAAACATTGCCAGGTGAGCGAGAAGGAGTTGCCGGAACGCTGGGCGTGGGTGATGACGAAGGATTTTCCGGGTTCGAGACGGTCATAGGTTCCGTTGGCATCTTCATCGCGAAGAAGTAACCAGGCGTCGATTTGTTGTATAAAATGGATCGCTTCGTCCGTTATGTGCTGATGTTTCATCAATTCGTCATTCTGTCTCTCCTCACCGCCTCGCTTGATGCAGTTCCGGTTTTCATCGGGACAAACACGGGGAAAAACTCCACCAGCAAGGGGATCTATCTTGCGGATTTCGACTCCGTCACGGGCAAGCTCACGGAGCCGGTTCTGGCGGCGGAATATCAGAATCCCGGCTTCCTCGCGCTGCATCCCGTGAAGTCGGTTCTTTATGCCTGCGGTGCGCCGGCCACTCCATTTGCCGATGGTTCGAGCTCGGTGGCGGCGTTCGCTATCAGTCCGGATCACGGTTTGAAATTTCTCGCTGAAGCGTCGAGTGGCGGCAAGGGTGCCTGTCATGTGGCCGTGGATGCCACGGGCGGCACGGTCGCCGTGGCGAACTATGGCGACGGAACATTTTCCACGATCAAGCTCGGTGGAGACGGCGCACCCGCAGCGGCGGCATCGGTGATTTCCAACAAGGGCTCAGGGCCGAGCCAGCCCCGCCAAGACGGGCCGCACGCCCACGGCGTGTATTTCGACCAAGCGAACAAACACCTCTTCATGCCGGATCTCGGGCTCGACCAGGTGTTTGTCTATCCGTTTGACGCGGCGACTTCGAAGCTCGGTGAGCCGCTTCCCTCGCTGGCCACCGCCCCCGGCGCGGGACCGCGGCACATGGCATTTTCCGCCGATGAAAAGAACGCTTACATCGTCAACGAACTGGACAACACCGTGCTCGCGACGTCTTACGCCGCCGGGAAATTCACCCCGCTTGGAACGGTGCCGACCTTGCCCAAGGATTTCACCGGCAAGAGCACCACGGCGGAAATCGAAGTGCATCCGAGCGGCAAGTTCGTTTATGCCTCGAACCGCGGCCACGATTCGATCGCGGTCTATCAGCGCGACGACAAGACCGGTGCGCTCGCGTTCATCCAACGCGCGCCCTGCGGCGGCAAGACTCCGCGCCATTTTAAAATTGCTCCGGGTGGCCAATGGCTGCTGTGCGCGCACCAAGCTTCCAACACGATCAGCGTGCTCGCGCTCGATCCGGCAACCGGGCTTCTCGGAGCGCCGGGCCAGACGATTTCCACGCCTAGCCCGATCTGCCTGCTGTTCGGGCGCTGATAGTCAGGACCTATTCCAGCTCACCCCGCCGCCTCAACCGAGACCTTCTCCGATCAAAAAATCACGTGGTGTGTTCGCCTGCATCCCGTAAACCGTCGTCCCAAGCAGCAGTCCGAAATCGGCTTTATCCAGAGTCAGCAGCATCTCACACTCGGCGGCTAGAGCGGAAATCAGCACCGGCTTGTCTTTGGAGGCGGTGAGCAGAAGGGGCTTCCTGCGGGTGAGGGCATTGGGAACCCACTCGACCTTGGACTGCATGTCCGGCCATCTGAGGGCCGCTGGCGGTCCGAGTTTTCCGATGTTCTTGCTCGTTTCCGCGCGGATGCTGATGGAGGATTCTTGGAAGCAGACCTTGCAGCCGTTGGTGGGGCGGTAGCTTGGAGCCGTTGATCCATTGGGCGATAATTTCGTGCACCTCGTATCCGTCCATGTGAACGTCCATGGCCGCCTTTTCGCCACCGCCGCGAGTGCAGACCGCGGGGGGGTCTGCGAGTGGTGGCAGAGCGGTCACAAGGGTGCGGGTGATAATGCGTCCCGGCTGGTCCAGCCGGGATTTTGACAGGTGCAGGGCATATTTTGCTGTTTGCTGCGTGTTTCCGTCTTTGTGCTTCCGTTAGCCGTGGCATTCAAAGAGTTTGCTCGCCAAGGTTCATGAAACCCAATCTCATGTTTGTATGGCGATTGATTCCAAGCTGGAGGCCGACCTGAAATCCCAAGGGGTGCATGTCACTTCTTTTGAGCAACTCATCAACTGGGGCCGCTCCAGTTCGCTGTGGCCGCTCCAGTTCGGCCTCGCTTGTTGCGCCATCGAAATGATCGCCGCCACCATGGCAAAATACGATATGGCCCGCTTCGGTGCCGAGGTGTTCCGGCCCTCGCCGCGGCAGGCGGACTTGATGATAGTAGCTGGCACGGTGACCAAGAAGATGGCACCGCAGGTGGTGCGGCTCTACAATCAGATGGCCGAGCCCAAATACGTCATCGCGATGGGGGCCTGCGCGATTTCCGGCGGTCCCTTCAAAGATGGCTACAACGTGCTCAAGGGCATCGACCGTTTCATTCCGGTGGACGTGATGATTCCGGGTTGCCCGCCGCGGCCCGAGGCGCTGTTGGAAGGCTTGATGACGTTGCGCGACAAGATTACGCGCGAAAAATTGATAGGCAGCCACCGCGCCCGCCACGCTGATCCCGAGGGAGCTGCGGAAATGCCGGTGCCGGAGTTCGGCGCGCATGACCTCGAACCCACGGCTAACCGTGAAATCTGGAACCCGCCGATCATGGTCCGCGAAGCAGGAGGTGAGGCATGAGCGCGGAAATCATCGTCGAGCGGCTGCATGAAGCCCTGCCGAACGCCGGTATCTCGCTCCGCAAAAACCCCGGCCCGTCCGGCCAGCATTCGCTGTTAGTGGATACCGCTAACTTAATCGGTGTCTGCACGGTCCTCCGCGACACGCTCGCATTTGATTTGCTTTCAAACGTCACCGGCGTGGATTGGCCGGACGCCGCCAAGGCCGACGCCGTGGCAGCTCCCGCCGCAGGGGAGGATATTTCGCGCACCGGGGGATTTCTCGAAGTTCTCTATCACCTCTATTCGACCAGCCGCCGCGAAGGTCCGCTGGTGCTGCGCGTCCGCACCGTGGACCGGGAGAAGCAAAACCAGATCCCCTCGGTCGTCTCCATTTACCGCAGCGCCGAGTTCCAAGAGCGCGAAATTTTCGATCTCTACGGAGTTGAATTCACCGGCCATCCCGACTTGCGCCGCATCCTGATGTGGGACGAGTTCGAGGACTATCCGATGCGCAAGGACTACGTCGCGCCGGATGACTACGAATACGAACCTACGCCGCACGACGCCGTTTTGGAAAAGGCCAAAGCGCACTATCCCGCAGCCCAATGATTTCCGATCCGTCCATGTTCTCCTCATCTCCCACGCTCGAACCGGGCGCGGACGACGACCAGTTGTTGCGGATCTCGTTAGGCCCGCAGCACCCGTCCACGCACGGTGTGTTCCGCATGAACGTGGTGCTCGACGGCGAGACGGTGGTGAGCCTCAAGCCGGTGTTCGGCTACCTGCACCGCAACCACGAGAAAATCGCCGAGAACGCGACCTATCTGAGTGCGATGCCATACACTGACCGGCTCGACTACATCTGCCCGCTCAGTAACAACTGGGCCTATGCCCACGCCGTCGAAAAACTCGCGGGCATCGAGGTGCCGGAGCGCGCCGAATTCATGCGCGTGATCACCTCGGAACTCACCCGCCTGATCAACCACACCGCCTTCATGGGCTTCATCCTCAGCGACATGGGTGCGTGGGGTTCCGCGCTGATGTATGCCTTCCGCGAGCGGGAGAAAATCCTCGACCTGTTCGAAGAACTGACAGGCGCGCGGATGATGGCGAACTTCATGCGCTTCGGCGGTTGCCGCAACGACCTGCCCGCGGGCTGGGCCGCCAAAGTCGGCATTCTAATCGATGGCTACGGACCGTTTCTCGACGAGATGGAGGAATTGCTAGTGGGTAATGAAATCCTGCTAGCCCGCACCCAGGACATCGGCGCGCTGCCGAAGGAAGTTTTGATTAATGGCGGCATCACCGGCCCGATGTTGCGCGCAGCCGGGGTGAACTACGACATCCGCAAAGTGGAACCCTACGGCATTTACGAGCGCTTCGATTTCCGCATTCCGCTAGGTGAAAAAGGCGATTGTTACGACCGGATCATGATCCGCTTCCTGGAGATGCGCGAGTCGTTGAAAATCCTCCGCCAGGCGATCGACCAGCTGCCAGAAGGCGACTACATCCATCCCAAGGCGAAGATCCGCAACTTCAAGCCGCCGGTGGGCGAGGCCTACGGCCGCATCGAGGGCCCCAAGGGCGAACTCGGATTCCACCTCATCAGCGACGGCACCACCAACCCGTATCGCTACCGCGTCCGGCCGCCGAGTTTCATCAATCTCACCTTGCTCGAGGACATGTGCCTCGGCCTCGATCTGGCGGACGTGGTCATCATTCTCGGAAGTATCGATATCGTGTTAGGGGAGGTGGACCGATGAAAGATACAAGACTTCAAGACGCAAGAGACAACAGAAGAGTGTCTGGCGGCTGGTCTGTGCCGGGGCTTGGACTGCTCAAAGGCTTGGTCGTGACGGGAAAGAACCTGGTCCAGAGCTTCTACCGGGAGGACCGCATGACCACCGTGCAGTATCCGGAGGAGCGCGCGCCGATCAGCCCGAACTTTCGGAATTTCCCTTTCCTCGTTTACGATAATGAAGACTCGTTAGCCGGTTTGCGCTGCGTGGCGTGCTCGATCTGTGAGAAGGAATGCCCGCCACAATGCATCTACATCGTGCTCGAGCGCGATGAGAACGGCAAGTCGCTCAAGCGGCCGAAGATTTTCGACATCGACATTTCCGTCTGCATGAACTGCGGCATTTGCGCGGAGGTCTGCCCGTTTGACGCGATTTACATGGATGGCGAATATGAGTTGAGCACGGACGACCGCTTCGAAGGCCTGTTGTTCCACCGCGAGCGGTTGGCGAAGCCCGCCGCCTATCACGCCAAGCTCCGTCCCGAGCAGGCCGCCGAAGTGGAGGCAAGGCGCAAGGCGGAGGAAGAAAAAAGGCTCGCCGCGCAAGCCGCGAAGGAAGCC
>JAYSYA010000043.1:0-57263 GCA_043716765.1 Akkermansiaceae bacterium
TGCATTCGGTGCTGACACCGCTCGACTATAGCAGCGATGGAGTTCATCTTTCGACCGTGATTGGCTCTGCCGCGATTGGGTGGAGCTAAGACTGCAAGTCACTATTGACGGCACGGTCAATGTATTCTCACAGATTGCAATGCAGGTAAAGGGTGTCGGCGACTTCGCGCAATGGAACGCGAAAGCCTATAGGTTTTTGGCTAACAGCATTACAACGACCGTGACTTTTCGGGATGTCTCCACAATCACTACGAAAGCGACACCCTGCTCGAAGACGTGCGGATCAACGGGATTTGTCCGTCTCGGAGTAAACCTCAAGACGCCCTGAAAACTCTCCATAGTCTGAGGACTTGTCTAGACACGACAAGCTAACATCTACAGAAGAAACAAAATGAAAGCAGTCATCTTCGCCGGTGGATTTGGAACCCGCATCAGCGAAGAAAGCTCTGTCCGCCCGAAGCCAATGATCGAGATCGGCAACCGTCCGATTCTTTGGCACATCATGAAGATTTACTCCGCCCATGGCATCAATGATTTTATCATTTGTTGCGGCTACAAAGGATACTGGATTAGGGATTACTTCGCTAACTATCATCTTCAGACCGCAGATGTCACTTATGACCTCAAAACACAACAGGCCGCCATCCACCGTTCAGATGCCGAATCCTGGCGTGTGACCTGCATCGAAACCGGCGAGAAGACGATGACTGGCGGTCGCTTGAAGCGCGCTGCGGAATACCTCAATGGCGAAACTTTCTGCCTCACCTATGGCGATGGTGTCAGTAACATTGATATCACGGCGAGCATCGCTTATCATAAGGCGCATGGCAAACTCGCCACTTTATCAGCGGTGCAGTCCCCGGGACGCTTCGGAGTTTTCACCCTGTGCTCCGGCAGCGATACGATCGACTCATTTGCGGAGAAGCCGAGAGACGACGGTGCATGGATCAATGGGGGATTCTTCGTGCTTGAGCCGGGTGTGATTGACTATATTGCCGACGATGCGGCCATTTGGGAGCGCGAGCCGATGGAGCTGTTGGCTAGCGAAGGCCAGCTTATGGCGCGACGCCATGATGGATTCTGGCAGCCCATGGACACCCTCCGGGACAAGATGTATCTCGAAGATCTTTGGACGTCTCCCGATCCCCCTTGGAAAGTCTGGTAGGAAATCCCGGATGGATTTCCGGTCCGCCGCCTCTCGTGGGCTCCATCCCGTCATCCCCCCCTTTTCCAGAAGTGGGAGCCATAACCTCACCCGCCATCATGCCCTCTCCCAATTGCCGCTTTTGCGCGGAACCACTTACTCATGTGATGTGCGATCTCGGCATGTCTCCCCTTGCCAATTCATACGTGAGTTTCGAAGACTCGCGGAATGCCGAGAAGATCTATCCACTCAAGGTCTGGGCTTGCGGAAAGTGCCTGCTCGCACAGCTTGAAAGCTTCGAGTCGCCCGACGCCATCTTCAGCGATTACCTGTATTTCAGCAGCTTTTCGACAAGCTGGGTGGAACACGCCCGCCGCTATTGCGAAATGATGACCGAGCGCTTCGGCTATGACCGGAACAGCCAAGTCATCGAGATCGCCAGCAACGACGGTTACCTGCTCCAGCATTTCAAGGCGAAGGGTGTGCCGGTGCTTGGTGTCGAGCCGGCGGCGAATGTGGCCAAGGTCGCGTGGGAGCAGAAGCAAATCCCGAGCGTGGTGAGATTCTTCGGCGTCGAAACTGCGGAGGAATTGGTCGCAGCGGGGAAATCCGCTGATCTGCTCCTCGGGAACAACGTGCTTGCCCACGTGCCTGACATCAATGATTTCGTTGGAGGTTTGAAGATCGCCCTCAAGCCCGAAGGCGTGATCACCTTTGAATTTCCCCACCTGCAACGCCTGATTGCCGGCAATCAATTCGACACCATCTATCACGAACATTTCTCTTATCTGTCGTTCCTCGCGATGGAGAAGGTGTTCGCACACCACGGTCTGGTGCTTTTCGACGTTGAGGAAGTGCCGACCCACGGCGGGTCGCTCCGCATTTTTGCACGCCACGCCGGGAACGCCGGTCCGCTGTTCGCCACCACCGGGCGCGTCGCGGCGATGCGGCAGCAGGAAACCGATTTCGGGTTGACCCGGATGGAAACCTACACGGCATTTGGAGAAAGGGTGAAAGCCTCCAAACTCAAGCTCTTGAAGTTCCTGACCCAAGCAAAGGAAGCCGGGAAGGCCGTCGCGGGTTACGGTGCCGCCGCGAAGGGAGTGACCTTGTTGAACTACTGCGGAGTGGGTGAAGACCTGATGGACTATGTCGTGGACAAGAGCCCTTACAAGCAGAACCACTACATGCCGGGCGTGCGGATTCCTATCCATTCTCCGGAGAAGATTTTCGAGACCAAGCCGGATTATGTGCTGCTTCTGCCGTGGAACCTGAGCAAGGAAATCAGCGCCGAAATGGCACAAATCCGCGAGTGGGGCGGTCGCTTAGTGGTGCCGATCCCTGAAGTCAAGGTGCTTGAATGAAGTCTCCTCGGTCACTCATGAATCTATCAAACATTGAGGCCTCAGGCCATGACATGCACGCCTTGGCTGCGGAGTTGTATCCATGGTGCCGGAGTATCACCGGCGATGGAATGCGCTCGACGCTGCGGCGTCTGGCGCAGGACATTCCTCTCGAAATCAGGGAGATTCCCAGCGGCACCGAAGTATTCGATTGGACCGTCCCCGAGGAATGGAACATCAGGGAAGCCTGGATCAAGGATTCCAGTGGCAACAAGATCGTCGATTTCGCCAACCACAACCTGCACGTCGTCGGCTATAGCATCCCGGTTCGGGGAAAGATGGCCTTGTCGGAGTTGAAATCCAGGTTGTTCAGTCTGCCCGAGCAACCAGAGCTTATTCCCTACCGGACCAGCTATTATAAGAGAAGCTGGGGATTTTGCCTTCCGCATCACCTGCTAGAGCGACTGGAAGAAGGTGAGTACGAGGTCTGCATCGATTCAACCTTGGCAAGTGGAAGCCTCACCTACGGTGAATGCCTCATCCCGGGCGAAGGGGACGACGAAGTTCTGATTTCTTGCCACACCTGCCATCCTTCACTGGCAAATGACAATCTCGCCGGCATCGCCGTCGCGGTGGCTCTGGCCAAACAACTTGCGTGGGCACCGCGACGATTGTCATACCGGTTCCTGTTTGCGCCAGCCACGATCGGTTCCATCACCTGGCTTGCGCTCAATCCAACGTTGATTCCGCGAATCAAACACGGGCTGGTGCTGACCTGCGCCGGCGACCCCGGAATCGTGACCTACAAGAAATCCCGCGACGGCAATGCCCTCATCGACCGGGCGATGCTGCATGTCCTCAAGTCGGGCGGTTGGGAGCACCGGATTGAAGAATTCCACCCTTATGGTTACGACGAGCGACAGTATGGTTCCCCCGGCATCAGTCTGGCGGTCGGCTGCCTGATGCGCTCTCCCCACGGCACCTTCCCCGAGTATCACACGAGCGCCGACAACCTCGGATTTATCCAACCTGAAAGTCTGGCCGACACTCGATCAAAGGCGCTGGAAGCCTTTGAAGTGCTCGAACATAACGGGCGGTTTGTGAATCTCAAACCGATGTGCGAGCCATGTCTTGGAAAATACGGGCTTTACGGCGATGGCGGCGGACAAAGGACCGGTCAGTTCGAGGAACTCGCCCTGCTGTGGGTGCTCAATCAATCCGACGGCAGCAGCGATCTGCTGGCGATCGCCGAAAAGTCCGGAATGCCATTCCGCAAGATCTTCGAGGCGTCCAAAGTCTTGCAGCAGGCCGGACTTCTGCGGCGGGAGGACTCTTGAACTTCCAATAACTTTCAAATCATCAACAGGTGATCGATAACTATACATTACAGAACCACGCATGATCACACTGTTTGACCAGCAGCAGGGACGGGGCCGGGCGGCGGATGTGACTGCGGCGCAAGTGGTGGCGCGTGACCTCGCCGACATCTGCCGACGTTTGGAATCCGAGTTCAGCGCCATGCAGGGCAGAACCTTGTTCATCAGCGGCGGCGCGGGTTTCCTGGGCTACTATCTCGTGCAGTCCGTTCTCCACTGGAACCGAACGCATGATGGAGCCGCTGAAATCAAGGTCATTGCCGGTGACAACTACGTCCGTGGAGTCCCGGATTGGCTGACCACTCTTGCCGAGGATCCGTCCCTGACTGTGTTGCGTCACGACATCACCCGTCCGCTGCCGGATGATTTGGGTCCGATTGACTATGTGATCCACGCCGCGTCGATTGCCTCGCCGATCTATTATCGAAAGCATCCGATCGAGACGATGGACGCGAACGTGAATGGTGTGCGGCTCCTGTTGGAGCGATGCCGCGCGCAGCAGGTGGCCGGTCATCCGATTTCGGGATTTCTCTATTTCTCCACCAGCGAGATTTACGGAGATCCGCCGCGGGATCAAATTCCGACACCGGAGGACTACCGGGGCAATGTTTCCTGCACGGGCCCGCGCGCTTGTTATGATGAATCGAAGCGTTTCGGGGAAACTCTGTGCGTCAACTTCGCCCGTCAGTATTCCATGCCCATCGCATCGGCACGCCCGTTTAACAACTACGGACCCGGACTAAAAATCAGCGACCGAAGGGTGGTCCCCGACTTCGCGCGCGATTTGTTTGCCGGCAAGGACCTAGTGTTGTTGTCCGACGGCACGCCGACCCGGACGTTCTGCTATGTGGCGGACGCGATCGTCGGCTACTACAAGATTTTGGTGCGCGGGCGTGCGGGCGAGGCATACAACATCGGCAATGAAGCACCCGAGATTTCCATGCTCGGGCTGGCGGAGAGGCTTGCGGCGGGTGCCCGCCAGCTCTTCGGCTATGACGGAAAGGTCGTGCGGAACTCCAGTGGTGACCCGGACTACCTAACTGACAATCCGCGGCGCCGGTGCCCCATCATCGCGAAAGCGAGACAGGATCTGGACTTCGAGCCCGAAGTCCCGCTGGAGGAAGGGCTTCGCCGCACCTTGGTCTGGTATCGTGACAACCAACATGCACAGGACGCGTGATGAGGATTTCAATTATAGGAACCGGCTACGTGGGTCTCGTTTCAGGCGTTTGCCTGGCCGAGAAAGGCCATGACGTGGTGTGCGTGGATCTGGACTCGGTTAAGGTGGATCAGATTAACGGCGGTGTTTCGCCGATTCACGAGAGCGAATTGGACGAACTGCTCCGGAAGCACTGCGGCGGCAACTTCCGTGCGACGACTGACCTGCAGGCCGCCGTCCACGGGTCGGAGATTTCGATGATTGCGGTGGGCACGCCGTTTGACGGAGAAGAAATCGACTTGCGGTTCATCCGTGCGGCGGCGGTGCAGATCGGCACCGCGCTGAAGGACAAAGCGGACTATCATGTCGTGTTGGTCAAAAGCACTGTCGTCCCCGGAACCACCTGCGAGGTCGTGTTGCCCCTGGTCGAGGAAGCCTCCGGCAAGCGCGCCGGACGGGACTTCGGGATTGGAATGAATCCGGAATTCCTGCGCGAGGGTGAGGCGGTGCGGGATTTTCTTTTTCCCGACAGAATCGTGTTAGGCGGCGTGGACGAGCGTACGCTCGACCTGCTGGAGGAGCTCTACCTGCCGTTTGGCGACGTGGACAAGATCCGAACCAATCCACGCACCGCGGAAATGATCAAATACACCGCGAACTCGTTGCTGGCGACGATGATCTCGTTTTCTAACGAAATAGGGAATCTTTGCGCGGCGATCCCCGAGGTGGATGCTAGCGAGGTGATGCGGGGAGTCCACCTCGACAAGCGTCTCAGCCCGATCCTTCCTGACGGCACGCGGATCACGCCGTCTTTCACCACCTACCTCGAAGTCGGCTGCGGGTTCGGCGGCAGTTGTTTCCCGAAAGACCTCAAGGCCCTGATCGCGCATGGTCGTAAACTCGGCCGAGACATGGCCTTACTGGATTCCGTCGTGAAGGTGAATCTCGGCCAGCCGGAAACGGTCCTGAATCTGCTAGTGCCGCATTTTAAGGATCTTGAAAGCGTGCGGGTGACCGTCCTTGGGGTGGCATTCAAGCCCGGGACTGACGACATCCGCGAATCTCCCGCGCTTCCGATCATCAAGGAACTGCTTGCCCGCAAGGCGAAGGTGACCGCCTTTGATCCGGCAGCGCGGGCCGAGGCGGAGAAGCACTTCGGTGCCGGAGTGTTGGATTATGCGGAATCTTTGGAAGATGCTGTCATGGGCGCGGAGGCGGTGCTGTTGCTGACCCGTTGGCCGGAATTCGGGCGCTTGCCGGAGGTGTTCGCCTGTCAGGCGAAACAGCCCGTGTTGATCGATGGCCGCCGCGTGGTTTCCAAAACCAGCGTGGAGGCTTACGAAGGCATCGGCATGGGAGCTGCTGGAAAAATAACCTGCCGGATCCGAGCCATGCCACTCAAAGAGACAGCCATCACGCCCTTGAAATCATGAGGAGGATTTTCAGTAGCTATTTCCAGCACCGCGCGGCGGCGGTCAGGAAGCCTGCGAATCGTGTGGCCATCATGGTTCCGCTGCCGTCACCGAAGCTGAGCGAGGACGACGAGATTTCAATGCGCCACCTCCGCAAGCATCTGGGCGGCTATGAGAAGTTCCTGCTCGTGCCGAAGGGGACGCAGGTGGACTTCGCGGGTTTCTCTGCCCTCGAATTGGACCCCGGCCATTTCGGCAGCGCCGAAAACCACAACCGGATGCTCTACCGCACGGATTTCTGGGAGAATTTCGCGGACTATGAATACGTCCTCATGTATCATCTGGACGCGCTGGTGTTTTCAGACCAACTGCCGGAGTGGTGCGACAGGGGCCTCGATTACATCGGCTCGCCGTTCCTGCGGTGTGCGGACGCGCCCTGGGTGCGAGAGGAGCGCGTCGGCAACGGCGGTTTCGCGCTGTATCGGGTTTCTTCGGTGCTTAAGGTGCTTTGGATGCGCTATGCCGACGATCCGTCGAGGTGGTATCAGGACCATTACTGGCGTCAGGTCGAGTTCCAGCGCAGGTTGCTGCGCCCGGTCCGGGCGGCGGTGCCAGCGTGGCTCAAGGGAAAAGCGACTGCGGCGGTGCGCAGGCAGCTGCAGAAGATGGACTACACCGAGGTGAACGAACAGGGCTGCGATATGTTCTGGTCGGACCATGCGAAGCGTTACCTGCCGGAATTCCGCGTCGCGTCACTGGAGGACGGACTGGCTTTTTCGTTTGAAATGGAACCTCGCCGCTGCCTGGAGCGCACCGGTGGACGACTGCCGTTCGGCTGCCATGCATTCGGCCGCTATGACCGCGCATTCTGGGAGGAACATCTGCTCAAGACGCCTCCTGATGCCTAACGGGCCAGCCTGTGTGAAACTGGCTGGCAGCAGTTCGCCAGCCCTCCTTGAGCTTCCAAAGCCGCCCGCGCTTCAGGGAAATCTCACTGAATAACAACAACAGACAATGAAAACACAACGAATCCTGATCGCCGGCGGCGGCGGTTTTATTGGCGGACAACTGGCACGGGTTCTTTTGGACCGCGGCCATCAAGTTGTGGTTACGGACATCAAGCCCAAGGAGAAATGGTATCAACATCACGAGGAGGCCGAGAACCTGCATCTCAATTTGGAGGAAAAGGACAGTTGCTTCAAAGCCGTGGAGGGGTGTGATACCGTTTACAATCTCGCCTGCAACATGGGCGGTATTGGCTTTATCGAAAACAACCGCGCGCTGTGCATGTTGAGCGTTCTCATCAATACGCATATGCTGATGGCGGCCCGCGACCACGGGGTGAGTCAATATCTCTATTCCTCAAGCGCCTGCGTTTATGCCGCTGGCAGGCAAACCAGCATCGATGTCATGGCGCTCAAGGAGGAGGATGCTTATCCCGCTATGCCTGAGGACGGCTATGGCTGGGAGAAGTTGTTCTCCGAGCGGATGAGCAAGCACTTTCAAGAAGACTACGGGATGAACATCCGGGTGGTCCGCTTTCACAATGTGTATGGCCCTTTTGGAACATGGGATGGAGGTCGGGAAAAGGCACCGGCGGCGCTTTGCCGAAAGGTCATCGAAGCGGTGGATACCGGCGATCTCCGTATCGAAATATGGGGAGATGGCGAGCAAACGCGTTCGTTCATGTATATTGACGACTGCATCACCGGGCTCGACAAACTGATGGCTTCGGATTATTCCGATCCGATTAATTTGGGCCGCAGCGAACAGGTATCCATCAATCAATTGCTAGATATAATTGAGGATATCGAAGGGGTTAAGCTTAAGCGACACTACAATTCCAACGCCCCACAAGGCGTTCGGGGTCGGAATAGCGACAATACCTTGATTCAGAAGAAGCTTGGATGGGAGCCGGAGATCGATTTGAAAACCGGATTGGAAAACACCTATTGGTGGATCAAGGATCAGTACGAGCGAAGGGCACGGGGTGAGAAAGTCGTTCAGTGACGATTGCTCCGCTAAAGTAAAACAATTTATCGGACTCTTGCCATGAGCACTCCTCGCGTCTCCATTTGTCTGCCTAATCTTAATACCTTGCCTTACCTCGCTGAGCGGATCGCGACGATTGACGCACAGTCGTTCACGGATTGGGAGTTACTCGTGTATGATAGTTACTCCACCGATGGAGCCTGGGAGTATTTCTGCGAACTGGCGGAAAGGGAACCGCGAATGCGCATTTGGCAAGGTCCGCGAGAGGGGACGCCCGGGAGCTGGACTCCGTGTATTCGGGAGGCACGCGGCGAGTTCGTCTATGTTGCGACGAGCGATGACACGATGGCTGGTGATTGCCTCGAAAAAATGGTGGATGCCTTGGATGAGAATCCTGACTGTGACCTCGCGCATTGTCCCATCAAAATCATCGATGAGAATGGCGAGCCTGGTCAGGACTGGTGGTCGGGAAGTTCTCTCTTCATGAAGAGTGCTGGTGACTTGGCAGGATGCCACCACAAGCGCGTTGCTCCGTTTGACGGGATTCTATGTATGCTAGGAGACAATGTTTATACCTCCGTCACGCAGCTTCTCATCCGACGGCGTTTGTTTGATAGAATCGGATTTTATGAAAAGGAATGGGGAGCGGTGGGTGATTTCCACTGGAATTTCCGGGCCGGGCTCGCCGCGTCAACGGTTCACGTTCCGGATACGTGGGGTGGATGGCGAGTCCATCAAGCCCAAGCAACTGCTGGCGTGGAACTTGGGTCATTAGGTCATCAGGCCAAGATCGATGGTATGATCGATGATGTTCTAAACAATTTGGGCGACTATGTTGATGCGAGGTATTACGATGGTGACTTCGGGCAACTGGAGAAACGCGCGCGGGAACTCCGCAACTACCTTCGGGAGCATGGTGGGCAGCCGACGGCAACCGATCGCAGGATATTCGTGATTCGGCAAGCATTGTCGGGAAACCGTCTTGCCTGGCAGCATTTGGGTTCGATGCGTCCTGGAAGAACCCGTTGGCCGCGGGGAGCGGCTGAAGCGGTGCAGTCATGGTTTAAGGAAGCCGTGCTGATCCCGTTGCCTTGAGAAGTCGTTATGACCACGATCTTCAACCGCCAGCGGCGCATAAAAATCCTGTGCCTCACCTCCCACTCACCGGAAGGGCAGGAGGCGGGTGCGAGGCTGAGAGCACGACATATTTTCCGTCAGTTGAATCTGTTTGGTGATGTGCGGGTTGTTCTAGCAGGATCGTATGATGAATATCCCGGCATGCCGGATCCTGTTTCGAATCCGTCAAGGCCTTCCGAGGTCTTTAATTTCTATCCATGGAAAGTCGCGGGCGTGGGTGATCGACTTCGCTATGAACTGGGTTCAAGCTACCTCAACACCCACGGGCACCAAGCTGGGAAAGGTGATTGCCGCCGGTTGCATAAACTGATAAATGAGCATGACTTAATTTGGGTTCATGGCCTTCGCGTCGCCAATGGTTTCAACATTTGGAAGTGGCCTCAGACAATTTTGGATATTGATGACATTCCCAGTGAAGTGAGCAAGACAGAGATGGTTCATGGGAATGGACTTGAGGCCAAATTACGGGCGTTTCGAAAATTTTCGATGTGGAGACGCCACGAAGCACGGATGTTCGAACGCTTCGACGCCATTACGGTGTGCAGCGGACCGGATCTAGCTTGCCTCAAAAGTTCAAAGCGCGTTTTTGTCGTGCCTAATGGATTCGACGCTCCATCCGAAGTGCCCGTGCGATGTCCGGCGAGTCCAGTGAGAATCGGGTTTATCGGCTCTTTGGAATATCCGCCGAATGCAAACGGCTTGCGCTGGTTCCTGCGCGAGGTCTGGCCTATTATTTTGCGGAAATACCCTAACACAACTCTCCGCGTGGCTGGCAAATGCAGCGATGACCCGGCATGGAATCAGTCGCGCAATGTCGAGGGCCTCGGCTGGGTGGCAGACTCGGATTCGGAAGTGGCCGACTGGGCGTTGACGATTGTCCCGATTTTTGTAGGCGGCGGGACGCGCGTCAAAATCAGTTATGCTTTCAGTCGGAAGTGCCCGGTGGTTTCGACACAACTCGGAGCTTATGGATATGAGGTTACCCACGGACGAGAGCTTTTGTTGGCGGATTCCGCGTCAGACTTCGCCTCGGCTTGTTTGACTCTGTTGGAGGACCAGAATTTGTCGGCTCGGCTGGCCAATGCGGCATGGGAGACATTCCTGGAAAAGTGGACTTGGGATGCCAATGCTCCGCGATTGGAGAAGGCGATTCGGTTTGTGCTCGAACGAAACGGGAGAGTTCCGATTTTATAGACATGGATTGCTCGATCATCATTTGCACGCGCAACCGGGCTGCAAGGCTTGAGAAAACCCTGCGGGCATTTCAGTGCGTAAAAGTACCTCTGGATTGGCGAGTGGAATTGATCGTGGCGGATAACGGTTCGTCGGATAACACGGCTGAACTGGTGAAATCTGCGAGGCATCCCTCGATTAAGATGCGCTATGTTTACGAGGGACGCCCCGGAAAGAGTCGGGCGCAGAACCTGGCCTTGGCCCAAGCTAGGGGCGAGGCTCTGTTATTTACTGACGATGACGTCGAACCTGCGGAAAATTGGTTGGAGAACATGGCTCGCCCGCTCCTCGAAAGGCGCTGTGAGGCGGTGGCGGGGACAATCTTGTTAGCGGAGTATCTGCGGCGGCCGTGGTTTACGAGGATGCACGGGATTTGGCTGGCCGAGGTGCGGAATCCCGCAGCTGAAGCGACCGAACTGGTCGGCGCCAGCATGGGAATCCACCGGTCGGTGTTCAGCGTAATCGATAATTTTGATGAAGAACTCGGTCCTGGTGCGACCGGTTTCGGTGAAGAAACCCTTCTAGAGATGCAGATGAGAGAGGCCGGCTTGCGGATTTGTCCGGTCACCGATACTTTTGTAGTTCATCACCCGGACGCCACGCGACTTCGGCGGTCCGACTGGCTGGCGGCGGCGAAACGATTCGGTCGAACTTCCGCATACACGACGTATCACTGGAAGCACGCCCGGGTGCCTTATCCTGCGCTTCAGGTCGTTTGGCTTCGAACAAAGCTTTTTTTACGCCGGCTTTCGCGGCGCACTCCGCGGCTGGATGCCGAGGGCTGCCCTGAATGGGAAATGAGTTATCTCGCCAATATCGAGAGCTTGGTGCGGTTTGTTGAAGAATCCCGCAGGCCGAGAAATTACGAATTTCGCGGATTGCGCAAGAGAGGCCTGACTTGATTTCCGATATAAATTGTTAAAAACAAATGGACATAAAAATGAAAAAGTATACAAACAATGGAATGAATATGGATACACGTCTCGATCAAAGTTGTGTTAAGTCCGCCGTGAGTCCGAGTGCAAAATGGCATCGCATCGGGACGGTTTTTATGGGAGCGATTGGTCTGCTCAGCGTCATTGTGACCACGGGTTGCGGAGGCATGAATCCGGCCCCGCCGGTGCCTGTCGAAGCATACAGATCAATGCCTAACGCGAGCTTGGCTGCGGGTGACGAAATCAAAGTCGTGTTTTCGGGAGCGCCGGAGCTAAATGTGCAGCAAAAGATCCAGGCGAACGGAAGAGTTAGTCTGCCAACAATCGGAGATGTTAGTGCGGTCGGGAAGAGTATTACGAGCTTCCAATCGGAACTGACATCACGCTATCAGTCGCATTTGCAGGACCCTGCGGTAACTGTCTCGGTCGCGACGGCTGCTGCGGGGATCTATGTCTCCGGGGAAGTGCTGCGGCCGGGGAAGATTCCGTTGGATCGTCCGATGACCGCTCTCGAAGCAGTGATGGAATGCGGCGGCTTCACCAAATTCGCGAATCCTAAACAGGTAATTGTTGTCAGAAATCAGAGTGGCAAAAGCAAGCGTTACGTGCTGAACATGAACGAAGCCCTCTACGGGGCGGATAGCAATCCGTTCTATGTGAGAACTTACGATGTCGTCTATGTGAAGCAGAGCAACTGGTGATGGGACTTACTCACTTGGCGTTCCTTCGGGCCCACAAGCAGACGAGGAGCAACCATTGCGTCCGATGAATACTGCTCCAGTCGTCTCCGTGGTCGTTGCAGCGTTCAACGCCAGCCGGTGGATCGGCATGTCGCTCGACTCCGCGCGGGCCCAGACGCTGCGGGAGATCGAGATCATCGTTGTGGATGATGGTTCGTTAGATAATACGTCAGAAGTGGTGGCGGATGTTGGCAAGCGTGACTCGCGCATTAGGCTCATCCGCCAGGAAAATGCCGGCGTGGGTGCCGCTCGCAACACGGGGATTCGGGCGGCGCGCGGAAAGTTCATCGCGATTCTTGACGCAGATGATCTTTGGAATCCGACCAAGCTGGAGAAGCAGGTCCAGTGCATCCGGGAGTGCGGCGAGCGGACGGCCATGGTCTACTGCTGGTACAGGCATGTCGACGAGGAAGGCGGTGAGCTCGGCTCCCATTTCCCTTTTACGGTCGAAGGCGAGGTCCGGCAAGCGATCATCCTGCGGAATTTCCTCGGAAATGCGAGTGTGCCCTTGTTCCGGGCCGGAGCGCTCCGGCAGACTGGCCTCTATCTGACACGAGAGGAGCAGGGCGGAGTGCAGGGCTGCGAGGACTGGGATCTTTCCATCCGCGTGTCCGAGACGTGGGAAGTCGGCGTGGTGCGGGAAGTTCTTGTGGGGTATCGCCAAAGTGATTCGTGCATGAGTTTGGGCGTGGCGGGCATGGCGGCATCGTTCCGTGTTGTCATGGCCCGCGCCCGGCGGCGCAACTCCGATCTTCCGACGGCGCTTTTCCGATGGGCGGAGGGTGATTTCCAGAGTTATCTTGTATCGAGGAGTTATGGCAGTTGCGACTACCACTCGTGCCTGGCCTCGGTCGCCCGGGCAGTCAGGTGTGATCCGGTGCTGATACTCAGCTGGAGTCTTTACAAGATGACGGTCAAGAGTTTCGTCTGGCTGGTCTCCGGTAAGCGGCGGTCGCCTCCGCATCGAGAGCGGTGGGTGCCGCCGGAAGATGCCGCTGCGGATCAACCGCTGCCGCTCGATAAGTCGCTTCTCGGGCGAGTCCAAGAGCGGCGATGGACGCAGGTTGTCGGAGCGAATATCTAGCAAAAAGTCATCGGCGTTCTCAACTCCTCCCCCCTTCATTAAAATGTTACTCCCAATCAAGCCCCTCGATTTTGAAATCACTAGGAACGATGACATCTTCGTTGCGCCGGATGTTAAATCCGCCAGGGTGCTGGTGCGCTGGCAAGACGTGCCAATTGGCGTGCTGGCGATACCGGTGGTGGCCTGTCGGGTGCGGGCCTCAGATGTGAAAAAGCAGGCGGCAGATCTTTTTCCGTCTGCCTTCTTGCGGGAGCTGGCACGGCGGGCGCTGCTGCGCGGTGGCATCGGTGAAAAAGTCGCCATTTCAGATTATTGGCATGCGCCTCTGATTGAACCTGAAGTGTCGGCTCCCAGAATTTCGGTTGCCGTTTGCACCCGCGATCGACCCGACGATCTGGCAGTCTGTCTTGAATCGCTTGCGGCGCAATCGCTCGAACCGCTTGAGGTGCTCGTGATCGACAATGCTCCCGCGACGGATGCCACCGAGCGCCTGGTAAGGGAGAGTTTTCCGAAGTTTCGCTATATCCGCGAGGATACGCCGGGACTCGACCATGCGCGCAATCGCGCGATTCGCGAAGCCAAGGGCGAGTTGATCGCGTTTACCGATGATGACGTAGTGGCGGACTGCGGTTGGACCGCCGCGCTGGGGCGGGCGTTCGGTGCGGATCCTTCGTTGGGACTTGTAACGGGTTTCATCGAGCCGGCCGAACAGGAAACTCCGGCTCAGGTATGGTTCGAACGTTACGGCGGCTTCGGCCGTGGCTGCATCCGCCATTACATGCAACTGAAGCGGGCCGCGCCGATGCCGTGGGCGATGGTCGGCGCGGGCCGCTTGGGTGCGGGTGCAAATATGGCAATGCGGCGCGCAGTATTTGACGAAATCGGGCTGTTTGATCCCGCGCTTGATGTGGGCACCCCGACGCGCGGGGGAGGCGATCATGAAATTTTCTTCCGCCTGCTGCGCTCCGGTTGGCTTTGTCTTTATGAGCCGAGCGCTGTTGTCCGTCACCGGCATCGCCGGACGATGGACGAACTGCGGGGACTTTTATACAATTACGGCTATGCCACGCGTTGTTTTCTGGAGCGCGAGGAGTGCGATTTTCCAGAGGATCGGCTTTCGATTCGGCGTCTGTCGCGTTGGTGGTGGCGGCATTGGGCGCTGGCAAGGTGGTTCGGTTCCGCATGGTGTCCGGACCGCTTTCCGAGGGATTTGGTAACGGCCGAGATCAAAGGATTTATGGATGGCCGAGGCGGTTATCGGCGTGCCCGTCGGGCAATCGTCCCCGACGAGTCGGTCCGGCCTGATGCGTTTCGAATCGAGCCGGACCCCGCGCTCAAGCTGCGGAACACCGGGCTGGTGCAGGTGAATGTGGATATGCCCTTGCGCGCGCTGCCCGAGGGGGCGCAGTGCGAGGCGCTCGACGTGATCGTCTGCTGGCGCGGTCGCCCGCTGGGTCGGGTCCGGATTCCGACGATGGGGGTATCTGTTAGCGCTTGGCGACTCGCGGACACGATTGCCTGCTGGTTCGGGCGACTCATCCTCTCCCCAGGTATTGAAGCGAGTTTGGCTTGGTCCGAGTTTCACGCCGAACTGGGTGGGCTTCTTCAGGTTGGCGTCTTGGCGGATCCTCCTGCGGCTGAGCCTTCGGTAAGTATCATCATCGCCACCTGCAACCGCCCCGAAGCGCTGCGTCGGTGCTTGGAATCCCTGCAAACCCTATGCTACGGAGGTCGCACCGAAATCATTGTGGTGGACAACCGTCCCGCCGCAAACAGCGCTTCAACGGTAGTCAAAGAATTTCCCGGTGTGCGGCTCATCGCGGAAAATCGACCTGGTTCGTCTTACGCCCGCAATGCCGGCGTATCGGCGGCAAACGGCGAAATTATCGCGATGACCGATGATGACATGGAGGTGTCGCCAGACTGGCTCGTGCGCTTGGTCGAGCCGTTTTCACGGCCGGATGTGTTCGCCGTTACCGGCAACACGCTTGCCGCCAGCTTGGAGACGCCGGCCGAGCGAGATTTCGAAAAATACGGTGGCTTTTGCCGTGGCTTCTCCCGCACGGAATTTGGCACACCGTGGTTCTATCAGTGGCACCGGCGTGCGGCACCTACCTGGAACATCGGGGGGAGTGGAAACGCCGCGTTCCGATCCTCCATTTTCAGCGATCCGGTGATCGGGACGTTCCTCGAAACCCTTGGCGCGGGTGTTCCTGCCGGAGTGGGCGAGGACACAATGATGTTCTATCAAATTTTGCGGGCGGGAGGCACCATCATTTATGAGCCGGCTGCCATTGCCTGGCACCACCACCGCGTCAACGAGGGTGAACTCCAGCGGCAGATTTTCGCCTACTCCAAGGGCCATGTGGCGTATCATCTGCTCACCTTGACGAAATATGGTGATCGGCGGGCGCTCACGCGGATTTTCGCAGAGTTGCCGGTTGCCCTCGCGCGCCGCGGCTGGCAGCGCCTGCGCGGCAGAGACTCGTATCCATGGCGGCTTCTTGCCACCGAGGTCGGGGGCACCCTCCTTGGACCGTGGGCGCTCTGGCGCAGCTATAGCCGCGTGCGTGAAATCGGGCCAGGACCCAGGCCGCTAAAATCCGCCGAAGAAATCGGGCCTGCCGACAGCCCTCACATAGCCTTTGAAGCAAGTCCATGAACATCGCCACCAGTCTCATTGCGAGTAAGCGCCGCCGCTGGCAGCATGCGAGGGATCTGTTGGTGGTCTTGGTCGACCGCGATCTCAAAATCCTCTACAAGCGCTCTTCCCTGGGTTTCGGCTGGGCTTTGGTGACGCCACTGCTCCAGCTTTTGATCTTTTCGTTCGTTTTCCGGCGGGCCTTGGGGATGCAGATAGAAAACTATGCGTCGTTTGTATTCATCGGCGTTCTGGTGTTCGGCTGGTTCCAGGGGGCGTTGGGTATGAGCGGTGGGCTGATCAGTGGCAGCAAGGCACTCGTCACTCAGCCCGGCTTCCCGCTCACGCTGTTGCCCCACGTGATGGTCGCGGTGCGGCTGTTTCACTTTGTGATCGCGCTGCCAATTTTGTTCGGATTGCTGTGGTGGCAGGGCATCCGCCCGAGCATGCCTTGGCTTTCTTTGCCGGTGCTGTTAATCGTGCAATATCTTTTGGTCGTCGGGCTCGCCTATCCGCTGGCGTCGATCAACGTGATTTTCCGCGATACCCAGCATATCGTGGGGGTGCTTTTGCAGTTGATGATGTTCTTGACGCCCGTCTTTTACAGTCTGGAGAAGGTCCCACCGTCGTTGCGGCCTTGGTTTTACCTGAATCCGATGGTGGGAGTGGTTCAGTCGTGGCGGGCGGTCCTGTTGGATGGGGCCTGGCCGGATCCACGGGTGCTGGCCGGGCTGCTGGCCTTTGGGATCGCCCTCCTGATCGCTGGCCGCAGGATTTTCGTGAGCCAAAGCTACCGTTTCGCCGAGGAAATGTGATGGAAGCATTAGTCAAAGCCGACAACGTTGGGAAGACCTTTATCCGTCGATCCGACGCCAGACGATGGCGGGATCTAGCAGCGGGGGCTTGGAGGCGATCCGCGCGGGAGCCGTTGTGGGCGTTGCGCGGCGTCTCATTCGAGGTTGCGGCCGGAGAAATGTTGGGAATCGTCGGAGCCAACGGCGCGGGAAAGTCAACCTTGCTGCGTTTGCTGGGCGGCATCGGCAAGCCCACTACCGGCAGCGTGGAGATTCATGGCCGGATCGGCGGACTACTGGAGCTGGGCGGGGGATTCCAGGGCGATCTGACAGGCAGGGAAAACGCGATCCTTGCCGCAGTGGTCGCTGGGCTATTGAAGCGCGAGGCCATCGAATGTTTGCCGGAGATCATCCGTTTCGCCGAGCTAGAGGATTTTATCGACGACCCGGTGCGGACCTACAGCACCGGAATGACGATGCGGCTGGCGTTCGCCGTGGCGGTGCATACGGAGCCGGAAATCATGTTGGTCGACGAATACCTATCCGTCGGCGACTTGGCATTTCAGGCGAAATGCGCCGCCCGCATCGCCGAGTTGCGCGGGCGCGGCTGCGCGATCGTGCTCGTGTCCCATGGCATGGACCAAGTCAGAGAGTTATGTGATCGGGCGCTGTGGTTGCAGCACGGCGAAGTGGTGGCTTGCGATTCGGCGAGGGCGGTCGCCGCGGCTTATGAACAAGAGATGCGGGAAGAGACCATCCGCCGCACTCCCGCCGCTCCGGCCTGCACCACGGATACAGGCACGGAGCTCAGGTCCCGGGAAAATCGGTTTGGCTCGCTGGAAATGGAGATCACCGGGGTGGTCCTGCGGCCCGGTCCGACGCTCACCACCGGTGGGACCCTTGCGATTGAAATCCGATATCACGCGGAAAATTCTCTCCCGGCTCCCGTTTTCGCGGTCTCAATCAGCCGACCCGACGGTACCGTCTGCCTCGACACGAACACGCAGTCCGCGCGCGTGGCCGTGGCGCAAGTCAGAGGGAGTGGCATCATCCGGCTGGTCATTGATCGCTTGGACCTCGGGGCGGGCTCCTATTTCGTGGATGTCGGGGTTTTTGAAGCCAACTGGAGTCATGCCTACGATTATCATTGGCATGTCTATCAATTGACGGTCGGGGGCGGTTCCGCCCACAAGGGGATTCTCGCCCCTCCATGTCACTGGTCGCTTGCGGAAACCACAGGCTTGCCTCGCGAGAAGGAACGGCTGGCCGCTATGGCATAAACTCACTCCGCCAGAGCCTGTTCGATCCGCTTGAGGATCGCGATCCTGCCGGTCCGGCTTTTTGAGGAGCTGGTAATCACCGGCGGAATGTCGGCGGAGGCCTCGGGCAGGGCGTCGAGAAATCCTTTGATCGTCGCCTGGGTTTTGGCGGCGGATTGTTTGTCCTCTTTGGTGAAAACCAAGGCGAAGGGCACTTGGCAGTCCAACAGCCAGCTGACGAATGAAATATCGATGGGCTGGGGAGTCAGGCGGGAGTCGATCAAGACGAACACCAAGCGGAGATTTTCGCGTTGCTCCAAATAGTCGCCAACGGATTCGTTGAAATTGATTTTCTCGCTCTTGGCGACTTTGGCGTAGCCATATCCCGGCAAGTCCACGAGGCTCCAGGATTCGTTCATCACGAAGAAATTGAGGAGCTGGGTTTTCCCCGGAGTGGCTGAGACTTTCGCGAGCGCGTCCTTGTTGGAAAGCATGTTGATCATCGACGACTTGCCGACGTTGGACCGGCCGATGAAGGCGAATTCGGGACGGTGCCAATTCGGTGCCGATTGAAGATCGCGGGCACTCATGGCGAAGACGGCTGACTTGATTTGCATTGATTTGAAGACGAGAAGAGGGGCTCCCACGGGGGCTCCTTTTTTATTTTAGGGATGGATGCAGAAATCGCACGCACGGTGGCGATCTTCATTGGATCCGGGAATCACGTCGAGCCTGAGATTTGGCGAGAGAATTCGCCAAATTCATAAAAATGAGTCACCTCATGAGTACAAGTAATGTCTGGAACGAATCCTGCTGCATTGCGATTGATGCATCATCCCAACTCATTGAAAACAAGCGGCTTTATTTTAGGAGCTTTCGTCTTTGGAACTACCTTGACTCAAGCGCAGGACGCAGTTGTTCCGGCGATCGATTCGGGCAGTACCGCTTGGATCCTGACTTCCACAGCCTTGATTCTGTTTATGACGATGCCGGGGCTGGCCTTGTTCTATGGCGGGTTGGTGAGGGGGCGAAACGTTCTTTCGGTGATGGCCCAATGTGCGGGAATCGCTTGCATGGCGTCACTTTTGTGGGTCGCGGGACTCTACAGTTTGGCATTCAAAGGCGATGGGGCGTGGATTGGGAATCTGGACGCGGCTTTTTTGAAAGGGATTAACATTGAGACGGTTGCGCCCGGGACAAAGCTACCGGAAACGCTGTTTGTGATGTTTCAAATGACCTTCGCCATCATCACGCCATGCTTGTATGTCGGGGCGGTGGTCGAGCGGATGAAGTTTGGCGCAATTATGCTGTTCTCTGCTTTGTGGTTGGCGGTGGTTTACACACCCGTCACCCACTGGGTGTGGGGCGGCGGCTGGTTGCAAGACATGGGAATCAAGGATCTCGCGGGCGGTATCGTGGTGCACGCGACGGCTGGGGTTTCCGCGCTCGTCCTTGCAATCATTCTCGGCAAGCGTCGGGGTTTTCCCGAGCATCCGCATCCTCCGCATAGTCCGGGGATGGTGTTTGTGGGCGCTGCGATGCTGTGGGTCGGGTGGTTCGGATTTAATGCCGGAAGCCAGCTCGCTGCGGGCGGCGGTGCCGGGATGACGATGTTGGTGACCCACTTGTCCGCCTGCGCGGCGGCCTTGGTCTGGTGCCTTCTCGAGCGGATTCGCAATGGCAAGGTCGGGCTGATCGGCATGGTAACCGGGCTGGTTGCGGGCTTGGCGACGATCACGCCGGCGTCGGGCGATGTCGGTCCGTTGGGCGCGATCGTGATCGGGTCGATCGCGGCGGTGGTTTGCTATTTCGCGGTCAGTTTGATTCGGGAAAAGTGGCACATCGACGACTCGCTGGACGTTTTCGCAGTGCACGGCGTGGGCGGGATTTTGGGCACGTTGATGGTGGCGGTTTTCGGGCAGAGTTCGTTGGGCGGTCTTGGAAACGTGAAATCGATGGGCACCCAGTTGGGGATCCAGGCAACGGGCCTCGGGGTGACGATTCTTTGGTCGGCGGTTGCCACGGTCGCTATCGCTTGGCTGGTGAAAGCAACGCTCGGCCTGCGGGTGAGCGAGGAGCAGGAATACGAGGGCGTGGACCGCTCGGAACACGGCGAAAACGCCTATCCGATGGAGCCGTGATCTATCGCTTCTCGATCGCGACCAGCGTGATGTCGTCCATCTGCGGGCCTTCGCCGGTGAACTGGGCCAGCTCTTCCTGCATCCGGGTAAGAACGGCTTCGGCTCCCAATGGCGCGGCCATGCGGAAGGCTTCGCACATGCGCTCCATGCCGAACTCCTCGTCGTGGGCGTCCACGGCCTCTTTCATGCCGTCGGTGTAAAAAAGTACGCAGTCGCCGGATTCCAGCTGCACTTGCTGATCCCGCGTGATGCGCTCGAAGACAGCCCCGCTGTCGATGCCAAGCGCGAGGCCGGGAGAGCGGAGGAGTTCGACCTTGCCAGTTTGCTGTCGGAAAAACAACGCAGGCTCGTGCCCGGCGCGGGAGAGGGTGAGCATGCCGGTGGCCGCGTCGAGGACGCTGTAAGCCATGCTGATGAACATGTCTTCGCGGATGTCCGGGAAAATCTGGCGGTTGACGACGGCCATGACGTTAGACGGGGAAATTTCTCCGGCTGCGACCGAGCGCAGGGCGCTGCGGCACATCGCCATGAGCATGCCGGCCGGGACTCCTTTGCCCGAGACGTCGGCAATGACGATGCCGAGTCTTTGCTCTCCCAGATCGATGTAATCGTAATAATCGCCGCTGATGATCCGCGCGGGAAGGTTGGTTCCACTGATTCGAAAACCCGCGACGATAGGATCCTGTTGGGGCAGTAAAATCCGCTGCACTTCGCGGGCGTTTTTCAACTCGCCTTCGATCGCGCGCTTCTCGTGAGCTTCCCGGTGGATTCGCGCGTTACCGATGGCGAAGGAGGATTGCTCGGCTGCCGAGCGGAAGACGGCGAAGTCATTAGCGGTGAAATTGCCGTCTTCATGGCGGCGGGCCACGACCAAGACTCCCAAGTCTTTATTGGCGTGGCGCAGCGGGGAAAGCAGCACCGACACATCGTCCGTGTAGCGGGTGAATGCGTCGCGAAATGCAGGATGGTTTTTTACATCCTTGACATGGATCGGCTCGCCCACGCTCAGGCAATGGCCGAGGATTCCTTCGTCCAGAGCGACGCGGGACAGGCGCAGGTGGCTTTCGAGAGCTCGCGGATCGCGTGCCGCCTTTTTGCGGATTTCCACCGGGATTCCGATCAGCGGCGGACATTCTTCCGAAATGTAAGATGGATTGAGAAAATCGTTTTCCGCGTTCACGAAGTAGATCGCGCCGCCGCGGGCGGTGACGACCTTGTCGATCCCATCCACAATGATGCGGGAAAGCAACGAGGGCGAGGGCTCGTTTTCAATCGCTAGGCCCAAGTCATGCAGGAAGGTGAACATCCGGTGCTCCTCGCCCTCCAGATCGTTGAATTTCTTGCGGATGATCCGGGATTTCCGGCGCTGGTTGCGAAGGGCGAGCGATAACACCGCAATCACCAGTGCGCTGACTGCTAGGACGATGGCGGTGGAGTCGGGCATCCTTGCGGCGCTATAATTGCTCTCCCCGCGCGTCTGCCTGCTTCTCCTTCGTCTCCAACTCGGACTCTAGCAAGGTGACGACATTCGAAAACGCGCGCAGGTTTCGTTCGTTAGCTTCTGAGAGAACTTTGTGCGCCTCGAGAACGTGTTTCGTTTGCTGGAGTTGACCCAGCGGGGTGGCCTGGCGATGGGGTTTCAAGGCGGCGCGGATCGATTCAACAGAGCCTAACCAAGCGGCATTTGCCGGATTGATTTCCAATAGAAAATCCAGACCTAGATCTTCAAGCGAATGTCGATTGCGCTCGTTGGCAGCGGCGATTTGAAGCGTCGCCCCTTGGTTGGCGGATAGGCGGGAGGCCATTCCGGCAAGCGTTCCCATAAACGTGGAATCCATGCCGGTGCAGGCTTGCAAATCCACGACCAGGCAAGTCTCGCCCGCAACGATTCGCTCGAGACCGAATGCCTTCAGCGGGGGGCTGTTCAAGAAGGAACCTTTCCCCTCACAGCGGATCCAACTGAATCCATCGAAGATTCCGACCAAAATTGGGCATTCCGTAGTCACTGAAAAAAAGCCGTCATTTGAACGGCAAGCGATCGCTGAGTGTAAAATCAGAGTCGCCGATGGTCAACCATCCATCTGAGAATTTAACAACTCACCGCCAGAGATAGGAATGGCGGCTTGCGATCTCGCGATTGCCGCGCCGCAGCGTGGCTTTCCACGTCAAGATCTTCCCTCCCTTGAAATAGTCGTCACCGATGACTGCGAATTCCGCCACACCCTTGGAGGCGGATGACGGGAAGTGTTTTGTGATTTGCTTGACCAGGCTGGCGCTGGCGCCTTGCTGATACTGGAAAATAAGTTTCACGTCGCCTTGGCCCGCGCCGTCCGGGTCGTCCCAAAGCAAGGTGTAATATTGCCCGAGCCTGTTCCGCTGCTCCGCCCAGCTAACAGCGCCGTGCAAGTGTTGCTCTTTCTCCATTCGAGCCATCGGCTGGTCAGTCCCTTTTGGCTCCACATCACGGAGTTGGAACTGTTTTACGGTTAAGGCTTGGCGGGGTCCTGCGCAGGCACCGAGCAACAGCACGGCAAGAAGAGAATAACGGAGATTCATGCAGGGGGATTTTACCAACGCGGGAGTGTGATTCAAGGGGCAAGAAATTTCGGGCTGCTGTTGCACGCCCGCTCACTCGGCTTTCGGCTCCACGGCGGGAACAGGAGCGGCAAATTGGTCAGTCGGCGGAGTAACGGGAGGCACCGGGGCGGTTTCGGCCGGGGCGTCGGGATCAATCACCGTTGGAATTGCGCCTTCCGGAGGCAGCCCTGCGGGGTCGATAACCGGAAGCGGTTGGCCGCTGCCAGGCAGGGGCGGATAGACCTGATATTCTCCGGGAGCCGTGACCGGTGCCTGAGCCGCAGCGTTCGGATCCTCGAGCATGACTGAGGGGACGAATCCCACCTCACCGCTATCAAGCTCCACTTTCACATAACTGTCGCTGGTGGAAATCACCTTCATCGAGGTGTTGCGCGCGAGAAGCTTGTCCGCATCCGCGTCGCCTTTCGGGCGGGCCTTGAAAAAGGCGGTGTTGTCCATGGACGATCGGACGAACTGGCCCGCCGAAAACATGGTGCTCGTCGTTGGGGTGGAGAGATTGCTGCTGCCGGCCGGAAGGAGCGGATTGTAGCCACCGCTGGAGACAGGGCCAGTCATGGTGTCGCAGGCCGCGAGACTCAGGAAAGCAAGAGCGGAGATGGCCGGAGTGCACTTCATAGTGACGGGAAATTGGCACGCCGCCGGTGCGTCGTCAACGTCATTTCAAGCACCGCTCCGGACCCTATCGACTCTGCCGGACGATCTGGTTTTTCTCATCCAACAGTAGGTTGTTGGAAATAATCGGCCTCTCTGACAGCGCGAAAGCCATGATCGCCACGCGCTCGCCGGCCTTGATCAAATGCGCCGCCCCGCCGTTGATCATGATGTGGCCGGTGCCGGGCTTGCCGGGGAGAATGTAGGTTTCCAAACGGGCACCGCTGGTGATCGAGGCGACCAGCACCTTTTCACCCGCCCACAGATCCGCCGCTGCCAGCAGATCCGTCGGGATTTCGATACTACCTTCGTAATCGACGTCCGCACCGGTGATCATCGCTCTGTGTAGTTTTGATTTCAGGATCTCGCGGAACATAGCGGGAAGGTAATCCCCCGCAGCCCCGCCGTCAAGTGGCCACGAAATCCCTGTCGGCGACGGTTCAAAACCGGACAGCTTGTTAGAGGCCGAAAGCGCCTAAAATTGGAGGCCAAACGTCCTTGGGTGGGTGGTCCACGACCCAGAATTTCAGGTTTGGACACGCCGCGTGCCACGCATGGAGAAGTGCAGATTCAGCAGGCTTGAAGCGGGCGTCGGGTGAAGGCGTCTGTTTCTCGCCGCCAGGGCCTGATCCCATGTTTCAAGGGGAATCCGGCCGGTGCTGCGTTGTTTGGTGCAGTTCTGGCGAATGATTTCCATCTGGAAGATTTCGTCGGCTTGCTCGTAGGTTTCGACTCTGTGACGATCCAGTTTTGAAAGGTGTCAAATCGGCGCTCGATCTTGCCTTTGGCTTGGGGCGTGGGCGCGACGAGATGGGCCACGCCCAGCCCGCGCAAGGCTCGCTGGAACTGGCTTTTCGGGTCGCCCTGGTCGGTGCTGGAACTCGGGCCGAAGAGGCTCAGGGCGTCTTGACGTGGGCTTCGACGCTGGAGCGGGCGCGCTTGAAGCCACAGGTCGTAGAGCCTCGTGCGGCTCACTTCGAGATGGCTTGAGGCGGTGGCCGCATCAAGGCTGCCGGCGTTGAAGTCGCGGAGAACTCCACGGACAAATTCGACTGGAAGGCGATGGATGAGTTGTTTCTTCCCCTAACATGGGTTGGTCCGTCTGCCGGCAACCAGCCTTTCCACCGCCATCCAAGCGAAATGGGGGCTCTGCCGCCAAACCCCCCGGAGTTTGACGCATCAAGCCAAAGGGCTTGGTTTGATGGCTGCCGATTCGGACCGCGCGCAGTCATTGATCCCACACGCGCCCCGGAGGCAAAAAGCCCCTTTGGCGAAGCCCGCCGCTCCGGTTGCTCTCCAGCAGAGCCGTATCCTGCGGACAACCCTTGATGCTCGCCTTCAAAACACGGGTCGCCAGCCAATTGCAGCAGCAAGGGACAGAAATCCGGTTTTGAACCGTCTCTGTCCGGTTTGTTCCGGCCCCGACAGGAAAAAAAGTTCGATCTGCCCGCCCACGCGAACTCACTGATCTTTATTGCGGATCGAGACCTTTGGGGAGAAGGCGGATTTCAAACGTTCTGTTACGAAGGCATTGGCTTGCTTTGCCTCATCAATCACTGCGGTCATGCCGAAAAATTCGTGGGTGACACCCTCGTAATTTTTATAGGCAACATCCACACCATCGCTTTTGAATTTCTCGGCAAGGGCAGCTCCCTCCGAACGCAACGGATCAATTTGAGCCGTTACGATCGTTGCGCTCGGCATCCCTTTCAAAGATTTTGCCCGCAACAATGCGACCCGAGGATTCATCGCATCTTCACGTCTTTCGAACGTATGATCCGCAAACCATTTCATCATCGCTGCATTGAGAGGTTTCGCATTTGCGTTCTCGATATAAGAAGGCGTGTCCATTTTCGTATCGACGACCGGATAGATCAGCACTTGGTGGATGGGTGCTTGAATTCCTTTTTCCATCGCCATCATGCAGATCGATGCCGCCATATTTCCACCAGCGCTCTCACCGACGACTGCAACTTTCTTCGGATCGCCGCCCCATGACTCCGCCATTTTCAAAGTCCACTCATAAGCCCCGTAAGTGTCATCATGGGCTGCTGGAAATGGGTGCTCCGGCGCTTGGCGGTAATGGGTCGATACGACGATGGCATCCACGCTATTTGCCAATGCCCGAGGAGTGGCGTCATAGGTGTCAAGGTCAGCGATGACCCAACCTCCCCCATGAATGTATAGAATTACCGGAAATGGTCCTTCGCCGGCAGGTTTGTAAATGCGGCCCTTCACTTTGCCACTGCCGACTTCGATGGAAATGTTCTCCACCTTTGCGACCTTCTCGGGCGCGGGAATGTTTTTTTCCTTCAACAACTCCATGACCGCATCCGCCGGGGAGGGTTGTTTCCGCGCCTCTACGGGTGGGAGGCTGGGAATAGGATTGCCACCTAGTGTAGCCAGCTTATCGATCACCGCTTTCATCTGGGTGTTCGGTTTTGCGGTCATGACCTCTTCCGCAAGGAGCGGGGTAACTAGTGCAATCAAGGAGACAAAACTTAATTTAGATTTCATTTGATTGGAGGATAAGGCTGAGAAGCCCTCTCTTGCTCAGACCGTGCCAGTTGGTAAGTCACTCAAAACCAAACGCCGTAAAATAATGCATGGCGGTTCATGCACGTTTCTTGCCCGGAACCCGTGCGGAACCGACATCCCATCCAAATCCCGCCCTTTATCTATCAAGATCTCCCTCTGTGCAGGATGGCCTGAATTGCGGAAGAGGGGTCGGCCTTCCCTCAGGACTCTTCAGCCGATTCGATTGCATCTGCTCCGCTCGCGCTCTCCAGAGCGGGTTCCGGTATCACGAAAGCGGGCAAGCGGCGCACCAGATTCGTCGGCAGCGGGAAGACGCGGTCGTAAATGCCGGGAGCGATTTCGGTGGCTTGCGAGTAAGCGTCGCGGAGCATTTCCATCTTCGCGTCGAGGTTGTCGATGTGGTGAAGGGCGAAGGCTTCCGGAGTGCGCGGGAGCACCGGCGAGCCGAATTCATACTGGCCGTGATGGCTACCTATCAGATGGAGCAGGTGGAGGCGGGTCATCTCGGTGGACGGCTTGAGCGCCTTCCATGGTTCCGCGTGCGGGCTGGCGAGGAGGTCGTTCCAGAGCTTGTTGACCAGCTCGATGCCGAGCGGGATGTGTCCTAACATTTCCCCGTGGATGCTGTGGATCTGGCCGAAGCCGTCTTCCGGATAGGAGTTCTCCCAGAGTTTCCCGCAGTCGTGGAAGAGCACGCCGGTTAGGATCAGGTCACGGTTGAGCTCGGGGTAAAGCGGGCACAGCGCGGCGGCGGAGCGCATCATCTGGGCGACGTGCTCGACGAGGCCGCCGCGGCGGGCGTGGTGGTTCTTTCTCGCGGCGGCGGTGCGGCGGAAGCGGTCGCCCATTTGCTCAAGGAAATGCGCGCAGAGTCCATGCAGGCGGGGATCGGTGATGGAAACGCAGAAGCGCTGGATGTCCGCGTAGTCGCGCTCTTGTTTTTCACGGGTGGCGGGATCGCCGGCGAGGAAGTTGGCGCTGGCGGTGTCATCAAGTTGATGCCAGGCGAGGTGGTTTGGATTGACGCCGTATTGGTTCTGCGTCCACTCGGCTTCGAGGCAGACGATGGTGTTGTCGGCGAGGGTTTCGGCAGCGTCGTAGATGGGCGAGTCCGACCAGATTTTTAGGGAGAAATGGCCGGTGGCGTCGGCGAAGACGAGTTCCAGATAGGGCTTGCCGCCCTTGGTGGTGCGGGCGTTGCGCGACTGGAGCTGGGCGTGGATCGCGGCGACGATGGGGATTTCCCCGGCTTGTTCTTTGATGGCGGAAATGGTGATAGGGCTCACGGGGAGGAAGTGGGTGGTTGAGAGTTGATGGAATGAGGAAGAGTGGTGGGTTCGATTCTTCCTATCAACTCTCAACTTTCAACTCGCTCGTGTTGGCTGCGGCAAGACCGCCGCCGAGACGGGCGGTGTCCATGGCTTGGTGGGTGAAGCCGGGTTTGCATCATAGACCTCCAGCAAAAGCTCGGCTCCGCGGCGGAAGGTTTCGGCGAGCGACCATTCGCGGGCCTTGGCGAAGGATTTGATTTCGCGAAACAGTTCCTCAAAGGGACTTGAATTTGCGTCTTGGTCATGCTGGAAATTTTACGGTGCCATCAAATTAATGTCAAATTGGGGGTTGCCCGGATCGGGCCTCGGTTACTCGTGCCTGAGCGCTTCGATCGGGTCGAGTCCGGCGGCGCGGCGGGCCGGCATGAAGCCGAAAATGATGCCGATGGCGGCGGAGAAAATAAAGGCGATCGAGTTGATTTTGGGATCAAACACGAAGGGCGCGCCGACGACTTTGGCGAGGTTGGCGCAGAGGCCATAAGCGAGCAGGATGCCTGCGACTCCACCGACGCAGGAGAGGGTCACGGCCTCGACGAGGAACTGCAGCAAGACTTCGCGGGCGCGGGCACCGATGGCCAGGCGGATGCCGATTTCCCGGGTCCGCTCGGTGACGGAGACGAGCATGACGTTCATGATGCCGATGCCGCCGACGAGAAGACTCACCCCGGCCACCGCGCCTAACAACGAGGTCATCACCTGGGTGCTGGAGCTCACCGCTTCGGCAATCTGGCGGGTGTCAGTGACGGAAAAATTGTTCTCTTCGTTAGACTTGCGTCCGCGACGCTCACGCATGAGCGAGCTGACGTCGGCGACGATGGCCGCGCTGGGGTAGCCGTCCTCGCCGGAGATCATCACTTGGTTGATGTTATGGCTCGAAGGTTGCCCATTGAGGCGGCGCAGCAAGGTGCTGATGGGGACGATGATGTTGTCGTCGAGGTCCTCGCCCCAGCCGCCTTGGCCCTTCGGGGCGGTGACGCCGACGACGAGGAGCGCGGTGCCGCGGAGCCGGATTTTTTGACCGATCGCGTCATGCGTGCCGAACAGTTCCTTGCGGATGGTCTCGCCGATGACGCAGACGGGCGAGCCATCCACGAGGTCGGCCTGATCGAAAAAACGACCCTCCACGAGTTTCCAGTTGGCGATGGCGAAATACTCGGGAGCGGTTCCCTGGATGTCGGTATTGCGGGCGGTCTCAAGATAGACTGCGGGGGCGCTGAAGTTAGAAAGCGGGGCGACGGACTTGATCCCGGGAATCTGGTCCTTGACCGCGCGGACATCCGCCGAGGTGAATTGCGGGGCTCCCTTGCTGCCCCCGCCTTGACCGGCACGCATGACTAACAAATTGCTGCCGAGGTTGGAAATCTGGGATTTCACCATCTGGGTGGCACTGCGGCCGAGGGTGACCATGGTGATGACGGCGGCGACGCCGATGACCACGCCGATGACGGTTAGAAACGAGCGGGTGAGATTCCGCCGGATTTCCCGCAGGGCGATGATGAAGGCGTTGAAGAACATCCGGTGGATTCGTTAGTGGCGCTCGGGATGGGTGACGTCGCTCTCGATGAGTCCATCCCGGACGCGGACGACGCGCTTGGCGTAGGAGGCGACTTCGTCTTCGTGGGTGACCATGAGGATGGAAATCCCGCGCTCGGAATTGAGCCGGCCGAGCAGTTCCATGATTTCGAGAGTGGTCTTCGAGTCGAGGTTGCCGGTCGGTTCGTCGGCGAAAAGTGTGCCGGGACGGGTGACGATGGCGCGGGCGATGGCGACGCGCTGCTGCTGGCCGCCGGAGAGTTCGGCGGGTGTGTTGCGCTCTTTGTCGGCGATGCCGACGCTGGCGAGCGCCTCGCGGGCCATGTCGTGGCGCTGCTGGCGGGAATAGCCGCGGTAGAGCAGCGGCAGCTCGACATTCTCCAGCGCGGAGGTCCGGGCGAGCAGATTGAAGCCTTGGAAAACGAAGCCGAGCGCGTGGCGGCGGATCAGCGAGCGCTGGTCCTTGCCGAGCGATTCTATCGGGATCCCTTGAAACAGATAGCTGCCGGAGGTGGGCGTGTCGAGGCAGCCTAACAAATTCATCAGTGTCGATTTCCCCGAGCCGCTGGGGCCCATGACGGCGACGAATTCGCCCATGGCGATGCTGAGGTCCACGCCGTTGAGCGCCTTGAACTCCGCATCGCCCTTGCCGTAAGTTTTAGTCAGGCCGCGAAGCTCGATGAGGGAAGCGGGCTTCATGATTCGGGCGCGGGTTTGGCGCTGACGATGATGGGAATGCCTTCGGTGAGGCCCTCGCCGGTGACTTCGGTGAAGCGACCGTCGGTGAGGCCGGTCTTGACGGGGATTTCCACCGGCTCGCCTTCTTTGAGCGTCCAGACGAGCGGGCCGGTGGTGGCGCGTTCCGGGGTTTTGGCCGCGGTCGCGCTTTGCCACCAGCGGCGGCCACCGCCGGGTGAGAGGCTCTGGACGAGGGTCTTTTTCGCCTCGTTGGTTTTGCCGAGGGATTGGGCCGCGACGGGGTCAAAGCGCAGGGCGGCGTTGGGAACTAGCTGGACGTTGTCGCTTTTCGCGACGGCGACATCTGCGGTGGCGGTCATGCCGGGACGCAGGCTGAGGTCGTCGTTGGCAACTTCCAACTCGGTGTTATAAGTGACGACATTGTTGGTGATGACCGAGCCGTATGCCACGCGTTTCACGGTGGCGTTGTAGGTCCGGGACGGCCATGCATCGACGCTGAAGGAGCCGGGCTGGCCGCTGGCCAAGCGGCCGATGTCCGCCTCGGCGACGGCGATGACGAGATCCATTTTCCGCAAATCCTCGGCGATGAGGAAGAGGACGGGCGCGGTGAACGAAGCGGCCACGGTTTGGCCGACCTCGATGGAGCGGGTGAGGATGATGCCATCGACCGGCGAGCGGATGATGGCTTTGGATAGATCGCGCTCGATGGCTTTGAGGTCGGCTTCGGATTGGGCGACGGAGGCGTTGGCGCTTTCGACATCGGCCTTGGATCGCTCGACGGTGGCGGTGGCGGAGTCCATGTCGGCCTTGGACGGGGTCTTGCCGCCGCTGAGGCGGTGGAGTTCCTGGAGGCGGGCGAGCGAGGCGCTGCTTTCTAGCAGGGTCGCGTTCGCCTGGCTGACGCGGGCCTTCGAGGCGAGCAGGATGGCGCGGTTGCGCTCGGTTTGTTGGGTGAGTTTGGCGGTGTCGAGCTGGGCGATGG
This sequence comes from Akkermansiaceae bacterium, assembly GCA_043716765.1. Lineage (GTDB taxonomy): Bacteria > Verrucomicrobiota > Verrucomicrobiia > Verrucomicrobiales > Akkermansiaceae > Luteolibacter. Next base: position 30,723 of record JAYSYA010000043.1, read on the forward strand.
GTTGGCCTTTTTTCACGGCGTCGTTGGTGTCGACATAGACATCTGAGACCGTTCCGGAAAGTTCGCTACCGACGGTGACTTGGTTGGTGGGGGCGAGATTGCCGGTGGCGGTAATGACGAGGGAAATGTCGCCGCGGGCGAGCGAGTGGGTGTTATAAACCGGACCCGTATCTTTGACTTCCTTTCCCTTGTAGAACCAGTAGCCGCCTCCCGCGAGGAGGATGACGATGACGACGAACCATTTTAAGAAAGGGCTGCCGGGGCGGGCTTTAGCGATGATTGCGGCGAGTTCGGCACCGGAGGCGTCTGGTTTCATGATAGGAGATTGGATCAGGACCAGCCGCCACCGAGGGCTTTGTAGAGCTGGATGTAAGCGATGGTGCGGTTGGCGCGAACAGAGAAGAGGCTGTCTTCAAGTCCGAGGAGCGTACGCTGGGCGTCGAGAACGGTTAGGATGTCGGTGACGCCGGCTTCGTAGCGCTGCTGGGCGAGTTTGGCGGCTTCACGGGCGGCGGCGGTGGCTTTTTCCAAAGTGTCGAGCCGCTCGGTGGTGCGGCGGCAGGCGATGAGCGAGTCCTCGACTTCCGAGAGCGCGGTGAGGACGGTGGAGCGGTAGGTTTGGAAGGCTTGCTCCTCCACGGCGCTTTGGGCGTCGATGTTAGCGCGGATGCGTCCGGCGTCGAAAATCGGTCCGGTGAGACCGGCGATGACGGTGGCGCTGGCGCTTTCCGGGTTGAAGATTTTTCCCGCGCCGAGCGCGTTGACGCCAAGGGTGCCGCTGAGGTTGAGTGCCGGGAAACGCTCGGCATCGGCAGCGCGGGTCTGGGCGGCGGCGGCTAGAAGTTGATAGCCCGCGAGCCGGACGTCGGGGCGCTGGCGGAGCGTATCGGCAGGAATGCCGACGGCGAGACTGCTAGATGGATTCGGGATGCCGCGTCGGCCGGAGGAAAGCAGGCCGTCAAGGCTACCGGGCGTGCGTCCGGCGAGAAGCGTTAGGAGGTTTTGGGTTTGGGAAATGGTTTGCCGCAGCGCGGGCACGCCGGCGCGCGCCTGTTCGAGGCTGCTGAGGGCTTGGCTGGATTCTAGCGAATCCGCTTCGCCGGACTGGGTCCGCCAAGTGGCGAGCCGCGACGTTTCCTCGCGGGACGAGACGATGCGTAGTAGCACCTCAAGCGCGGCTTCCGCGACCCGAAGCCGGGTGTAGGCGATGGCGATTTCCGAGGCGAGGGCGGCCTGGACCGAGTTGAAATTTTCCTCCGTGGCACCGACTTGAGCGGTGGCGGCGGCGATGGTGCTGCGGCGCTGTCCGAAAAGATCCGCTTCCCAAGAAACATTGAGCGCGGCGGACGAAGACGAGCCGCCGTCCCAATCCGACCCCACACCGTTGTCCGAGGTGCTGTTGCCGCTGGCGGATGCCGCGCCGCGCAGGGCGGGGAAAAGTGAGGCGACTTCGGCATCCCGTCGTGACCGGGCTTCACGAATCCGGGCCGACGCCGAGGCCATGTCCGGGCTGTTGCCGAGAGCGTCGGAAATGATGCGGCTGAGGCTGGGATCGTCAAAACGCTTCCACCAGCGCGAGAGATCGCGCGAAGGCGAGGCGACGCGAAATCCTGCGGCGTTTTTCCAATCCACCGGAACCAAAACCTGCCCGCGCGTTGCGACGGAACGCACACCACAACCGCTTAATCCGATAAAGATGAAACTCGAAAATAAAAGAAAACGATGAGAAGTCATGCGGGGTCTGATCACACTTCGCTGGCCTGAACTTTGGAAAAAGACTAAAGTGGGAGATTCTTTTACGGACCGGGGCGGGCCGAACTTGCACCATTAGAAATCCAGATAGATTTCCGTCCGGCGGTTGGCGCGGCGGCCTGTCTCTGGAATTGAAGCTTGTTAAATTCCACATCGTGGATTCGTATCTAGATGTCCGCTCTTGCGGGCGAGGACTTGAAAATCCTCACGTACAGCGGTTGGCATCGACCGCGACGATGCCGCCAAACCGACCCAAGGGCCGGGGGGGCGGCGGCGCATGTCCAGGCTGTCCTTTCGGGGGCGGCTAAAGGCCGCTGCGGTCGTCTGTACGCGACTTTTCAACTCCCCGTCCACCAGGAGGACAGATTTCAACCTTCATTCACATGAAATTACCTCCTGTTCTGCTGTTCCTGATTGTTGCAACCACCGCCGCCCGGGATTTTCGTCCTGAAGCACATCTGGAAAATATCTCGGCATCGGATTCCTCCATTCAGGAATGTTATGTTTTCCGAACCACGGCGGGGGTGCGCTATACGGTGGAATCTTCCAACGATCTCACCAACTGGACGGTGCGGGATAAAATCTACGGATTGGGCAATGAATATGTCGTTTCCATGCGCCAGTTTACCGCACCTCCTCCACCCGAGGCGGGGGCTCCTCCTCCCACGGTTCTCGTGCCTTCTTGGAACGCCAGCCTCATGATGCGGCCCGCTTCCGATCCTGCGGGAGGCACTGTGGTTTCCTGGGTTTCGCTTGATGACGGTAGCCCGGTGATTGTGAGGATCGCGGGCGCGATGGACTTGGCTTGGGCAAGCATTCCGTTTTTCGCGGACCATTACGGGGACTATGAATTCTTTATCTGGCATCCGCTCGAGGAAGAGCCGCCGCCCGCCGAAAATCCCATGCTCGGAACCAACGACAGCGCGATGCTCGCAGTGCTGGAAGCCAGTCTGCCAGCGATGAACGCACAAGTGGCCAGCTCTCTGGCCAGCTCGCGCAATGCCCCCGCGCCCGTCCAGACGGATCCGGACGCCGCGAAATTCTGGCGCGTCCATTGTGACTGGAGCGTTGATACCGATCAGGACGGCACGCCGGACTGGGCCGAATTTGAAATGGCGGCCAACGCCACCGCAGGGATTCCGGTGCATGTCTTGGGGGATTTTCAGAATAAACCCGCACCCACCGGCAACGCGTTCCATGCCGACAGCAACCGCGACGGCATCCCCGATGGCGAGCAACTTGACACGGACGACGACGGCACTGCCGATGCCTTCGACATCGCCTCATCCGATGCCACCGCTACTTACGAGATCGGCCCGCTGCCGCGTTACGCGTTGTTTCCGATCACCAACTCGCAGCCGCAGTTGTGGATGCATCCATTTCAAATCAGCGACAAGGGCACCGTCATTTACCGTAATGGCACTTGGTCCGGTGGTCTCTGGACCGACTTGGATTTACCGGCAGATGAATTGGACAGTCCGGGCTATGGGGCTCGTGCCATTAATGACCACAATGTCATTCTTGGGATCTCAACCCTTCGCACGTCAGATCAAAACCGGGAGTATGAGTTCGATGGCTATTGTTCATGGGCGAGTCCGAGCGCGACTCGTTCATTCGTGACTGCCGGGGCAGGTGACAATCAAGTTTATGCGGCGGTGTTGGATGGGTTAAGTGATGAATTCTTTTGGCATCATCCGTATCCTGGCCCCATTCTCTCCAACGGCGGACACTTCAACGCATTTACCTGGGGTAAGGATCTGAACCATTACCAGCACGTTTCCAGAACCCTCCACCCGGCTTATTGGAAGCTTTCCACCCCCGGGGCGGCGGCTACGGAGCAGCAGGGAGACCATCGACTTTTCCATAACCAGCAACCTTCTCTCAGGTGGGGCGGCGGCTATCCCCTGTATGATCCCGAAGGGCGTGGATATGACACGGATGAAGATTACAGCCTGCCGTTCACAAGCTTGATTTATGCGCCCAACTTGCTACCTGAACTGTCTTTCTCGCCGATGAACCTGATTCCCCGGCCCGGAGGATTGATTCTGGCGCTGCCGGACGCTCAAAGTAGCGAGCAAACCCAAGCCTTCAGCCAAGGCACGTGGAAAATGAGTCCCACCTTCGCCAACGCCCTCGACATCGCTGCGGACGGCACCGCCATCGGTCGCAATCATGATGGTCTCAAGGCCCCGGTCCTGCTCAACGGCAAGTGGACGGACATCGGGCGCTACGCCCCCGGCACGCCTTCCGAATGGGCGGATACCAGCACCACCTTGCTCGATACGACCCCTGGCGGCTGGATCCTTGGCAGCCGCTATATGAGCACCGCTTTTTACGACGTCATGCTGCCGCTCAGACTGGATGGTGTGAACAACTCTGCCATACCCGCAAATCTGGAAGACCCTGCCGCAGGAGTGGACCGCACCTCCATGGGCGCGCTCTCAGGAACCGGGCATGTGCCGGAAATCTGGATCATGGCTCCGGTAAGCGGGAGCAATACCGTGAGGTTCCGAACTCCGCTCAACACCGTGAGCACCCTCAAGCTCCAATGTGAGAAGGTGACGTTCACCCCGGATCTATTGAACACCGCAGACCAGCAGATCCAGATCAGCGGCGATGCCAGCGCCACCGAAGATGTCCAGCCAGTCCTGAAACTTGGAAACCAAGTGGACTCCCTCAGCGTCCCGCTCAGGATCAAAGTGATGAAAAAACGGGTGGTGAAGGTGGCACTGCATAAGGTGCTGGGTCTTGGCGACACCGGCGCCCAGACGACCCCTCAACACATGCCCACCGATGCCCAGGTAGAGCAATATCTCGATCAAGTGTATGGCAGACAGGTGAACACCACCTTCGACGTCACCTTGTTTGTGGAAACCGGCCCGAACCGACCCAATCCTGAAGAGGAGGGCATCGACTTCGATCTGGACAACAATCACAAAGTCATGGTCCACGACTACAGTCTCGAACTCGCCGCAGCAACACCGAACGCCAAGTCGGTAGGTATCAATGCGACAGCCAACATTGATGTCTGGGTGGTCGGCGGGGACATGAAGCTGTATGTGGCGGGCGCTTTTCGTGACGTAAGGGTCGCAGGCAAAAAAATGGGCGCGGAGGGCGTCAGCAAGGCGATTATTGATGGCAGCCTCATTGAAGTTGCGAATCTGAGCAATACGGAAAAGCCGGAATTCCTATTGCACGCCATCGCTCATGAAATCGGTCATATCATGGTTGCTTCCGGTCACCCTGACCAAGAATTTCCCGAAAAGGCGGTCGTTTTGAAATGGGATGGGAACGGGGGAAAGGATCCTCATGTGCGCAAGCGCCTGATGTGTTCGGGCGATACTGCGGGCGTCCGCAACCCCGGAAAGTGCCTGATCAAAAAAGAATGGGATAGAATCGAAGATTGGCTGAAAAACGAGGAGGACCGAGGAAGATTATGAAAACAAGGATCATTCAATTTCTAATCCCGCTCTGCTGCGTGGCATTATTTTCCTCGTTTGTAGGACGTGATCCGCAATGGTTTGAGCGCAGAATGGGCGAACTGGAAAAAACCATGCAAATCCAAAACGAGGAGGAAAAGATCAAAAAACTGGGTGGATTTCTTGGAATTGGACTTCATGGAGGAATGGACGTGGAGCAACAACAAATCTTTGACAAAGCTCAAGTCACGCTTCTTTCCATCCCCGGCCACGCGAAATACTACCAAGACAAGATCGAGTCGCTGAAGGCCCAGGTTTTAGCCGACGCGAAAATCTCAAGTGACGAAGAAGCGAAGAGGCAGCAAGCTGGCAATCCGGTGGTTTATTTGGCGGATTACGATAGTTACCGTGAAAAGTCCATTTTGATGCTCGAGATGCTGCCAAGCAGTGAGACCGTTTCGGTGCTGGGTGATTATCTCGATGACCCTGTGGGCCGCGATCACAAGAACCTGCTGGGCCAACTCATCCCTGGGGGGCAGGATTATAACCCGGCTCTGCCCAATGCGGATTATGCAGCGATGGCGATCCGCAAACTCGGCATCGAACATCCGCCATTTCAAGCGCCCCATTCAAATCCCAATGAAGGGATTTTTGATGGGGAAGTCGATGCCTGGAAAGACTGGTGGAATGAGGTCAAGGAAGGTAGGCGCACCTATCGCTTCATCGGTTCAAACGTTCAATATGGTCCCGACGGACCTGCGTCCAAGGAAGTCATCCAGCGGGTTGAACGCGACCGTAAACGGGTTGATGAGAGAGCTTTGCGCCAGAAGAGATCCTTAAGCTCCTCCAAGTCCACAACCGGCATCACGCAAATCAGCCAGCCAACCTCCATAGTCTGGCTGGTCGCCGCCATTGGTTTGTGTGCGGCAGCGGTTTGGTATTTTCTGAGAAGCCGGAAAACGGTGCCATGAAATGATCGCCGGGATCCTCGCCCAGCACAGCAAAGGCACCATCGCGTGTCAGCGAATAGCCAAGCCCAAGGACAATATCGAGGCGTGATTTTCCAAAATACCGACGGCACCGAAGCCGAGGAAGTCATCCATGATATTTGTCGCGAAACGGCTTCCAAACCCCATCAGAAATCCAGATAGATTTCCGTCCGGCGGTTGGCGCGGCGGCCTTCCGGATCATCGACGCCGGTCTCCGTGACATTCGGCCGCCGGGGCTGGCTGGCTCCCTTGGCGATGGTGACGATCTGCCGCGCATCGACTCCGGCTTTGATCAAATAATCGCGGACTACATCGGCCCGGCGGGAGGAGAGGCTGTTGTTATAATCGGTGCTGCCGAGGACGTCGGTGTGGCCGCTGAGAGTGATTTTTTTGCCGGGATCGGAGCGCAGGATCAGCGTGACGATTTCCAGCTGGCGGCGGGTGCGCGGGTTCATTTCGTCTTCGTCGAACTCGAAGTAGAGCGCGAGCGTGTCGCCGCCGCCTGGGTTTTTGACGAGAGGCGTGTAGTAGAGATCTCCCCCGGCGACGCGGCGGGCGTAGTCGGCGAGCAGTTGGTTGAGGTTGATTTCGGAAACCTTCCAATTTGCGGTCGCTTGCTTCAGGGTGATCGCGAATTGCGCGCTTTGTTTGCCGTCGCGGGTTTCCACATTGGCGAGGTAGCCGGCGGTATCTTCGCGCTGGAACATGGAGCGCAGCGGCTTGGTTTTGCGGAGAAAATATTCACCCTCTTCAAACAGGATACAAAGCCCGGCGATCTTGGCGTCCGAGACGGTCGCCGGGTTAACAAAAGCCCGGGCGCGCTCGAAATCCTGCTTCAAGACGGCTTGCAGGAAAGCATCGGCAACGTCCAACGAGTCTGCGGGAATTGCTTTCGGGAACGGTTCGTCCGGCCCGGGTGGAAGAGTGATTTTTTCCACGGTCCACTTGCCCTTTTGGCGGTGAAGATCGAGGAAGATGCGGTCGCGGCGGGGTGCTTGGCCGTCGAGTTCGAGCGCCCAACGGGAGCGCGCGTTGAGCTCGATTTCACCCACCTCGCGGATGCCGTCGGGCTGGCGCAGGCGCAACGGGGTGGCGAAGAGCGCGGTGAGACGGGCGAGTTTTTCGGCGTCGAGCGCGTCCTTGCCGATCAAGCGTCCAAGGTTCGCGAGATCGCCCTTTTCCAAGGCTTGGGCGATTTGCCCGACGAGCAGCGCGGGATCCGCAGCGGCACCGACCGATGCGGGGGCCGCGCGCGGTGCGGCCGGATTTTCCGGCACGGGCACGGCAGGCTTTGCAATTTCCGGCGGTATATTTTCCGACGGCTCCGAAACTGCTGCGGGTGCCTTCGAAGCCACACCCGGCCGCGCGATTAGGATGACGATGGCGGCGGCGGCGATGGCTGCGGCAAGGCCCAGAAAAAAATACGGAAGCTTGGAACGTTGCATGAAGGATACAGTTTAGAGAGAGGCGGGTGGGAAAGGCGAATTATTCCTGCCGCGGAAGCGCCGGTAAACTCAGGCGGAGCACTTGGCCTTCCCGTAGCACCTGCAGACTGGTGTCTTGCACGGCGGCGGAAGCGGCGAGGTGCAAGAAAAACTCGCTGGCGCCGCTGACCCGCGAGTTGTTCACTCCCACGACGAGGTCACCGACCCTCACTTGCGTGGCAGCCAGCCCGCCTTCCGCGACGGCGGTCACCACTACGCCGCGGTAACCGCGCAGCCGTTCGGGCACCGCTAAATCCCGGACTTGGATCCCGAGCACTTTCAAGACCTCCTCGGGATCGCGGGTGCGGCCTTGGTTGGCGGCGGCGGCGGGCGGGAGCTGTGCGGAGGCGGCGGCGCCACTTTCGGCGATGATGGCTTTGACCTTCATTGACTGGCCCTTGCGCCAAACGTCGAGATTGATCCCGTCGCCGACCCGCGCCCGCTGGACCAGCGCGAAAAGCTGGGTGGCGGAACGGATTTTTTCGCCGTTCAGCGAGCGGACGACGTCCCACGCTTGCAGCCCGGCCGCCTCTGCGGGCGAGCCGGGAGAAACTCCGAGAATCGCCGCGCCTTCCTCTGCCTCGTAGCCGAGCGCGGCGCGGACTGTCGGGTCGAGATCGCGCATCTGCACGCCGAGGAAGCCGCGGATCGGTCGGCCGCGTTCGAGGATTTGGAACAGCGCTTCCTTCACGTCGTTAGAAGGAATTGAAAAGCCCACGCCTTGGAAGCCTGGGTTTTGTTTGTCTTGGGAAAAAATCGCGACGTTGATGCCGATGACTTCGCCGCGTAAATTTACCAGCGGTCCGCCGGAATTTCCCGGATTGATCGCGGCGTCCGTTTGGAAGAGATCGCGCTGGTTGTCCGAGAGCGAGCGCTCTTTGGCGGAAATGATTCCCTGGGTGACCGTCTCGCCCAAGCCGAACGGATTGCCCAGTGCTAGCACGATTTGGCCAACCATCGCCTGTGACGAATCGCCCATTTTTAGCGGCACGAAAACTTCGTTGGAATCGATTTTCAAAACCGCGACGTCCAGCAGCGTGTCCTCGCCGATGAGGTGGGCCGTGTAAGCCTTCCCGCCGTGCAGCGTCACTTGGATTTTCTGTTGGCCGGCGATCACGTGGTGATTCGTCACCACATGGCCCTCCTTGGTGACGATCACGCCGGAGCCCTGGCCTTGGGTCGGATAGTTACGGACGCGCGCCTGACCCCAGATGTCGAGAAGCTGCTCGCTGCGGATGCCCGCCGTGTCGATGCTGACGACCGACGGCACCACCGCTTCCGTGAGCCGCGCGTATTCATCGTTGAGGCGGGACAGCAGCTCGACATCGCCGAGGTCCAGCGGAGCCTTGTCGGGCAACGTGAAAGTTTCCGGCTGGAAGGGGCCGGCCCTCTTGGAAAAGCCGGGAATCAAGCTGCGCAAATCGCCGCCGGCCCGCCACGTCCGCAGCGCGGAGACGGCGATGAAAGCGGTGGCGAAAACGGCGGCAAGTGCCAACAAACGACGGAATGCAGGATTCATGGGATGGGTGGGTGACGAGGCCAACCATGCGCGTGAATCGCGAAAATCCAAGCGCGGAAACCACGCCGACCCGCCTGCGGCGGCCCTCAAGATTTTTTCTTCCCCCTTGGCCCCGCCGTCGAATTTTGCGATGAACCCGCCCATGCGATTTTCCGTTGTCTTGGTTTGTGCCGCCCTCAGCCTCAATAACGCACGGGCGGAAATCCTCTCCGATGCGGACCGCGAGACGCTGTTGGAAAATCTCGAGAAACTCCGGGAATCCGCCGATTCCAAGGTGGACGCGAGGTTCCGCATCGCCTTAGCCGCCTTCCGCGAGGCCATCGGCAGCGACGATGCCGCGATCTCGCTTTACCTCAACTGCATGGAAAAGGTGAACTTCGAGGACCAGCAAAAGAAAGCCGGCGATTTCCGCGAATGGAAACGCAAGGAAGCCGAAAAACTCTCCGACCCCGGCCTCCGCCTTGCCCTCCGCCACCAACTTCGCTGGCTCGTCCTCACGCTCCAAGCCGCCTCGGACAAAGCCGATCGCGCCAAGCTGGCGGTGGACGCCCAGGAAATCGTCGATTCGATTTTCCGCGACCCCGAGAAACTCAAAAACCAAGAAGCCATCCTCAACCAAGCGGTGACGTCGTCCGTCTTCGCCAGAGCTTACGAAATCAACAGCGCGAAGGTGGAGAAGTGGCCGCTGTCACCCATCCAGCTCGACCAGGTTTACGGCGAAGTCCTGCTGCCGCCCTATCGCAGTCCCGCACGAGTGGGCGAGTTGCGGGCCACTTGGATCAAGCGCATCCAGCAGGAAGGTGCCAAGATGGAGCATTGGTCCCCGGTGAATGATAAAAATCCGAAGGAGGAAAAAAGAATCGGCATGGCATCCGCGATGCAATCTCCCGCTTACGAGCGATTTCTCGCCGAAACCCAGCCGAAACTCCAGTGGCAGATGGAGATTGATCTCTTCCGCAGCGGCGACGAGAGCGGCGCGGCGGTGCGGATGTTAGCGCATCTGGAGAAATTCCTCGCCCATCCCTCCGCCCGCGAGTGGGGCGAGGAATTCGAATCGTTGCTCAAGCCCGCAGTCGCCGCGAATCCGGCGGCTCCAGCAGCTCCGGAGGAGCCGCCGCCGTGATCGTTTTGTAATCGTGGCTCTCGTGCCGGGCTCTCAGGTCCAGGCCACCGCGTGGCCAAGATCGTCCATGAGCCCCCGGATGCCACTGCCGCACTGAGCGCATCCGGAACCAAGGGGCGTCGCTATTCTAGCGACTGTTTCGCCCCTCTCTGGGAGCTGCCGCTTTTCCATTTCCTGAAAATGCTTTTTCGAGATCCCGGAGTTCGCCCCCCGGGGCTACTGTTTCCTAACTGGAAATGTTTCGCGTTGGAAGTGGGCGCTAGGGCGGCTTTTAACAGTCTCAAGACCATCATCCCCCTAGGCACTCCTTGGAATTTCACACTTTGGCCTTTCCGCTTGCGCCCTTGGGGATAGAACAGGCGGGAGAGATGCCTACACTGGATTGGATTGGGAAAAACGCAGTAATTCGCCACCACAAGGAGGTGCCGTTCCGCTTGCTGGAGCCGGATGTGAAGCTTTCCCACGGCGGCGCGGAAACGGGAAACCTGATCGTGCAGGGGGACAACCTCCACGCCCTCAAAGCGCTGCTGCCGAAGTATGCGGGCAAGGTGAAATGCATCTACATCGATCCGCCCTACAACACCGGCAACGACAACGGCGAAGGGAAGGGGTGGATTTACAACGACAACGTAAACTCCCCGGAGATCAACCGCTGGCTCGGCCAAGCTGTAGGCAAGGAAGCAGAAGATCTCTCCCGCCATGACAAGTGGCTTTGCATGATGTTCCCGAGAATTTTTCTTCTTAAGGAGCTCCTAGCAGAAGATGGGTTGATTGCGGTTTCGATTGACGATAACGAGCTTGGAAATTGCCTCGCCCTGTTGGACCTGATTTTCCAGCCGAGCAACAGGGTTGCGATCTGCCCATGGAAAGCCGAGCCAAGTGGTGGAAAACAGAAAAGCGGTTTGCGTATCGGTCACGAGTATTTGGTCATCTACCATCGCAAGGATAAGAAGTTCATCTCAATGGAAGAAGTCGATGAACACGATTACGATCTTGTGGATTCACAAGGCTCCTACAAGTGTGGGCGGGAATTACTCAAGTGGGGAGCAGAGTCGCACCGTGGAGATCGGAAAACAATGTGGTTTCCGTTGACTGACCCCGACGGCAACGAGTGCTGGCCGGTACGAAACGATCGAGACGAAGGGAGGTGGCGGCTCGGAAAAAAAAACCCCTATATGGCCAAGGTTTTAAAGGACGCCTCTGAAGCACATTGGGAATGGAGGGATTTTGATGACAAAGAAGGAAAGCGCTGGGTACCGTATGAGAAACTGCGTCAAGGAACAACCCGGTATGCAGCTCAAGGGTCGTGGCTCGACAAATTGGCTACAAACGCACAGGGAACGTCCGAGATCAAAACCATCTTAGGGTCAAAGGTGTTTGATACACCCAAACCCGTAGAACTTATCTCGTGGGTTATTGGACTCGTCAATGATCCAGATTCAATCATCCTCGACTCCTTCGCTGGCTCCGGGACAACGGGGCATGCGGTTTTGAAGCAGAACGCGGAGGACGGCGGCAACCGGAAGTTTATCCTTATCGAGATGGAGGAGAAGATTGCGCAGGACATTACGGCGAAGCGAGTAGGGTTGGTTGCGGACGGTTACACGAATGCAAAGAGTGAGCGGGTGGAGGGGCTAGGCGGAGGCTTCCAGTTCTGCCGCCTGAGCGAGGATCCGCTGTTCAACGAGTTCGGCGATATCCGGGACGATGTGACCTTTGCGCAGCTAGCGGATTTCGTGTGGTTCGCTGAGACCGGGCAGGGCTACACCGGTAAGGCGGATTCTCCCTTGCTCGGGACGCACGGGGGAGTGGCGGTCTATCTGCTTTTCAACGGCATCCTCGGTGACAGACGCCCGGCGGGCGGAAATATCCTGACACAGGCGGTGCTGGAAAGCCTGCCGGAGCACGACGGGCTGCGCGTGATCTACGCGGCAGCGGTGAAGGGCATCGGCCCGGCGGCACTGGCGCGAGCGAACATCATTTTCAAACAAACCCCTTACGCGATCGAGGTGTGATGAGTATCCCGGAGTTCAGCGATTACATCGTTTATGTGGATGAGAGCGGCCACGCGGCTCCTGAGCCGGATCCGAGTTACCCGTGTTTCGTGCTGGCCTTCTGCTTGTTCGAGAAGACCGCTTACGCCCGGCAAGTGGCCCCGGGGATGCAGCGGCTCAAGTTCGCATTCTTCGGCCACGACATGGTGGTTTTCCACGAGCGGGAAATCCGCAAATCCACCGGCGACTTCGGTTTTCTGCGGAATCCGAAATTGCGCGAGGAATTCTTCACCCAGCTCAACCAACTCATCGAAAAATCCAATTTCAGGATCATTTCAAAATTCATCCAAAAGGACGGCCGCCACCAGCCGCATGAGAACCTCTACCACATCGCGCTCCAAAGCTGCCTGGAGGAGCTTTACGATTCTCTGGCAGTCCTCAACGCGGTGGACAAGACGACACACGTGGTCTTCGAGCAACGGGGAAAAAACGAGGATCAGCTCCTGGAGCTGGAGTTCCGGCGGATCAGCTCGGGCGAGAACCGCCACCAGAGAGCCTATCCCTTCGTGCCCATCATGGCCTCAAAGAAAGCGAATTCCACGGGCTTGCAGTTCGCCGATCTCTTCGCGCGCCCCATCGGGCTGGCGACCTTGCGCCCGGATCAGGCGAATCGGACCTACAAGATCATCCGCTCGAAGCAACTCAACCCTGAAACCCCGCTGACCCAAGGTGAATTCAACATCCCCTAAAAAAACAACAGGCCACGAGGAATTCCCCGTAGCCATGCTGCCGGCCGAGATAACCCAACCCGGCGAAAACCTAGTCGAGGCAGGACCGAGTTCAAGTTTTTTTGAATCCGAATGCACGCCGTGTGGGCTCCACTTGGGCGAAACGCTCTGATTCGCCTCCGGCCCACGCCCCGTAAGCACCCCGTATTTTCCCCATCATGCCATCGTTTTCCGCCAAAGACTATCAGAGGAGCTGCCTTGAGAGCGTGGAGAAGTATTTCACGAAATGCCAGGAGGTGGGCGACGCGGATTGGGCCTTCCAAAAGACCACGGAGGAGCTGTGGGGGGAGAAGAGCTATTTCACGCCGCTGAAAGGGGAGTTTCCTGCCGAGATGCCGTATTTCTGCCTGCGGGTGCCGACAGGTGGCGGTAAGACCTGGCTCGCGGCAAAGAGTGTGGCGCTGGTGAACAACACCCTGCTCCAAACGGAGCACAGCGTGATCCTGTGGCTGGTTCCCTCCAAGCCGATCCGCACGCAGACGATCAACGCGCTGAAGGATCGCGACCATCCCTATCACGCCGCGCTGCGCGAAGCGGGGCCGGTGCATGTGCTGGATCTCTCGGAAGCGAAGAGTATCAACCGCTCGACCCTGGAGACGGGCACGGTGATCATCGTAGCCACTTCGCAAGCTTTCAACGTGGGGGATGAGGAGATCCGCAAGGTATACGAGGACAACGGAGCCCTGATGGATCTTTTCCGGAACCTGACGGAGGAGCAGGCGGAAGGGCTGGAGAAGATCACTGAGAAGGGCCGGGTGGCCTACTCGCTGGTGAACGCTCTGCGGTTGCGGCGGCCCTTCATCATCGTGGACGAGGCGCACAACGGGCGGACGGATCTATCCTTCGGCACTTTGGCGAAGTTCCGACCCTCCGGCATCATGGAACTAACGGCGACACCGGACACCGTGAAGGTTCCTAGCAATGTCCTGCATTCCGTTTCCGCCGTGGAGCTGAAGCAAGAGGAGATGATCAAACTGCCGATCCTGCTGGAAACGGAACCGGACGAGCAGAAATGCCTCGCCGAGGCGATCAACAAGCGCGACGAGCTGGCGGAAATGGCACGGGCGGAGGAAAGAAAGGGTGCGCCTTACATTAGGCCGCTGGTGCTGATCCAATCGGAAAAAAGATCGAAGCTCAAAGAGACGCGGGACGCGGATTGGGTGAAGGCGGAGCTGATGAAGAACCACAATATCCCGGAGGAGGAGATCATCATCGCAACCGGCGATGAGCGCGGGCTGGAGCAGGTGGAGAAGGATTTCCCGAAAGGGATCTTCGACGAGAAGTGCCCAGTGAAGTTCATCATCACGCAGCAGCAACTGGCGGAGGGCTGGGACTGCGCTTTCGCCTACATCCTCGTGAGTCTGGCAGAGTTGAAAAACGAGAAGAGCGTGGAGCAGTTGCTGGGGCGCATCCTGCGGCAGCCGCAGGCGAAGGCACGGGAGACGGCGGCGTTGAACAAGTCCTATGCGTATGTGGTTTCCCGAGAGTTCGGTGAGACGGCTAACATGCTGCGCGACACGCTGGTGGCATCGGCGGGCTTCGACAAGGCGGACGCGAAGGACTTCGTAACTGCCGGGAGGAAGGAGCAAGGCAGACTGGATCTTGGCAGAGGGCGGATCAAATTCACGCCAGTGGGCGTGAAGCTGTCGGAGAGCATCGATATTTCCAAGGTCTCCAAGGGGCTGAAGGCGAAAGTAAAATTTTCCAAGGCGAAGGGTGAATTGCAGATCAACCAACCGCTGACCGCCGAAGAGACTCAAGAGTTGCAAGGGGTGGCGGTGATGGAGGTGACGAAGGAGACGATCCGCCAAGCGGTGGAACATAGCCAAAAGGCGGCGGTGATCTTCGAAACGCCTTCGGAAAAAGGGCTGGATTTCCGCGTGCCACAGATGGAGGTGATGCTCCACGGGGAGCTGCGCCTCTTCGACGAGCCGGAGGCGCTGGATTATCCGTGGGAGCTTCCGCTCTATCAAGCAACGCCTTCCGACGATGCCATCAACGAGCTGAAACTGGCTCTGCGTGTCCGTGACGCGGGCGAGATCGACATCGCAAATACCGGGCACATGACCACGAGGTTCCTGCGGGATTTGCAGCGTGATCTTAGCATGTCGTACGTGCCGGAGCATTGGACGGAAGCGAAGTTGGCAGCATGGTTCTGCCGTCAGATCCACGACCCGTCGATCACCCACGCTAGCAAGCGTGCGTTCGTTTCTTCGTGGCTATCCTCGCTGCTGGCTAAGGACGGGATGGATCTTGCGAGAGTAAACCGGCAGAAGTTCCTGCTGCGGAACCTCATTGCGTGGCAGGTGGACGATCTGCGGAAGCGGGCGGTGGCGAAGGAGTGCCAGAGCTTCCTCTTCGGCGTGGGTAACGAAGACCGGGTAAGGGTTGGAGCGGAGTATGAGTTCGAGTTTCACCCGGACGCTTATGCCCCGGACAGGCTCTACGACCCGGCAGGCAAGTATGGTGCCCACGAGTTCGAAAGGCACTACTATCCGCGGATTGGCGACTTTGACTCGAAGGAGGAGTTTGCCTGCGCATGCTGGCTAGACCGGCAAGCAAAGGTGAAATTCTGGGTAAGGAACCTCGTGAGGAAGAATGGTATGTCGTTTTTCCTGCAAAAGGCGAACGGCAGATTCTATCCGGATTTCATCTGCAAGTTGGAAGACGGCAGGATACTCGCGGTGGAATACAAAGGGAAGGATCGCTGGACCGATGCGAAGGATGACCGCGAAATCGGTGGGCTTTGGGAGGAGCTGAGCAGCGGAAAGTGCCTTTTCGTAATGGTGACGGAGAAGGACTGGAAGCTGATCACGGAAAAGATTGAACCCGCATGAAATTTCCAGCGATGCGCGGATGGTTCAACGTGCCGCCGGACATGGCGTAAACGTTTCCGGCCACGTATTCGTGATGGATTTCCGCAATTTACCGGTTGATCCCGGCCGGCAGGTGAGTTAGGCGTTGTATTGGTTAAACCCATATCAACATGTCCAAAATCATCACGTTTGTCGTCGCCTGCACCCTGGTTTCTCAAGCCCTCGCCCAGTCGCCAGCCCAACAAGCCGAGGCGATCTATCAAAAAGGACTCGCCGCCGAGAAAGCCGGCGATCCCGCCGCCGCCCGCAATTTTTACACGGAAGCCCTGAGACGCGACCCCAAGAACCCCAACGCGACCTACAGCCTCGGCCAGCTCAAACTCAACGCCCCGGCCATCGCCACCAAAGGCCGCGAGGCGAAATTCGGGGCGGTGATGATCCCGGTTTTCCAACTCGATCAAGCAACGCTCCAGGAAGCCCTCACAGGCTTGAGCTTGATCATCGAAAAGGAATCCAAAGGCGAGGTGACGCCGAATTTCGTCATTGAAGATCCCAAGGCGCTGCTCGCCACTCAGAAAATTTCCCTGAATCTGAAGAACATGCCTGCCAGGGCGGTGATGAAATATCTCACCGATGAAACGGGCGCCAAAATCCGCTACGACGAGCACGCCGTGGTGATCAGCCCGCGTTGAATACCGCTAGAATCGCGCGGTGCACATCCTCCGCCGTGCTCACCGGATAGGCCGTTCCTAACAAAACCGGCTGCTCGTCATCCGCCACCTCGTCCCGGCCGTGCGAGCCCTTCACCAGGGAGGCATCCAGCGGGATGACATCGAGCAAACCGCGCAGCCCGAGCTTTTTCTTTAACAGGAATTTCGCGATCCGCAGCTTGGGAAACTTGAGTGCCGGATCGATGAACAGCTCGCACGGATCATAGCCCGGCTTGCGGTGGATATCGATGGTCCGCGCGTAGTCGGGCGCGACCGCGTCATTCTCCCAGAAATAATAAGTGAACCATGCGTCCGCCGCGGCGATGGCGATGAAATCCCCGCCGCGCTCGGTCGCCACGCCCTCGCCCCAAATTTCCGCGGACGTGCGGACCTCGTCGATGCCGGGAGTGTTTTCTAGCAAGTCACGCACTTCATCGCGGATCGCCGCATCGTTCACATAAACATGCGCCACCTGATGGTCCGCCACGGCGAACGCGCGCGAAGCCCCGCAGTCGAGCGTTTCCAAGCCGAGCTCGTTCTTGATTTGTAGCCAGCCATTTTCCCGGAACAAGCGGTTGAGATGGACCGCCCGGCTAACGGGTGAAATCCCGTATTCAGAAAGCACCAGCACCCGCACGCCGCGCGACTCATAATAACCGATGAGATCCGTCGCCAGCGCGTCGATCTTTCGCAACTCCGCCGGGATGTTAGCCGCCGCCGGGCCGTCCTTCTGCAGCGGATAATCGAGATGCGGCAGATAGACCAGACTCAGCGTCGGCGAGTGCTTTTGCTCCACCCATTTCGCGGCAGCGGCGATCCACTCGGACGAAGCGATCCCCGCCGCCGGTCCCCAGAACGCCGGGAACGGAAACGGCCCGAGGGCGTTTTTCAACGCGTCGCGCATCTCCATCGGCTGGGTGTGGACGTCGAACACCTTGCGGCCGTCCGCCGGATAGAGCGGCCGTGGCGTGATGGAAAAATCCGCGGACGAATACATGTTATACCACCAGAACAACTTCGCGCAGGTAAAGCCGGGAACCTCGCGCCGCAGCTTGTCCCACAGCTTTTCGCCGTGGACGAGGTGGTTGCTTTGCTTCCAGAAACGCACTTCCGCGCTTTCCCGGTCATACCAGCCGTTCGCCACGATCCCGTGCTCTCCGGGCGAGGTGCCGGTGGCGATCGACGACTGCGCCGTGCAGGTCACCGCCGGAAACGCGGGCCTATAACTTTGCAGACCGTGCTTCTCCGCGAACCTCGTCAAGCCCGGCATGTCCCGGCCTAACAGCGATCGCGAAAGTCCGACGAGATTGATGACGGCGAGGCGCATGGCTTGATCTTGTGCTGAAAATGCGAGTCTAAGCCAGCACTGGCTCGGCGAGTCCGGCGCGGACCAGGAGCGGCTCCAATTCCGGATCGCGGCCCATGAAGAGGCGGTAGAGTTCATCCGGCGCGACAGAATTTCCCTTGCTGAGGATGTGCTCGCGGAACGCCATGCCGGTCTCGGGATTGAGAACGCCCTCCTGTTGGAAACGGGTGAAAGCGTCGGCGTCGAGAACCTCCGCCCACTTGTAGGAATAGTAGCCTGCGGCATATCCGGTGGGGCTGCTGAAGAGATGGCTGAAGCGCCGCATCATCGAGGGCGACTGGGTCTTGAGCGGTGCGAGGTAGTCGGCCAGGACTTCGCGGTCGACTGTGTCGAGGTCTTTTCCAAGGAAATCTGCGAGACGGGTGTGGAGTTCAAGATCGAGCTTGGCGAGGGCGAGCTGGCGCATGAAGGCGGAGGCGCCGAGGTAGTTTTTTGCGGCGATCATTTTCAGGAAAAGATCCTCCGGAATCGCTTCGCCGGTCTCGAAGTGGCGCGCGAAGAGATCGAGCGATTCGCGGTCCCAACAGAAGTTTTCCATGATCTGCGATGGCAGCTCGACGAAATCCCACGGCACGTTCGTTCCGGACAGGGATTTAACTGCCACCTGGCTGAGCAAGCCGTGGAGCAAGTGACCGAACTCGTGGAAAATCGTCTCGACCTCGCTGTGAGTTAGAAGCGCGGGCTTGCCGTCCACCGGCGGGCTCATGTTGCCGATGATCAGGCCGAGGTGCGGCTCGCCGGGCGCGCCCGTGTGCAGCGAGTTCATCCACGCGCCGCCGCGCTTCGACTCGCGCGGGTGCCAGTCGGCATAGAACGAGCCGAGGTGGGCCGAGGTGTTTGAGTCGTGAATCTGGTAGAAGGCACACTCCGGGTGCCAGACTTCCACCACTCCGTCCGGCAGCGTGGCGGGGCCGGCACCGGACTGATAGAAAACCGTTTCAAGCTGGCGGATGGTGATGCCGAAAAGCCGCGAGGCGATTTCAAACATGCCGGCCATCACGCCATCGACCGGGAAATAAGGGCGCAACGCCTCCTCGTCGAAGTCGTAGTTTTCCTGGCGCTGCTTCTCCGCCCAGTAGGCGACTTCCCACGGCTCTAGCGGGCCGACGGGCTGGCCGGTTTTCGCGGCCTTGTATTGGGCGAGCTGTTTGTGCTCGGCTAGAAACGACGGTTGCACGCGCGCGTGGAGATTCTCGATGAAGCCCAGCGCGGTACCGCCGTCTTTCGCCATCCGGCGGAGGAGCGTGAGATCGGCAAAATGTTGGTGGCCGAGGATGGCGGCCTTTTCGTGGCGGAGAGTGAGGATCTGCCAGACGAGCGCGGTGTTGTCGAACTCGCCGGTGGCGCCGACTTTCGAGGACGCCTCCCAGACTTGGCGGCGGATCGAGTCGTCGTGCAGGTGCTGCATGAGCGGGAACATCGACGGGAACTGGAGGGTGAAGCGCCAAGCCGGTCCCTCGTGGCCTTTGGCTCGGGCGTTAGACGCCGCACCGGCGATGGCGGATTCCGGCAGGCCGGCGAGTTTCGCCTCATCGGTAATGACGAGTTCCCAGGCGTTGGTGGAGTCGAGCACGTGCTCGGAATACTCCTTGGTGATCTTGGAAAGCTCGGCCTCAATGGCGGCGATGCGTTCTTTCCGGGCGGCGGGCAGATCGGCTCCGGAGTTGCGGAAATCAGATAGAGTCTCCTCGACGAAGCGGCGCTGGACCGCAGGCAGCGAGGCGATTTCCTGGCGCTCGCCCGCGGCCTTCATCACCGCCCACAAGCGGTCGTTGAGGGCGAGCGACGAGTAGAAATCGGTGACCTCTGGTAGCATCTTGCCGAGCGCCTCGCGCTGGGCGGGCGAGTCGCACACCGAGTCGAGGTGATTGAGGCGGCCCCAGCCGTCGCCGAGTTGCTCGGCGGCATTTTCAAAGGCGAGGAAGGTGGATTCATAGGTCGCCGCCGCAGGCTCCTGCGCGCAGATCGCCTCGATATTTTGCTTCGCGAGAGCAAGCGCGTGGCGGATGTCCGGCTCCACGGCGTCAGGAACAAGCGTGGACCAGCGGATTTGGAAACCGGGAGCAAGGAATGGGTGCATGAATGAAATCAGGGTGATTCAAAATCGCGGATTCGTCAAAATTTAGTTCCCACCCAAGCGCCTCACCAAGGACTGGAAGAAAACACGATCAACGCCGCTCTCCCAAGCTGGAGGGAAGAAGGAAAGTTGGTGTCGGAGGGTGTCGGACGCAGACGGAGGGGGATGCGCGGCGTGCCGGGCATGGATGACCGCTACGACAAGTCCGCCTCCGAGGACAACATGGCATGGGGCACCTATTTCGCACTCACCTACACACTCCCCCGCAAGCACCTGCTGGCCGCCCGAATCCGGCGCAATACGGACAATCCGCCAGTGGACTTCAATGTGCAACTTCCTTACGAACCGTCGCCAAAAAAGTGTGAGTCAGAGGACGCTCCCGGTTAGGCCGAAAACGAGTGTCCATTCTGGCCTTTTCCTGATAGAGAAGTCCATTCACGTAGGACAGTCGTGGTGCCAGAACGCGTTGAATTGCGGTGCCCTGCGGGTGTAAATTCAAGGAGATACAAAATGCACCGTCCGGGTTGAGAAAATTGGCATAGCGCAGAAGGGCGTCGACGACGCGTGGAAATTCAACGTAGTAAAGGACCTCGGATAATACGATGACGTCAAACTGTCTGGCCGGCTGGAATTCTTCCAGAGTCCCTTGCGCAAAGAGGGCTCTGGGGTCGTTCACATTCTGACGCGCTGCTTCCACCGAGTGTTTGCTGATGTCCACTCCGCAATAGGTATCGAATTCACCGCCTAACAAGACTGTGGCCAAGGTTCCTCCGGCGCAGCCTATGTCGAGGGCGCTTTTGGCCGATGGTAGATGGTGCCTCAGAAGTGTTTCGATGATCCGGTTTCGAGCGTCAACGGGAACGGTTCCGCCAAGCCGAGGAGCGAAAAAGCCAGAGACCTGACCGTCCCAGTAGTCTACGTTGGATGCGGGTGGAATCCGAGGACCACGAAGGGCGCGTATAGGAGCGCCAAATCTAGACCATAAAACCGAACTGAGGAATCGCCTTGTATACATCTTTTTATAACATGTAAAACGGTGGCGGTCGTCAAGCTCACAATGAACCTAAAAATGAGTTGGGGGGATGGCGCTAACTTACCATGCTTTTGGAAATTTGTAGTGCACTCTCACGCATGGTTCCCGGCGGCGGATGCCCGTAAGGCGGCCATCCAAGCCAAACTCGACTCCATCATCATCCCGATCGTTGATTTCGAGGATGTTTCCATCGACGATTCTATCTGATTTCAATCACTCCCTGATCAGAGCTGGCACGGCTCGTGGCTTGCCAGCAAACGTATCAGCTCCACCTCGGTCGGATCAAACGGAGTGCCGTCGCCGCGCAGGATATCGTGGAACCAAATCGGCGGCTCGCTTTCATAGGCGTTCGACCACGAGTCCCAAGGATACTGGGTCTGCGTCTTGCCGGTCACGAAGCCCCAGCTGTATGCGCCGATTCCGTGGTCCTTCATGAACGAAAGCTTCGAGCTGAAGGTGGACCCCGCCGGCCGCGCCATGAACTCTGTGCAGAGGATCGGCCTGCCGTAGCGGCGCAGGCTCTCGTGGCATTCCTGGAGTTGGGCCAGCGGTCCGTAGTTGTGGAAGCTGACCACGTCGCTGTTCTCAAGCTGGAAGCGCTCAAGCTCGGTCACCTGCTTCGGATCGCTCCAAGTCCCGCGCCACACGCCCGAGGTAAGCGGTTGGCTGGGTGCCACCCGGCGCGCCCACTCAAACGCCTTGCGCAGCAGCATCAGTGAGAGCGCCGTCTTTTCCTCCGGCTCATGCACGTCGTAGGGTGCCGCGGAGCGGTTGTCTGGCTCGTTGAAAAGATCCCAGCACTCGACCCGCTCGTCGTTGGCAAAGCGGCTGATCACGCCGGAGATATAGTCCTCCAACTCGTCGTGACGTCCGGGCGCGGCGAGGATCTCCGCCCCCGGCGCTTGCAGCCAGCCGGAGTTATGCGTGTGTGGCCGCGGCCCACGCTGCTTGCCCGGCCGGGGAAGCGGATCCCAGCAAGCGTCTAGCAACACAAACATGACGGCGATGCCGTGGCGGTGCGTGATCTCGAGGAAGCGCTCGATCCGCTCGGGCAACTGCTTGCAGTCCCATAACAGGTTGTGAAGAAAGACGCGGATGCTCGTGAAGCCGAGTGTGCGGGCCCAGCCGAGTTCTCGCTCGATCATTGCATGGTCGAAGCTGTCTGCCTGCCACATCTCGAGCTGATTGATGGCGCTGCTCGGAGTGAAATTACAGCCGACCCGCCAGCTGCGCGAGGCGTGCCACGCCCAAGCTTTCCGCGCCGGCCATAGGCCAGGTAGCGCGACGGAGGTTGCAGGGTTTTTTGGAGAAAGGATGAGGCCGGAAACATCGGTCGCTCCGCTCGGGACGAGGCTTATGTAATTCATGTTCTTCTTGGATTTTGTCGCTCTTCAGATGGGCAAGGAGCGGGACTCTCCACCAGACTTGCAGTTCTGCAACCTTGCGTGAGAAAAAAATCCGGTTAAACTTTATGATCCGCCCCTACCCCCCCGAACGCGATGAATACTAGTCTTTTTAACAGCTTCTTCATGGGAGGATTCGAGTGCTCAACGCACCGGCTTCCTACCGGCAAACGCCTCGACCTGGTCTCCTCGACCCAGCACGACACCTTCGTGGCGAGCGACTACCGGCTCCTCCAAAGCCACGGCATCCACAGCGTCCGCGAGGGCCTGCGCTGGCATCTAATTGAAACCCGCCCCGGCGAATACGACTTCTCCGGCGTCCGGCCGATGTTCGCCGCCGCCCGCGACACCGACATGCAGCCGATCTGGGATCTCTGGCACTACGGCTGGCCGGATGACCTCGACCTCTTTACCGTCGAGTTCATCGAGCGCTTCGTCGCCTTCAGCCGCGCCACCGTCGAGGTGCTCAGCGAATACACCGAAGTGCCATTCATTTCCCCCATCAACGAAATCTCGTTTTTCTCATGGGCAGCGGGCGACGCCGGGGTCTTCAACCCCTTCGCCGAGAACCGGGGTGGCGACGTGAAGACGCAACTCGTCCGCGCCACCATCGAATCGATCCGCGCCATGCGCGAGGTGAACCCGGCGATCCGCTTTTTCCAAATCGATCCGATCATGAACGTCGTGGCCCTCCCCGACCGCCCGGAGGATGCGCCCCATGCCGAAGCCCAGCGCCAGGGACAATTCGAAGCTTGGGACATGATCGCCGGCAGGATCCGCCCCGAACTCGGTGGCTCCGAGGACTGCCTCGACGTCATCGGCGTCAACTACTACATCCACAACCAGTGGAGCTACCCCGGCGGTCACGGCTCCATGATTGTTCCGTCCGATCCCCGCTACCGCCACGTCCGCGACATGTTGGTGGAAATGCACCAACGCTACGCACGGCCGCTCTTCATCGCGGAGACCGGCATCGAGGACGATACCCGTCCCGCGTGGCTGCGCTACATGTCAAACGAGGTCGCCTGCGCGATGGCCCGTGGCGTGCCGATGGAAGGCATCTGTCTTTACCCGGTCCTCAATCATCCCGGATGGGACGACGACCGCCACTGCCACAACGGCCTGTTCGATTACGCGGATATTTCTGGCCACCGTGAAGTCTTCGGGCCCTTGGCGGACGAGCTCAGCCGGCAGCGCGGCCTCTTTCAGGCGCTTTTCGCAGGCGGGATGCCCGCCCACCAAGCGCTTGATACCTCGGCGCTCGATTGGGCGGCCCACATCATGGCGGACCGCACCGACGAGAGCCGTTCGACCGAGTGACCCGCCGCTGATCGCTTAAAAATCCGCAGTCTAAAGATTTCTTGGCAGGGGGGCTTGAATAGCTACGCTGGCGAGAATCTGCACAATGAGATCGAAGAAAATACCTGGCACCACCCTCCCGAAATCCCCCACCGGCATTACCGGCTTCGATGAAATCACTGGCGGCGGGCTGCCGCGCGGGCGGCCCGCGCTCGTCGCCGGTGGCGCGGGCTGCGGGGAGACGATGCTCGCCATGGCGCACTCGAATCAGGTGCGCGAATCCGTGCTGAGCGACGCGGGCATCGACCTCCGGACGTGTATCTCGGCGGCGACTAGCGCGCTCGCCGGCACCGCGCGCGTGGCGCAGGAAGCGCACGCACGCGCCGCCGCCGGGCTGCGCCAGGAAGATCACGCGCGTAAGGCGCTGCCCAAGACGGTTGCTGGACGCACCGTCGGTAATCAAGTGGCGAGGAGTGGAACGTCGGTCGCTGCGAACTACCGCGCGGCCTTGCGGGCGAAATCTGATGCCGACTTCATCAACAAGTTCACCATCCGGTGAACTCAGGAAAATCTTCAACGCGACCCGCAGCATCACCAAGCAGCGGACGACCCGGAAGCCGAAATCATAAATCATAAATTATAAATCATAAATACCCCCGCCATGCCGCCGCCGCCTTCCACCGACCCATCCCTCCGCGCCGAGAACGCCGAGCTGCGCGCGCGGCTGGAGGACGCGGAGGAAATGCTCCGCGCCATCCGCGCGGGCGAGGTGGATGCGCTCGTGGTGGCGGGCGACGACGCCGGCCCGCAGCTCTTCACCCAACAGGGTCTCGACGCCGAGCAGAGCCGCTTCCGCGACATCACCGACCGCAAGGATGTCGATGCGGCGCTGCGGCTCATGAATGAGCGCCTGACTCTCGCCGTGAAGTGCTCGCAAGTGGTGCTCTTTCAGCAGGACCTGGATCTGCGTTACATTTGGCATCTCAACCCGGAGCTGGGTTTAAAGGTCTCAGATTTCGTCGGCAAACGGGATGCGGACCTGATGGAGCGCGCCGAAGACGCGGCGATGACCGAGGGCCTTAAACGCGAAGTGATCCGCACGGGGGTCGGCCAGCG
Source organism: Akkermansiaceae bacterium (assembly GCA_043716765.1). Taxonomy (GTDB): domain Bacteria; phylum Verrucomicrobiota; class Verrucomicrobiia; order Verrucomicrobiales; family Akkermansiaceae; genus Luteolibacter. The sequence goes on from JAYSYA010000043.1 coordinate 55,611, forward strand.
GCAGGAGGTCTTGGTTCACATGCCTGGCGCGGACCGGCATTACGACCTGCTGGTGGAACCCCAGCGGGATGCCGCCGGCCTCATTTCCGGCGTCACCTGTGCGGCCATTGACATCACCGACCGCAAGGAGACCGAGGCGGCGCTGCGGCTCATGAATGAGCGCCTGACTCTCGCCGTGAAGTGCTCGGAAGTGGTGCTTTTTCAGCAGGACCTGGAATTGCGTTACACTTGGCTGCTCAATTCGGCCCCGGGTTGGGATGACTCCTATTGCATCGGCAAACGCAATGCCGACCTGGTCGATCTTGCCGAGGACGCGGCTGTGTTCGATGCGCTGAAACGGGAGGTCATCCGCACCGGCGTCGGCCAGCGGGCCGAGATAGCGGCTCAGGTCAAAGGCGCGGTCCGGCATTTCGATTTGACGGTGGAACCCCTGCGGGATGCCGCGGGCCTCGTCTCCGGAGTCACCTGTGCGTCCATTGAAATCACCGAGCGCAAGCGCGCGGAGGAGGCTCGGCATGAAATGGAGCGGAACTATCAGGCCCTGGCGGACGCCAGTTTGGAGGTCCCCTACCGGATGTCAGCCGACTGGGCAACGATGCTGCCGCTGGACGGACGCGAGTTGTTTGTGAGTTCGGACCGCCCGGTCGCCGACTGGGAGTGGATGGATCATTACCTTCCGCGCGACGAGCATGCCCGCGTCAGGCAGATGGTCAGCGAGGCGATTGCCGGGAAAAAACTTTTCGAGATGGAGCATCGCGTCCTGCGTCTCGACGGGGCTACCGGCTGGGTCCGTTCGCGTGCGGTGCCGATTCTCGACGAGAACGAAGAAGTGACCGCGTGGTTCGGCGCTGCCAGTGACATCACCGAACGCAAGCAGGCGGAGGAGCGGCTGCGGCTGGCGATTGACGGCTCCGATCTGGGGACGTGGCATTGGGACATCCTCACCGGAGAGCTGGACTGGTCGGAGCGTTGCCTGAAGATTTTCGGCCTCCCTCCGCGCACCGCGATGAGCTACGAGAAGTTCCTCCGCGCGCTTCATCCCGAGGATCGCGCCCGCGCCGAGGATGCCGTGGAGCGCACGTTACAAGATGGCTCGGAATACCGCATCGAGTTCCGCAGCGTCTGGCCGGATGGCAGCGTGCATTGGGCAGTCTCGATAGGCCGCGCCTACTACGACGACGCTGGCGAGCCGACCCGCATGGAAGGCATCGCCTTGGACATCACCGCACGCAAACAAACCGAGGAGGCGCAGCGGCTTCTCGCCTCCATTGTAGAGAACTCGCGCGATTTTATCGGCATCGCGGACACGGACGGCAAGCCGGTGTATGGCAACCGGGCGGCGATGGAACTCGTCGGCCTCCAAGACCTCGAGCAGGTGCGGCGCAGCAAGATCATCGATTACTTCATTCCGGAGCAGCGACCATTCCTGGAAGAGGTCGTTCTGCCCGCCGTCGCCACGGACGGGCGGTGGTCTGGAGAACTGACGATGCAACACTTCGTCACGGGGGCGAAAATCCCCGTCCTGTACGAATTGTTCCGGGTGGACGACCCGGTGACGGGACAGCTGGTCAACGTCGCCACCATCACCCGCGACCTCACCGAGACCAAACGCGCCGAGGAACAAGTGCTTCAGCATCGCCAGTTGCAGGAAAC